>NZ_JIAF01000003.1 GCF_000688375.1 Prevotella sp. HUN102 | reverse complement strand
GGGATGGGGATGCGTCTGATTAGCTCGTTGGCGGGGTAACGGCCCACCAAGGCAACGATCAGTAGGGGTTCTGAGAGGAAGGTCCCCCACATAGGAACTGAGACACGGTCCTAACTCCTACGGGAGGCAGCAGTGAGGAATATTGGTCAATGGCGGGAGCCTGAACCAGCCAAGTAGGGTGCAGGAAGACGGCCCTATGGGTTGTAAACTGCTTTTATGCGGGGATAAAGTGGGCCACGCGTGGCTTATTGCAGGTACCGCATGAATAAGGACCGGCTAATTCCGTGCCAGCAGCCGCGGTAATACGGAAGGTCCGGGCGTTATCCGGATTTATTGGGTTTAAAGGGAGTGTAGGCGGCCTGTCAAGCGTGTTGTGAAATGCGGATGCTCAACATCCGCACTGCAGCGCGAACTGGCTGGCTTGAGTGCACGCAACGTAGGCGGAATTCATGGTGTAGCGGTGAAATGCTTAGATATCATGAGGAACTCCGATCGCGAAGGCAGCTTACGGGAGTGCGACTGACGCTAAAGCTCGAAGGTGCGGGTATCGAACAGGATTAGATACCCTGGTAGTCCGCACGGTAAACGATGGATGCCCGCTGTCGGTGTTTTGCTCCGGCGGCCAAGCGAAAGCGTTAAGCATCCCACCTGGGGAGTACGCCGGCAACGGTGAAACTCAAAGGAATTGACGGGGGCCCGCACAAGCGGAGGAACATGTGGTTTAATTCGATGATACGCGAGGAACCTTACCCGGGCTTGAATTGCAGATGAAGGATCCAGAGATGGTGACGCCCCTCGGGGCATCTGTGAAGGTGCTGCATGGTTGTCGTCAGCTCGTGCCGTGAGGTGTCGGCTTAAGTGCCATAACGAGCGCAACCCCTCTCCCCAGTTGCCATCGGGTTATGCCGGGCACTCTGGGGACACTGCCGCCGCAAGGTGCGAGGAAGGTGGGGATGACGTCAAATCAGCACGGCCCTTACGTCCGGGGCTACACACGTGTTACAATGGCCGGTACAGAAAGTCGGTGGCGCGCGAGCTCCATCCAATCCTCAAAGCCGGTCCCAGTTCGGACTGGGGTCTGCAACCCGACCCCACGAAGCTGGATTCGCTAGTAATCGCGCATCAGCCATGGCGCGGTGAATACGTTCCCGGGCCTTGTACACACCGCCCGTCAAGCCATGAAAGCCGGGGGTGCCTGAAGTCCGTAACCGTCCAGGAGCGGCCTAGGGCAAAACTGGTGATTGGGGCTAAGTCGTAACAAGGTAGCCGTACCGGAAGGTGCGGCTGGAACACCTCCTTTCTGGAGAGGGTGCCTTTTCCGGGGAAGTTTTCCTGTTCGGAAGTTGCGTTTGGTATTCATTGGTGGGTTCATTTCCCTTCTTGTGCTGCGCCTCCTCTGTATTCCTGATACCGAATAGAGAAAAGCCCGGCTGACGGCCGCACGGTTTTTTCCAACTCAGTCCTATAGCTCAGTTGGTTAGAGCGCCACACTGATAATGTGGAGGTCGGCAGTTCAAGTCTGCCTGGGACTACTTCGGAATCCCCCGGGGGATTAGCTCAGCTGGCTAGAGCACCTGCTTTGCAAGCAGGGGGTCAACGGTTCGAATCCGTTATTCTCCACCCTGCCCGTCCTGCGCGGAAGCGCATCTGGGCATAAGATCTTTGACATATTGACACAAGCAAACTGTAAAGTAAAGACGAAGGCGCACTCTCCTTTGTGGAGTGTGTTCGCAAATGATTTCTAGATACAGCTGAAAGTATGAGCTACTCGCTCCTTTTTTGGAGCCGAGTCGAGCAGAAAGTATATAAGGGCGGATGGCGGATGCCTAGGCTCACGGAGGCGATGAAGGACGTGATAAGCTGCGACAAGCCCGGGGTAGGTGCAAATGACCTTTGATCCCGGGATTTCCGAATGGGACAACCCGGCATCCTGGAGGGATGCCATCCCGGCGGCTGCCGGGAGGCCAACGCAGGGAACTGAAACATCTTAGTACCTGCAGGAAAAGAAAATAATTCAATGATTCCCCCAGTAGTGGCGAGCGAACGGGGAGCAGCCCAAACCCGCGGCGTGGCGACGCGCTGCGGGGGTTGTAGGACCGCGGGGGCGCATCCCGGAGGCGAGAGGAAGATTCTGGAAAGAATCCCGGTACAAGGTGACAGGCCTGTACTCGAAGCCCGAGGGAGCGTAGCGGTATCCTGAGTAGCGCGGGACACGTGAAATCCTGTGTGAATCCGCCGGGACCATCCGGCAAGGCTAAATACTCCCGTGAGACCGATAGTGTACGAGTACCGTGAGGGAAAGGTGAAAAGCACCCCGGCGAGGGGAGTGAAACAGTTCCTGAAACCATCCGCCTACAAGCGGTCGGAGCACGCCCTGCGTGTGACGGCGTGCCTTTTGCATAATGAACCTACGAGTTACCATGTCTGGCGAGGTTGAGGGGCTCAGCCCCGTAGCCGCAGTGAAAGCGAGCCTGAAGAGGGCGTTTAGTCAGATGGGGTAGACGCGAAACCAAGTGATCTACACTTGCCCAGGTTGAAGTCCCGGTAACACGGGATGGAGGACCGAACGGATAAGCGTTGAAAAGCTTCCCGATGAGGTGAGTGTAGGAGTGAAAGGCCAATCAAACTTGGAGATAGCTCGTACTCCCCGAAAGGCATTTAGGTGCCGCGTGCGATGTTCTCCGTGAGAGGTAGAGCGACCGATAGGTCGAGAGGGCTTCACCGCCTATCGAGACCTGACGAACTCCGAATGCTCACGGACTGGAGTCGCGCAGTAAGGGGGCGGGTGCTAAGGTCCGTCCCCGAGAGGAGAAGAATCCTGACCGCCGTCTAAGGTCCCGAAATTCCGTGCTGAGTTAGTCTAACGAAGTCTGGTCCCGGTGACAGCTAGGATGTTGGCTTGGAAGCAGCCATTCATTCAAAGAGTGCGTAACAGCTCACTAGTCGAGGGTCCGGGCGTGGATAATAATCGGGTATAAGCCGGATACCGAAGACGCGGGATAGCATTGTATATAAAAAGTATCGGTAGGGGAGCATTCCATGTGCGCCGAATGGTGCGGGTGACCTATCCTGGAGCGCATGGAAAAGCAAATGTAGGTATAAGTAACGACAAGGGGGGTGAGATTCCCCCCCGCCGCAAGACCGAGGTTTCCCGGGCGATGCCAATCAGCCCGGGGTCAGTCGGGTCCTAAGTCTCAGCCGAACGGCGATGGCGATGGCAGACACGGTTAACATTCCGTGACTTGCGTGTTCAGCGACGTGGAGACGGAGCAGTGACACTCTCGCGCCCTGACGGAATAGGGCGTTGAAGGGCGTAGTCCGTGAGGGGTGCAGGCAAATCCGCATCCCGAGACGAACCCCGACAGTACGGAGCCTCCCCCGGGAGGGTCCGACAGCAGAGGTAACCATACTCCCGAGAAAATCCGCTAAGCTCATGTTCACGCAACCCGTACCGCAAACGGACACACGTGGTCGGGTAGAACATACTCAGGCGTTGAGAGATTCATGGTTAAGGAACTAGGCAAACTGACCCCGTAACTTCGGGATAAGGGGTCCTCCCTGTTAGCTCAGGGAGGCGCAGAGAATAGGTCCAGGCAACTGTTTAACAAAAACACAGGGCTGTGCAAACTCGAGAGATGACGTATACAGCCTGACACCTGCCCGGTGCCGGAAGGTTAAGAGGAGAGCTCAGGAGCGATCCGAAGGCTTGAATTGAAGCCCCGGTAAACGGCGGCCGTAACTATAACGGTCCTAAGGTAGCGAAATTCCTTGTCGGGTAAGTTCCGACCTGCACGAATGGTGTAATGATCTGGACGCTGTCTCAACCATGAGCTCAGTGAAATTGTAGTATCGGTGAAGATGCCGATTACCCGCGATGGGACGAAAAGACCCCGTGAACCTTTACTACAGCTTAGCACTGACCTCGGTCATCCGATGTGTAGGATAGGCCGGAGGCTTCGAAGCGGGTGCGCCAGCATCGGTGGAGCCATCCTTGAAATACGGCCCTTTGGCTGTCTGAGGTCTAACGCGCGATTTGTGCGGACACTGCTTGGCGGGTAGTTTGACTGGGGTGGTCGCCTCCAAAAGCGTAACGGAGGCTTCCAAAGGTGCCCTCGGGCCGATTGGTAACCGGCCTTACAGAGTGCAATGGCATAAGGGCGCTTGACTGGGAGGCAGACATGCCGAGCAGGCAGGAAACTGGGGCATAGTGATCCGGTGCAAGTGTATGGAAACTGCATCGCTCAAAGGATAAAAGGTACTCCGGGGATAACAGGCTGATCCCCCCCAAGAGCTCATATCGACGGGGTGGTTTGGCACCTCGATGTCGGCTCGTCACATCCTGGGGCTGGAGAAGGTCCCAAGGGTTGGGCTGTTCGCCCATTAAAGTGGCACGCGAGCTGGGTTCAGAACGTCGTGAGACAGTTCGGTCTCTATCTATCGTGGGCGTTGGAGTTTTGCGTGGTGCCGCCACTAGTACGAGAGGACCGTGGTGGACAGACCTCCGGTTTGCCGGTTGTGCCGCCAGGTGCACCGCCGGGTATCTGAGTCTGGTATGGATAAGCGCTGAAAGCATCTAAGTGCGAAGCCTTCCGCAAGATTAGAGCTCCTATTTGAGGGTCGTCATAGACGATGACGTTGATAGGGCGCAGGTGTAAAGACGGCGACGTCAAAGCCGAGCGCTACTAATTGCCCGAAGCTTTCGCTTGTTGGTTTATGCTTTGAGCTGTATTCCGGTTCGGGTTTCCCCGTGTGGTCCGGAAGTGAGAGAGGATTCTTTGCGGCGTCTTTCCTTTGTTTTGCTTGTGGCGATAGTCGCCCTTACGGTTCCTCCCCAGAGTGAGCGGGGATGGTGGTCCGATAAAACTTATCAGGTGGTTATTGCGCCGGGGTTCCACCTCTTCCCATTCCGAACAGAGAAGTTAAGCCCGGCTGCGCCGATGGTACTGCGATGCAATGTGGGAGAGTAGGTGGCCGCCTTCTTTTACGGAGAGTCCCCTGAACGATATGTTCGGGGGACTCTTTTTTTGTATGTGTGCCGTTCCTATTCCGCTGCCTCCTCCCGTATGCCGTTCCTGTTCCGTGGAGTGCTGCCGGATTGGGGGAAGCGGCATTTGATGGAAGAAGGCTCGGCGTGGTGGAAAGCACGGATGGAAATCCTGTGTTCGGCGAGTAGCTGATGTTGTTTTATGGAATTTTTCTTCTTGACTTATTCTGAAATTCAGATTTTCAGATGTTTTTTGTTATAAGAAGTATATTTTGCAGAAGAAGTATGTGGTACTACTAATTTTTTATTGTACTTTTGAAAATTTATGAATAAAAACTGTATATTCTGAATGGCTCAAATGTTCAAAAGAACGGTCATCGGCGTGGCTTCCAAATGTACTGTTGTCGGGATTGATGATAACTCTTTAAAGCCAATTTTAGAGGAGCTGCTTATAAGAGCTTCTTTTTGTTCGAACTTCAAAACTATATACAAAATCCTTACCTCTTTTATATTACCTCTTATTCTTCTTGTAGCCTAAGCACGAATTTCATCCAAATACTATGGGTGGGATTTATATTGTGTATCAGTAATTTTATGAAATATAAATTTTAAGATAAAAGAATGATTTATTAGGCAAGTGCATCGATGAATACGTTATGAACCTGCCCCTGAAGTACAATACCAAAATCGGTAGATATGGTGTGGGGCTAAGTCAGGGACAGAAGCAGCGCATACTCATTGCCAGAGCCGTCTACAAGAATCCGACCTATATCTTCCTCAATGAAGCCACAAATTCCCTCGATGCCAACAATGAGAGGAGAATAGTGCAGAACCTTGACGCATTTTACAAAGGAAAAACCGTCGTAATCGTGGCGCATAGGCTCAGTACTGTCAGGAATGCCAGACAAATAGTGGTGCTGGACAAAGGAAAGGTGGTAGAGACCGGCAATCACGAAGAGCTTACGAAAAAGCGTGGCACATACTACGCCCTTGTGAAGAATCAGTTGGAACTGGGAAACTAAAAGCAATATGGAAAAGAACGACAAGATTGAACTGAGAAGTGAAAAGGTAAGGAATATCATAGGAGAGATTCCCCCAACAGTAGTGAGATATGGCATCCTCTGCATCGCGCTGACGGTAATAGGGCTGCTTGCGGCAATCTCTACCCTGCCATGGCCCGAAACCGTCAATGCCAGTATCGTGGCATTGGACGAGAATCAGGCGATTCTGTCTGTCCCCTACCGGTATGTGAACGACATAAAGCCGGGGATGAAAGCAAGCGTGGCATTCGAGGGATACAATGCTGAAGACTTCGGATACAAAGAAGGGGAGATTGTGAGCACCGACACGACGCCCAAGATGAGAAAGAATGGAAACATCTTTACAGCAACTATCGCCATCCGAGCAGAGAAGTACAGGATGAAGAAGGGGATGGCAGGCACGGCAAGCATACTCATATCCAACAGGACTGTGTTGGAAAGGATGATGCAGAGACTATTCTATTCCAAGTGATATGCTGAATATAACCAAGCAGCGCGTAACGAATTTGCGCCGCACACTCAATAAAAAACTATTCAACACCGAGGGAACAAATGGATTGGACAAGCGTATCAGAAGCATTTAGCCTGCTGTGTACTGAGTAAACAGTTATCCATAAACCTCTTATAACCAACGATATACAAACTTTTTATACTGCTGTATACTAAGTGTACTCATTTTCTTTGGCATTTTATTTATTATTCTTTACCTTTGTAGCAATCTTCTGTGTTTATCTACAATTATATAATTGCTCGATGAATGTAAAATAGCTGATATATTACCTAATGTATATCAAACATAGTAGATGAGAATAAAATAATAGATATCAAGGACAAAGAAGTAGCTAACCTTTTAATTTGTTATCTATATAGAGGGCAAGGTCTAACCTCTTTAAAGGCAAGAAGTCCCCAAACCGGTTAAGGACGTTATTGGCAGACTTTTTTTAACATTAATAAACAACAAAAACATGGAAAAATTAAAAATTGAAGAATTAGAAAACATCTTTGGTGGTGAAAATAAAGAACTTTGCAAGGCTGTACAAGCACTTGCTGCTCTTTATCGTGAAGACGGTGCCTCTGAAAAAGACTGGAGCACTTGGGTTGCTTTATATGAAGAGTATTGTTAATAACACTATTCATATATTTCAAAATACGATTTAGGATAATTTAAATTTTCCTAAATCGTATAGTTAAATATATAAAACATTTCATTATGAAAATCTTTTTCTTGGGATTTCTTTTACTTCTTTTCAATTTTCAGAATTGTAAAAGCCAAGATACGCATATAATAGAACCCTGCCTTATGGAGATTTCATATCAGGAATCTTATAACGGAATGGGAAGCAACTTTGCCTTACGCATAGGAAAAAATCATAGCCAATATTTCTGTTATGACAAGTTGCGTTCCGACTCTCTTGGAAGCAATCAAGAAACAGGAATGATTCTTTTAAACGAATTGTTGGATGCTGCTAAAAACAGACAAGATAAATCCAAACAGAAAGGGACAGGGCCCGGATGCGATGAGTATACGTATCGAAATATCGAAAAGAATACTTTTACAACTTATGCGCAAATTGTCAGCACCTCTTATAGAATTGAAGAAACGATTCCTCAACAGGACTGGACTATCAATGAAGACACTACAATGCTGATACTTGGATTCAACTGCTATATGGCTACAACGCATTTTCGAGGAAGGGACTGGACTGTATGGTACACCGAAGAAATACCTGTGCAGCAAGGACCGTGGAAATTAGGAGGACTGCCCGGGCTTATTCTTTCTGCCGAGAGTAAAGATTTTGTAAACTTGAAAGCTATTGCCGTCAATACCGGGAATCTAACGCCAATAACATTCTATAACTACTGGAACAAGAAATTCGAGGACGTGGAGAGGGAGGCTTTTCTAAAGATTTCAAATAATCACACGCTATATCCCAAAGGCACCATTATGACTCCTAAATTTGAATTGGAATGAAAAAATACATCTTAATATCTCTACTGCTCATATTAAATCCACTTAATGGATTTACACAAGAGACGCATATAATAGAGCCTGCCGAGCTGGAGGTTATCTATTCCACACAAGAAAACTTCCGATGGGACAAGTATGCACTGCGATGCGGCAGAAATACAAGTCAGTATTTCAGTATCAGCAGGTTGGGATTCCTGAAAATGATGGCATCGAAGGATGATGTAGCCGTTCTGGCTGATATGAAGCAGTCGCTCGAAGACTTGAACATAACTGATCCCAGAAAGAAAAAAAGGCACTGAGCACAGGAATGAACGACTTTATCTATCGAAACCTCGAACAGGGAAAAGTTACCACCTATACCTATATTATGTTCGACAAGTACGTGATTACCGAAGATATTTCCACGCCTGAATGGATCATCAACGAGGACTCGGTAATCAATGTATTGGGAATGGAATGCAAGAAAGCAACGGCAGACTTCCGCGGACGCCATTGGGAAGTGTGGTACACCGAACAGATACCCGTTAGTCTTGGTCCTTGGAAACTGAATGGCCTCCCGGGGTTGATTCTGAAGGCAAATTGTCCTGGTCTGATGTCAATCGAAGCCACCAGCGTCAGCAACAAGAACCTTGAATCGGTAACATTCTATAATCCTTTGAGCTTTAAGTATATGCCCATCAACCGGAAAGTGTTCCTAAAGAAGATGCACACTCCGGGGGCTTATCCAAACGGGGGGATGGGAGAAACCATAGAACGGGATTGGGAATAACCTGCATCAGACTCTGATATGAGTATGAAAGAGGCAAGAATCATTATAGTATGACTCCATAATCGGGATTGCAATGATAAAAGAAATACGGATGTTCACAGCAGTATTGTTCCTGTGTCTAGCACAAACTGTCCTTGCACAAATAACCATTACCGGAACCGTAACCGATAAGGGTGGCAGTCCCATACCGTCTGCCATCGTGAAGAGCGTCGATGCGACTACCAAAAAGACCACAGCCTATTGCAGCACCAATCTCGATGGGAAGTTCAGCATCAAGACAAAAGTTGGAAATGAGCTTCAAATCACGGCAATGAGTTACAGGAAATGGCAGATGCCGGTAAAGGAGAATATGGCAGAACAGCATCTCGTACTGGAAGAAGACCCGAAGGCATTGGATGAGGTAATCGTGAAAGCAGCCCCCGTAAAGCTCAACGGCGATACAATAAAATATCTTCTGGGGGCTTATGCCAAGCCCGGCGACCGTACTTTGGCAGATGTTCTGGCACGCATTCCGGGAGTGGAGGTGGATAAATCGGGAGTCATTTCATACGAAGGGCGCAGCATCAGCAACTTCTACATAGAGGGAATGGATATGTTGGGCGGCAAATACGGTGCTGCCACGAAAACGTTGCCGCAAGGCGATGTTGCCACCGTAGAGGTAATGAAGCACCATCAGCCCATCCGTGTGTTGGATGATTTTATTTATTCCGACGAAAGTGCCATCAATATCCGTATGAAAAAAGGAGCAAAAGCACATTGGATAGCTTCTTTCAATTCGGGTGGAGGCTATAAAAGCAAGGGAGCATTGTGGAGTTTTGAAACCTTTGCAATGCGATTGAAGCAGAACTGGCAAACCATCATTACCTATAAAACCAACAATACGGGCAAGAACATTGTAACAGAGACGTCCGACATATTTTCCTTCAACGACTTGAACAGCAAACTCAACCAACTCATTTCCCTACCCTTGCCCGCAAACAGCAGCTTAGAGCGACGCTCCTTATTCAACAGAAGCCACGCGCTGAGCCTGAATATGTTGCAGCGCATCAATGAATCGTCGCAGGTAAACTTCCAAATTACCTATACCAACGACCGTCAAGAGGGAAATTCGCAGCGTACTGCCGAGTATTTCACGAACAGGGGAAACAGAACAACCGACAACCACAAGCATTATACAGCAAAGACCAATGAACTCTTTGCCAAGATAAAATACGAGAACAATGCCAACAGGCAGTATCTGAAGAATGAACTTTCCACTAACCTGAACTGGAACAGACAGCTCCTGACCGAGCGTGGCACCCATCCACACGATATGAATGGCAATCTTCCTGTTTTTACGCTGAAAGACAATCTCACGGTTATGCGCAAATACGGCAACCGTCTGTTTTCCTTGGAATCACGAAACATTATGGAAGTACGTCCCCATCAGTTGGCTGTGGACTCGCTTCGGCAAGATATCAATCAGCACTATTACGAAACGGACACAAGGATTTCGGGCAGCTTTCGCCTCGGCAAGCTCATCTTGACAGGAAAGATTGGTGCAAACGCAGCACGCTATCAGTTTTCTTCCCGGCTTTCAGGCGTGTCCGACAGCATCGGAACGCTTGCAGGGAGAAGCCGTTTCTCTATGCTCCGTCTCTATGCCAGCCCGAATATGGAATACAAATGGGCAGATTTCATCTTCACGCTTTCTTCCGAGATTTCCTATAATCAATATAAATATAGCCTCGACAGGCGTAAATCCCGCACTTTGTTCTCGCCCAATCTTCACATTCGCTGGAATGCAACTCCACGTTTCACTTTCTCTTTCAATGGCAACATCGGACAATCGGAAGTAGACCCCAACCAGTTCTATCCCACCCTTGTGCTGGAAGACTATGAGTATATTCACAAGGGACTGGCAGATTACAGAATCGGAAGGGACAAGAGTGCAGACTTTATCCTGAGATACAACAATGCTCTGCAAGGCACATCGCTGCTATTGAGCCTGAACCGAACAATCAATACAACGCCCTATACCACCTCGCAGCACTATGCAGGCGACTACATCATACTCGGACTGGTGCCACAGGAGACGAAGAACAATCTGTGGAGCGTGAGATTCGTGGGAGCGCAAGGCATAGGATTTCTGAAAGGAAAACTGAATGTCAGGGCTATATACAATCGTCTGAAATCGAACCTTATACAGAATGACGAGCCAATGCCGTTCAATACCAAGACCTTGAACCTCAGTGCAGGGCTGACCATCGGCTTAATTCCACGGGTAGATTGCGGCTACAACCTTCATTACACCTTCCATCAGTCGGCGATGCCATCGCTTGCCACCACCTCCAACATCAACAACTGGAAGCACGAGGGCTATGTTCGCTTCCCCATTCTCAGGCAATTAACTGCCGAGGCAAAAGCAGAATACTATCACAATCAGATGGCAAACAATCTGTTTAAAGACATCTTCTTTGCAGATTTCTCTATAAGATACGCCTTTAATAAGTTTGACGTAACGCTGGAACTCAATAATATCCTGAACAAGAAAAACTATGGCTACGGCATCAATGGCACGCTGATTCACAGTTATAGCAATTTGGAGATACGTGGAAGGGAAATAATGCTGACCCTGTACTACAAGCCATAAGCCAATCATCACGCAACGAATTTACGTGAAAAACAGAACTGAAAACCATTCCATATTGAGGTATCAAGTGGACAGGGCAAGCGTATCAGAAGCATTTAGCTTGCTGTGTACCCACTTTTTACTCATTTATAACTCCCTATAATTCAAAACGATACGGATTATTTTTTACGCAGTGTACTAAGTGTACTCATTTTTTTGGTGCTTTTGCTTTATTTTTTTACATTTGCAAAAGACAATACCATTATTTACAACAAATAATCTAAGCGAATTATGGAAAAAATCAATACAACCATTCGTGCATTGTCTTCCTTCTCCACATCGCCTTTATACCGATGGTGGACAGAAGAGAATTCTTGCTGCACCCCGCGCTGACCTGAAAGCATAAATCCTGAAAAGCTGACTAATAAAAAAGAAATACTGATTAATAAAAAACTGATATATGGAAAACTACCTAAACAGAAAAGCAAACAATTTTCTCGCCGTTGTGCTTTGCCTTTTGCTCGCCACACTCCCTGCGAACGCCAAGGACACAGAGCACGCCATACAGGGAAGAGTGGTTGAGAACATTACCGGAGAGGCAATCCCTGCCCTCGTTACCCTGATGACGGCCGACAGCACCGTGATAGACACCGTTACGGCAACACTCGAAGAAGACCCGTATATGGGCGGATCGGTGGCTTTCTATGTCTTCAAGAAAGTGCTGCCAACGGGCAGATACATTCTGAAAGCATCGTATGCGGGCTATCACGACACGTTCGTGAACTGCGAAATCAGGAGCAGCCGCGAGGCTTTCATAAGCGTGAAACCCATCAGAATGCCCAAGATAAAGCAAAGGGAACTCGACGAGGTGGTGGTGGTAGCCACAAAAGTGAAGATGGTAATGAAAGGCGACACGATAGTCTACAATGCCGACGCCTTCAATCTTGCCGAGGGAAGTATGCTCGATGCGCTCATCAGCCGGCTTCCTAACACTACCCTGACCAAAGACGGAGAGATATACGTGAACGGAAAATACGTGCAGAGCCTGCTCGTGAACGGACAGGAGTTCTTTGCTGGAAACCCCAAGCTCGCACTCGAGAACCTTCCTTCCTACACGGTAAACAAGGTAAAGGTCTACGATCAGGAGGGAAGTGCGTCCAGAATGATGGGCAAGGATATGGGCGACAAGTCATACGTGATGGACGTAAGGCTCAAGAAGGAGTATTCCGTGGGCTATATGGGAAACATTGAGGCGGGAATCGGAACGGAGAAACGCTATCAGGCACGCGCCTTCGGTATGAAGTTCTCGGAAAAGGAACGCCTCGGCGCATTCGTGAATATGAACAACCTGAACGACAACCAGCGTGCGGCACTCTCGGGAGAATGGTCGCCACAGGACGTGGGCAACGGTCTTCTCACAACGAAAAGCGCAGGCGTGAGCTACATCCGGTTCCTGAACAATATGTTCTCTTGGTTCAGCACCGACAACACGTGGACGCATACCAATGCCAATATTCAATCCGTGTCGAACAGTCAGACTTTCCTGACCGGAGGAGATGCCTACCAATACAGCAGAAACGTGTTTATGAACAGTTCCGACAACTGGCAGACCAACAACAGTCTGCTCATAGAGGGCGACAGCTATTCTACCACCAACTTCCTCAAGGCATCCTATCTGCGCAAGAACGGACTGGGGAACATTGAGACGGAAACATCGGATGAAACATCGCCTCTCAACCGTATGCTTTCTGCCAACAGCCTGAAATCGGACAATTTCGATTTCAGCGCAGAGCATTCAAGCAGATACAAGGTTATTGCAGACCTGATAAGATGGGGTGTAAGCCTGAAGCTGAACAGGAACACACAGGAGAACTTCGCTATGGACGACCTGCAGGGACTGACAGGTTTAAAGCCGCGCGACTACCGAAACAATTATCTCGATGCGCTCAACCAGAGCCTGAGACTGTCCTCCAACATCAGCTATGACTACGGTATAGGCAATATCCATTTGCAGCCCGGCTATCAATACACTTATAACTACATCAAGACCGAGAATCTGCTCTACCGTCTCGACAAACTTTCGGGCAGAGACAGCAGCCGATACGACCTTCTTCCTTCTGCCATTGATGCACTGAAGAACGTCATCGACCACAACAACACCTATCAGTACCGTGAATACAGAAACGAGCACAGGTTCAACTTCCATTATATGAACCTGCATTCAAAGTTCCTGAACGCCGAGGTGCTCGTCAATCTGCCGCTGCGCCTTGCTCACGCACATCTCTACTACGACCGGATGGGACGGCACAACGTGGTGCGCAACAGATGGTTCTTCGAGCCTGACTTGTGGCTGAAGGGCGAAAAGGACTGGGATTTCACGGCAAAGATGTATTCCGAGCTGCCCGACCTCACTGCTATGGTGGGTTATCGCGACGACAGCAATCCCCTGAACATTATGCTCGGAAATCCCGAACTGAAAGACATTCACCACTACGAAGTGAATGCGGGCAAGACTTTCAGGGGCGCAAACCAACTGAATCTCAGCATAAGGATGGGCTATCACAGGATTGACAATGCCACAGCCTACGCACTGACCTTCGACAGACAGACCGGTATTTCCACTCTTCAGCCGATGAGCGTGGACGGAAACTGGAACTATAATTTCGGAATGGACTTCAGCCGGGCACTCGACAAGAATCGGAAATTTACGATCAGCAATCAATTCCTTGCAGACTACAATCACAATGTGGATATGGCGACCGTTGCCGGAGGAACGGAAAGTCAGCGCAGCATCGTGAACAACTGGCGAATCGGCGACAATCTCAAAGTAAACTACCGCCCGAACGACAGATACGAGTTCACGCTCCACGGAGGTGGAAACTATTACTTCATCAGCAGCAAGCGCAACGGATTCGAGAATATCCACGCAGGCGACTACAACGTGGGAATGAATGCACAGATAGAATTGCCGCTCGATTTCCAACTTACCACCGACATTACGATGTTTGCCCGACGTGGTTACCAACAGTCGGAAATGAACACAACCGACTGGGTATGGAACGCACAGCTTACCCGAGACATCATAAAAGGAAAACTGCTCGCAAAGCTGCAAGGCTTCGACCTTCTTCATCAGCTTTCCAACACGCAGTACCTGATGAATGCGCAGGGAAGAACCGAAACGTGGCGCAACAGCATTCCCCGATACGTGATGCTCACGCTCGCCTATCGCTTCAATGTCAATCCGAAAAGATGATAGTCAGGGGACAGGTTTACGAGTGAACAAGGGGACAAGGAGGTTAGTTTACAAGGAGACGAGGGGACAAATGAACAAGTAGATAAATATAAAAGCAATATTGGAAATGACAAGTTTTAAGCAAATTTACTTGTAAACTTGTCCACTCGTCCACCTGTCCCCTTATAAACTTGTTCACTTGTGAACTCGTCCATTTGTGCTCTTATCCTCTTGTTCACTTCCCAACTCATTCACAAACCTACTCGTTCACTTGTCCACTCGTCCCCTTGTAAACTTGTTCCCTTATAAACTTATTCACTCCCTCCTTTCGCCTCGTGCGTGCCATAGACGAGGTAAGGGCCGTCGCCGTCCAACGTGAACGAATCGCCGAGGGCTTCGTTTAAAGTGCCTTGCCATAATTCCTCGAACGGATACACGTTCCATTTCAGTCCTTCGCTCTCAAGTCGGGTGCAGCCGAACTGATAGACGCTTATCTGCTGGCGTGGAAAGGAAACGAAAACAGTCTTGCCCGAAGCCGGTACAAACCATCCGTAGTCGCTGACAATTATCGGACGAATCTTTAAATCCCTGTAATATCTCAGCAGTAGTGAAAGATTTCCGAGCGTATGATCCTCACGCTTTCCCGTTGCTCCGAGATAGCAGAAACGGGGATGCTCGCCAAGGCAGAAGTTGGTTATTGCAAACTTCGTGGCTTTGGTCAGGTCGTTATCGTCCTGTTCGTCAATCTGATGAAAGATGTGCCTGTATTTTTCTCTCAATGAGGGAGATATGGAATCGCCGTCACCGATAACGGCCTCGGGTTCAAATCCCAAGTCGAGCAGGTCGGCAAGTGCGCCGTCGCACGCCACGATGTGCCGGGCATTGCGCAGAATCCTGATAGGCAGAACACTATTCGGCACTTCGCCTGCGCCAAACACCACAACGTCGTATTGCTCTTCTATTCTAATCACTTCTTTCATCTGATTTTATTCTTAATTTTAAGGGAACAAGGAACGAGCTGACAAGGAAACAAGTTCTGTTGCAATCCCATCCGCCATAAACCGAAAGAGAAAAAGTTATCTTCATCGGGATATAGTTTTTATTCCAACACTCCAAAGGTAGTATATATTTATTGATTCGGGAGCCGAATATGGGGATAAAAATCCCCTTTTCCCATCTGCTTTCCATAACCTTAAAATCAAGGGTCGGGAAATATTACGTAATATTTAGAGAAATATCACGTGATATTTGAGGAAATATTACGTGATATTTGGATGAATATCACGTGATATTCTGATGAGTATAAAGTAATCTTCCTTGAAAAGACACGTGATAAACCATCTCAATTAGTCCAAGAGCGCAAAAACAAGACTGAAATCACAGGAATCAGGACTCTTTTACGTGTCCCCCTCGTAAACTTGTCTACTTGTAAACTCGTTCACTTGTCCACTCGTTCACTTGTAAACTTGTCCACTCGTTCACTCGTCTACTTCTAAACTCGTCCACTCGCAAACCTCTCCTCCCTCATCATTCTCTTCCACTTGAAGTAGCCTGCCACGGCAATGATGACGTAGAATCCGTAGAGGCCTGCCGTAAAGGGGATGCCCTTGATGGCATAGAGCACCGAGAGTTCCACGTCTACCACTATCCATATCCACCATTGTTCGAGATATTTCCTTGCCAACGCCCACAGTCCGATGAAGCTCAGCGAGTTGCCGAAACTGTCGAGAACGGGAACCGTGGAGTTCGTGAAGTTCACAAGCACGAGATATACTGCCAGCCACAGCACCAGAAAAACGATGACGGACGGAAGAATCAGCCGTAAGGGAAAACGGGTAATGGGGATTTCCACGCTGCCGGACTTCTTTCTGCCGAACTTCCAATACAGAAATCCGTAGACGGCGGCGAGCGTATAATAAATCTGCATACCGAAATCGGCGTACAGCCCTGCCTTGAAATACACGTAGGTGTAGACCATCGGCATAATGATACCCGTGAGCCAGAGCCATATACTGGCCTTGTATTCCTGATAGATATATATCAGTCCGATGACGGTACCCACTATCTCAAGTTTCTGATAGGTGTCCATATCGGCAAAATAAGATTGAATCTGCTCGAGCATACTTGTTCCAACTATTTTTACTGCGTGCTGCATTGCTTGGCACGCAGCGTGATAAAACACATATCCCTTCCCCACTCCCGGGGAAGGGATGTTTTTTTAGAATCTCAGCGTAACATTGCCCATCATTGTGAATCCGGCCATCGGGATAAATCCGATCTGATAGTAACGGTTGTCGTTCGTGTAGCCGCTCTTCTGGCTCACTGCGCTATACACCCATCCGCTCGCCGCATAGTGGCGATTGAAGATGTTGTTGAGGTTCAGACCGAACACTACTTCCTTCACCCCTGCAAACTTCCTGTTCAGACCCAGCGTATAGTTCAGATTGATATTCGTCTGACTGAACGACGGCAGCGAACGGTCCTTGTTCTCAGAGTTGTCAAGATACTGACGGCTCACGAAGTTCGTGTGCCATACGGCTTGAAATCCCTTGTAGTGCGCATTCACGAATCCGTTGAGGATGGTAGAGGGCGAGAAAGCAAGCGTTGAATTGTCGTAGTGAATCTTCAGGCTCTCGCCGTCCCAATTATCCACAAACTCGTCAAAATCCTTGATTTTGTTGACGCTCAATGCCGCATTTCCTTCCAGCGAGAACCAAGAAGCAACGTTCCAACCTGCCGAAAGCTCAGCACCCATACGGTAGGACTCGGCAATGTTCGTTGTGAGGTTCTCGCCGATGTCGCTCTTTGCTCCCGTCTGCACGAACTGATTGCTGTAATTCATAAAATACAGGTCCACGCCTGCGTGCCACTTGTGGTTCGCAAACTGATAGCCCAGCTCAATATCCATCAGTCTTTCCGGCGTCGGAGCAGGATAGTTGCCGTTGTCGGTGAAGTTGTTGCGCTCCGGCTCACGGCTTGCGTAGGCTATTGACGCATACGCCTTATGGCCATCTTTGAGGAAGCTCACGCCGGCCTTCGGATTCACGAAGTCGTAGTGCTCCGAAATGTTGAGCATCTGATTGGCATAGCCCGATGCCGTCTCGTAGAACTTGTCGTTCTTTCCGTCCGTCTTGTAGTCGAGGAATCGGTATTGCAGGTCGGCAAACACGTTCCAGTAGTCGGCAAAATGATAGTTGGCCTTGAAATATCCGCTGTAATCGTATTTCCTTGCATCCGAATCGTAATACTTGTAGTCCGTTCCGTTGGGTCGGAATTTCGCATCGGCCTCGCTGTTCTCTATGTAGGTAAGATAGCCGAAGTGGCCGCCGCGGAACTGCTGCAGGTTGAGTCCTGCCACCACGTCCCACTTTTCGTCCTTATAGTTCACGTTGTAGACTGCGCCGTAGGTATGCTGCGTGAGTCCCTTCATACGCACGAAATCGGAACGCTTCACGAAATTGCCGTCCTTGTCATAGAACGACAGACCGAACTTCGAGAATTTGTTGTTCGGACGGAACTCGCTGTAATAGCCGAAACCATAGGTGTAGTGCAGCGCAACGTTGTGCGACCAATGCTCGCCCCTCGCCCAGCTTGCCGAGAGGATGTTGTGGTTCTGATAGAAGTTGTCCGTCGTCTTGTCCCACAGCGAACCGTCCTTCAGCTTGTACCTGTAAGTCTGGTAGTTTCCGTTCGCATCCTGTGGGAACTTCCAGTTGTCGCTGTCGAACACGATGCCTTCGTAAAGTGGATTGAAACGTCCGAGGCCGTGGCTGTACATATCCTTGTAAGTCTTTATACCTGCATCCATCAGCGATGCGTCGTCGTTGCCTGCCACCACTCCGTTCCACGCCTGACCGGTCTTCTCGAAGTTTCCTATGTTCTTGTACCTTATCTGAAAACCGTCTCCAAAGTAGGTAAGTCCGCCGTAGTAAGAGCCCGAGCGTCCCTGTGTGCCGTGAACATAACCGTCTGTCGATGTTTCGTTGTATGCCCCGTCAAGAACCAGACGGTTCCACAGTAGCCCGGTAGAGAATTTCACACCTGCATTATACGTATTGTACGAACCATAAGAGCCGCTTACCTCGAAAGCAGGCTTACGGCTCGGAGCAGCCGTGGCAAGGGAAATCGAACCTCCGAAAGCTCCGTCGCCATTCGTCGATGTACCGATACCGCGCTGTATCTGAACGCTCCCGAGCAGCGATGCGTAGGAGTTCATATTTGCCCAGAACACCGTCTGGTCTTCGGGCGAGTTGAGCGCAACACCGTCCAGCGTTACGTTGATACGGCTGCCCGCCGCACCGCGGATGCGCATTGCCGCCGTACCCGTTCCCAGTCCGTTCTCGCCCCACGCAAGCACGCCCGGCGTCTGCGAGAAGAGGAACGGCAGTTCACGTCCACTTTTGGAGAATGCCTCCAATTCTGCTTTCTTGATGTTTGCAACGGCGTATGGTGCATTCTTCTGCACACGCACGCCCGACACCACCACCTCGTCGAGTTTCTGATTGGCGAGCGTGTCAGTTGTCTGTGCCTTCAGCCCACTTGCGCAAGTAATCGCGGCAGCGAGCAAAACTACTTTCTTCATATTCTTGAAGTTAATAAAATAAAGTACAAGGGGATTTTCCTACGACGGCATTACCCGTATCAGGTTCTTGGGTATAATCTCAGCCACGCCCAAAAAGGCGAGCACCCCTTAGCTTCCACTTTGAAAGCCACTGCAAAATTACTACTTTTTGTTGGAAAAATCAAACGAAAATGAATCATCATTATTCTTAACTTTATAAACATCTGAAAATCAGGATATTGAAATCCCAATCCATTCTTGCGAAGAATGCGTTTCGTTTGTGCGAAGAATGGAATGCAATCTTCGCAGAAATGCAATGCAAACGTGCGAAGAATGAAATCCCTTCTAAAGTCCGGAATAAGAGAACAAAGAAAACTCTCGCAGATTGCACAGAATCACAGTTTCCCCCTTCCCTGACAAACACAGAGAAGGCAAAGCCTTCAAGGATAACACAGATGCTTGATAAACAAGAAGTTGGCATTTACCTTGCAACACAGGTTCTGCTAAGGAAATCTGTGTCATCCTTGAATGCCTGCATTCTCTGTGCGAAAAAGAAAATCTGTGCCTCTGTGCAATCTGTGAGAAGAAATATATAACCTCGTGCGGGGAAAATAAAAACAACATCTGTGTGTGCGTGAAATCTGTGAGAAAAAGGACTGTTTCAGAATCAGTTTGGCAGATTACAGTGCCGAAAGCGTAGATTTTAGATATTTTTCATATCCATATCTTGCATTTTTTTAATATAAATAGGAGGAGTTCAAAAACTTAAATAATTAATAAATAATTATGCAATTATTTTCATTTTCGGTGCAAACTGAAATATGTTTAACGTTTTTTCACACTAATAATTTTGCATCATTTGTTTTTTAGTTTACTTTTGCTACCGAAAAAATTAAAACAGAACTTTTCCCGTTTTAATATTTATAATTCCTAACCATAGGATTATTTGTATTAAAATTTGAATAAATCGAGAATCTAAATACTGTCGAACACAAAACAAATTCGCTGACTGAACATCGGTGATGCGTTCCAAAGAAGACAAACATAAAATTAATAAATTTACTTACTTAAACAATAAAAAAATGAAAAAACATTACATCTTAAAGGTTTTTGTGGCAATTTTCTTTGCTGCTTTCGGAGTGTCTAACGGCTTTGCACAGAGCTTGGAAGAGTTGGTTTTCCTCGGAACCAAAATGACCAAAGAAAACGGAAACAACCTCGACCCTAACCGTACTTGGGTACAGTCTGGTTCTGTAAAGTATGATGCAGAAAACCGTGTTATCACATTAGACAACGCTCAAATCGTTGTAACAGCAGAAAACTGCCCTACTTATTATGAAACTGACGGAATAACAAAGCATCCTATCGTTGGTACATTTCGTTTCTACTGTCCAGATGATGATATTACCATCAACTTGGTTGGTAAAAACTCTATCACTACAACTCAGACTGGCTTTGTGATGATTGGCTATCAGGGCATCCCTGCAGTAAAAGTAACTTTCACAGGTTCAGGCAACCTTACTATTGATGCAGGTCGCAGTGGCATTGATATGCGTACATCCGGTACTCTCGAATTTAAAGATGTAGATTACATCAATGTTAAGGCTGCAAATATGTGTGGCATCAACGGCGATGGTCTTTCAAATCGCTTCTATGTAATCAACACAAACGTTGATTCATACGGTAGAACCGGTGCTATATGCCAATTCAACAGATTCGTATTGAAGGGTGTGGAATGCACAAGTCCTGTACAGGACCCTAACGCAACTCCAATTGAGAATCCAGAAGAAGACAATGTTTCTGTTTCACTCGAAAAGGGTGGCGTAACCAACAAGGGGGGCTATGCTTACGACAGAGCTATTCTCGAGCGCATTAAGACAAATGGTATCGAAAAATCAACTGCCAACAAGTCTGATGCAAAGGTTGTAGCTATCTACGATGCTTCAGGCCGCGTGCTCAAGGAAATGCAGAAGGGTATCAACATCGTTCGTTACAGCGACAACAGCGTAAAGAAAGTTATCAAGTAAAACACATATTTGCATTGCGAAATCATTAATGTTTCGGAGCAAGTAAGGTTTTATCGAACCTCGAATAAAGAGAAAGCTTATCCCCCTCACAGGGAAATGAGCTTTCTCTTATCAAGAAAGCCCGAAAGAGAAGAGGGAGGGTTTCAGCAGCAGATAACGCATAACTTATTTTATGCTGATATTTTGCAAGAACATATACAGACATAAATGGGTGTCAAAACTAATTGCTGCAAAGCAAGATGCGAACAAACAGAAAAAGGATGTACGTTTAGTCTTGAACACCTATTTACATCTTGCAGACCTATCACACCGGTTGCAATATCCCGATTGTCTTTTTATAAATTTCAGGCACATCTTATTAATAGATAATAATTTACTTTACCTATCCTAAACAAGGAACTCTTTTATGAAAAAAACTTTACTTCTATTGGCAGCCGTTTCTTCAGGAATGGCCGTATGGGGAAATCCCGTGGATTTGGAGAAAGCCCGCCAGTTGGCTTTAAACCACATTCAAACCAGTGGCATAAAGACTGCCGATGCCACTAAGCGAGCAAAAGCGGCAGACATTACCAAGAACGTAAAAGTTTCTACCGACGCCTATTATGTGTTCAACGTGGGCAGAAACGATGGATTTGTCATTGTTGCCGCTGACGACAACGCCCCTGCTATCCTCGGGCATTCCTCAAACGGTGCATTCGATGAAAACAACATCCCCGACGGAATGAAGTGGTGGCTGGAGAATTGCCAACGCTATGTAAAATATGTTGCCAGTCAGCCACAGGCTGCACGGAAAGCCAAATATCAGGATTTGCCCGGACTGATTACCACCAAGTGGAATCAGGGTGCTCCCTTCAACAGCAGTTGCCCTAAATTCGACGGCGCAGGCTATGCCGCGACAGGCTGCGTGGCTACGGCTGCCGCACAGATTCTGAGATACCACAAATGGCCACAGGACAACACCAAGCTCATACCGGGCTATACGTCCAACGAACAGGGATTCTCCGTACAGCTCGAAGACCTCCAACCAAAGAAATTCAACTGGGATGCTATGAAAGACAGCTATACTCCACGGGAGGAAGCAAAGGAAGTGGCAGACCTGATGCGCTATTGTGGTCAGGCAATGGTAATGAAATATTCGCCCAAAGGCTCTGGCTCCAACGTGCTGGTGGCTTCGTTCAAGGAATATTTCAACTATGCCGCTACTGCACAGGAAATTGAGCGTTCGGCATATACCGAGGCTGAATGGGAAAAGGTAATCTACGACGAAATTAAAGAGAATCGCCCTGTATTGTACACTGGTGGCAAGTTCGATGCCTCTATGGGCTACAACGGCTATCACGCCTTTGTGTGCCACGGCTACAAGGATGGCAAGTTCCTCATCAACTGGGGTTGGGGTGGCTTGTCTGACGGCGAGTTCGACCTGTCGGTTCTCAATCCTTCTGCGCAGGGCATCGGCTCTTTCTCCGGTGCAGGGGGCTACACCACCAAGCAGGCGGTAATCGTCGGCCTGACGCCGAACAAGAGTGGTCAGCAGGCTGACAATGGCATTTACACCCTTTTTGTGAAGAACATCCAGAACATACAGGAAAAGTATCAGCGCACGGACAAGACACAGGATTTCGTAATCGACAAGATTGAACTGACAGTTGCACCCAACAACTACACGGCGCAGAATTTCAAGTTCGGATGGCAACTTCGCAATGCTGCCAACAAGCCGGTGGACAATGTGGATATTCTCGGCATAGCGAATATTGACAATATGAAAGCCAACAACTCCTCCAATTACAGTTGCGAAAGCACGGCTCTCACTTTTGGCAAGAACCTCCCATCAGGCACTTACTATCTCGTTCCTATGTTTGCCATCAACGACGATGCGCTGAACGTGAAGCCTTGGAAGCCTTTCATCAATTCAAGTATGTATATCAAACTTGAAATCAATGATACCGAACTCACGGCAACCAACTTTACCAACAGAAGCGATGTGCAGTGTACGGAACTGAAGGGCGAAACAGAAGTGGAGGAAAACATAGCGGCAAAGGTTACTACGAAACTCCTGAACAAGGGCATATCAAACACCGTAACCGTGTATCTCTACGACGAAACCGCCACTAATTCTAAAAAGGTGGATGCTGTGGAATTTATGATCGATGCCAATCAGGAAAAGGAGATTACGCTGCTGTGCACTCCTAAGATTGTGGGCCGGAACGAGTTTGTGCTCTATGCCGACTATGGTGCAAAGATAAAACTGGGAAGCATCGTGATCAATGCAACGGAAGCCAAGTCTGCCAACCTGCAGCCAAGAGGCAATACTCGTGTTAAGAATGCAAACGGCACTATTGTAACGGATAAGTTCGATTGCGAAGTTTCTGTTATGAACTGGGGAGACGAAACCTATAAGAACAAAATCATCGCCGTGCTTTCAGACCACAATGGTCCGGTTGAAATCCTGTCTCAAGATGTTGAAATAGAGCAGGATGAGGACGTGAAACTGACATTCAGCTTCAGCAAGATGCAGGATGGTGGCGAGTATTGCGTGTACGTCTACTACATCAACAAGAATTTGCGCAAGCGCTTGAGCTATGCTCAGCCTACATTCTATACTTTCCACGTCAGCGATGGCATTGAGAATGTAGAAACTGCTGACAATGCGAATCAACCCGTTACGATTTACCGCATAGACGGAAGTGTGGCAGCACGCGTAGAGAACGGCGCAGTGCAGCAGGCACTGAAGAATATGGCTAAGGGAGTTTACATCGTGAACGGCAAGAAATATCTGAGCTATTAAACAAAAAAACTGCTCGTGGGAATGCAAGTTCCCCGAGCAGTACAATAAAACAGACAAACATTATATTAATATTTACAAATCAAATTTTACAACTATGAAGAAGATTTTTATTTCTATGTTAATGATGGCGATTGGTCTTGTGGCTAACGCACAAACAGTGGAAGAAGCTGTTGAATTTATAAAGGGAACGAGTACTCCGTTAAAATCAGGAGCAATTATTCCTTGCACGGACATATCCCACGACAAAGACAATAAGTATTTCTATATATGGCCACGAATCTATATGAAGAGAAAGATAGAGAACGTGCCTTTGAAGGTTACTTACACCTTGAAGAACATTTCTGCAGAAAACGGTTTGATTTCTTTCTCCGACTTTGGTTCTGATGCAGAGGCACAGTATGGCTCTGAAGCAGGTTTCACACGCAGCTACTTCTACACTTTCAAACCGAGAGACCTGAGACAGCGTGTTTTCTATGTAATCTATTATATCGGCAAGCGCATCGCTGCTGGCGATGTACAGTTCACAGGCAAAGACTATGGTCAGGCTGAGGTGGAAATAACCATTGAGAAGGTAGACGAAGCTAACAAGGTAATTCCTGAAGCTGGCAAAATCAACTTGACACTGACTTTCAACATCGATGTTACCAACGGTATTGACAACGCATTGAACAACAATGGTCAGAACGTTAAGGAAGTAGCTCGCTACAATGCTAACGGTCAGCTCATCAATGCACCTGCAAAGGGAGTGAACATCGTGAAACTGAACAACGGTAAAGTTATCAAACAAGTTGTTAAATAATAACAAGGCTGTGTCGGAGTATTTTTGAAATGCCCAAGACACAACAAGATAAAAGATAAAATTCTATGAGACATTTATTTATCTCATTCATTCTCGCAACTGCTTCTATGGGAGCAGTTGCACAGAATGTGGAAATAGGCAATGCGCCTATTTATAACCAAACAAACGCAAAGGCTAAAGTAGCACCACTTACAGGAAACCAACGTGTAATTGGAGATTTTGACGAACAAAACAGAGTTGGCGAGGCTACTTTTCCCAACAGAGAAACTAAAATAGCTACTTTTTTCTCGCAAGAAATGCTACGACCCTTTATTGGTTGCAAAGTGAAGGCTGTCAGAGTAAAGGTGGCAGACAACAATGTTATAAAGTCTCTGTTTATCAATGAAGGCGAAAGCATTTCTAAGGCTAACGAACTGAAAGTAGAAATCAAGAAACCGGCAGGCAACGATTGGCAAGTTATAAATCTTGACAAGGATATCGAAATTACTGCTGCTACGAAAGGTTTTGCTATCGGCTATAACCTGACAACCGACCAAAAACGCAGACTCGTCATAGGTGAGAATCATCTGAGAGGAAATGTCTACGCATACAATTATGAGACCAACAGATGGGCTAATTGCTTCCCTACAAATGATCTCACATTGGCTATTCAGTTGATTGTTGAACCTGTTGCCGGAACGAATGTCAGCAATTTGGTATTTGGTCATATCGAAACACCACATTACGCAAAAGCCGGAGGAGAATTTGATATCAAGTGCTGGATGAGCAATGCCGGAACAGAGGCTGTCGATAACTTTACCGTTGATGTAAAGGTGGATAGCAAGGTAATCAAGAATGTTACCATACCAAAAGCAATAGAGGCAGGTGCAAGCAGCAGACCATTGACCATCGTTGGCCCGCTTCCAGCAGATGTTACGATGGGCAAGCATCAGCTCTCTATGGTATTGACAAAAATAAATGGCAAAGAGGTCAGCAACTTGAAGGGAACAGAAGGTATCCATAACATTCTTGTCTACAACAATGTTGTTGAACGCCAGAAGATGCTTGTTGAGGAATTTACTTCTCAAACTTGCGCAAACTGCTACAAGGGTATTCAGAATATCAAGGGACTTGAGAGCCGTCATTCAGATATGGTAATGGTGGCTGTTCACATCAACGACAGCAACTTCCCTGATAAGGTGGCAGCACCAGAGAGTGATAATTTAGAACGTATGGCGCATCTTAAAGGACTTCCTTCCTTCACTTGCAACAGACTTTACTTTACAATGGGAACAGAAGGCGCAATCGCCAATCCTACGATTGCTCAAGAACCATCAACGAAAGTAAATGAACTCCTTGATAAGTTCTACAATCATTCCAAAGGACAAACCTGCAATTTCGTAACACTTGGCATTGCCAACAAATATGATGCAGCCAAGAAGAGCATCGAGATTAAGGTAACCGGTACTGGAATTGAAAAGGCAAAAGAAATGCTCGAAGACTATGCTTTGTTTGTTCTCGTAAAGGAAGACGATGTAGATGGAGAGCAGGGAGATGAATATGGTGTATTGGTTAAGACAAAGCATCAGGATGTTCTCCGTGCTTACGTTACAGACGTGAAGGGCGACAGCGAACTGGAATGGAACAACGACAATTTCACAAAGACTTACAGCATCGATGTGAAGAATGGTTGGAACGCCGAAAAGATGGAGGTTGTGGCTTTCATCGCTCCTAAGATCAGTGAAATCGGTGTAGGACTGGACGACTTGTTCGTACAGAATTGTGTAGAAGAGCCTGTTGTCAAGAATACAAACGGCATCGAAAATATCTCGACCAACGACAATGCCAAGGAAGTAGAATACTACAACATCAACGGACAGAGAATCTCAAAACCTGTCAGTGGTGTTTATATGGTAAAACTTTCCAATGGTAAGGTTGTGAAGAGAATCGTGAAGTAACGATAAAACAATAAGGGGAGAGAATGTATAAAAGAATCATTCCCTCCCCTTTAAAAACTCCTTAACTCATTATTATCAAGAAAAACATTATTTAAAAAACAACACAAACAAAAACTAAAGTTTTTATTTTTAAAGAATTCATACCGAATAGGTTAAAATTAAAACCACCTTTTGGTTAAAATAATATAACACCATACGGTATTTTTAAAAAAATATATACTTTTGTAATAATCAAATATATGCCTTATGAAAAAGATAATTTTCACACTATTACTATTATTGACTTGTTCAATCAGTACAGTTTACGCACAGTTACCAACAGTAACACTTAAAGACATTAATGGTAAATCTGTCCGCACAGACACATTATCTAATAATGGAAAGCCTTTCATTATTGATTTCTTTGCCACGTGGTGCAAGCCTTGCAACAGAGAGTTGAAGGCTATCAGCGAGGTTTACGACGACTGGCGCGAGGAAACCGGCGTAAAAATCTATGCTGTTTCTATCGATCAGGCACAGAATATAAACAAGGTAAAACCCCTTGTAGACGAGAACGGATGGGAATACGAGGTGCTGCTCGACCCGAATGGAGAATTTAAGCGCGCATTGGGTGTACAGATGATTCCTTATGTATTGATTTGCGACGGACAAGGAAAAATCGTCTACAAGCATAACGGATATACCGAGGGTGCTGAAAATGAATTGATAGAAAAGGTTCGCGAACTTTTAAAATAATAGTATGAAAAAGTACAGCTGGCTTGTAGGTCTCCTTGCAGTAGTAGCTACATCGGCGAAAGCTCAGGAGCAGACTACTACGGACGACAACAAAGTAACCGTAACGGGAAGTATCCAGAGCGATGTTCTTGTTCCACAGGAAGATAAGAAGATAGGGTCGCCGGATTATGATGAATGGGCACTGACCAATTCGTTTCTCGACCTTAACCTTATCAGCAAGAACGTGGATGCAGGTGCCCGCTTTGAGTTCCTGAAGCACCCCTTACCGGGCTTTGAAAACGACTATAAAGGTTATGGTGTGCCTTACTTCTACCTGAAGGGAAAGTTTGAGAAACTTGAAGTAACCTTGGGTAACTATTACGAACAGTTCGGATCGGGATTTGTGCTTCGCACCTATGAGGAGCGCAGTCTTGGCATCGACAATTCGCTGTTCGGCGCACGCGTGGTCTACAAGCCTTACAAGGGTATCGTGTTGAAGGCCGTAACCGGCGAGCAGCGCAGATATTGGGCGCACAACAATTCGTGGATTAACGGTGCTGACTTGGAATTGAACCTTGATGAATGGATCAAGGGATTGCAGAAGTCGGACACCCGCGTGATGGTGGGTGGATCGTTTGTCAATAAATACGAGAGCAACCACCACGACAACATTATGATAGACCGCACGAATATGCTGAACTTGCCACAGAACGTGAACGCTTGGGACGCACGATTGCAGGTGCAGAAGGGTGGTTTCAATGTATTGGCGGAATATGCGCAGAAGACACAGGACCCATCATTTACCAATGGATATATTTACCGCACGGGCAATGTAGCAATGCTTTCTGCATCTTATTCAAAGAAGGGCTTGAGCTTTTTAGTACAGGCAAAGCGTTCTAACGATATGGCGTTTAAGAGCGACCGTAACAGTGTGGGCGTATCATCGTATATAAACCACCTGCCGGCTTTCACGCAAGACCAGACTTATGCGCTTGCTGCATTCTATCCATACGCTACCCGTCCTGACGGAGAATGGGCATATCAGGCACAATTTGGCTACAAAGTAAAGCGCAATACTTTCTTGGGAGGCAAGTATGGTATGAACGTTAAAGTGAATTTTTCACACGTACACGCTATTGATAAATCAGAAAACATTACCGGTTCGCTCAACGGAATAACTCCGAAGGGTACAAAAGGCTATGGCTCTGCTTTCTTCAAATGGGGCGACGAGACCTACTATCAGGATTTGAACATACAGATTGAACGTAAATTCTCAAAGAGTTTCAAGCTCAACTTTATGTATATGAACCAGTTCTACAACAAGACTGTTGTTGAAGGCGAAGGAGGTATGGTGCATTCCGACATCTTCATTGCTGACGGTAAATATACTTTCTCGCCAAAGGTAAATCTCCGCGGCGAGGTGCAGTATCTTGCAACGAAGGACGATTTAGGCGACTGGTGGTTCGGATTGCTGGAATTGGCTATCGTACCAAATTGGATGTTTACAATATCAGATACCTATAATGCAGGCGAAACAAATCTGCACTACTATCAGGGGGTCGTAACATTCAATGCAGGTGCGCACAGATTACAGTTGGGCTACGGCCGTACACGTGCCGGATTCAATTGCTCGGGTGGTGTATGCCGCTATGTGCCGGCAACCAAAGGTTTTACATTGTCATACAATTATAACTTCTAAATGTAGACTTAAAAATGAATCGGAAAATGAAAAAGATATTCCCTATATTGTTAGCAGCCGTAGCAGTATTTTCTTCGTGCGCTAATGTCGATGAGAATGACCGATATATCAAGATAGAAGCATCTGAAGCCAAACGTGCAATTCTTGTAGAAGAATTTACAGGACAGAAGTGTATCAACTGTCCTGAAGCTCACGAAGAAATAGCACGCATTGTGAAAGAATACGGCGAAGAGAACGTGATTCCCGTAAGCATTCACGCAAGTGCATTGGCTGTTTATCCTACTACAAAGATGGTTGGACTGAGAACCGAACTGGGCGAAGAATACTATAAGGCTTTCAACGGTAACGGCGTTCCGGCGGCATACATCAACCGTACTGGCAGCCTGACAAGTGTCGTGGCTCAATGGGCAAACATCATCGGCAGCGAAATCAGTAAAACTACTCCTGTCACATTGTCAATGGCGAACAGCTATAATGCAGATACCCGTAAGTTGGACATCGACATAAAGGCAACGAGCAGCGAATCGCTCAATGGCAAATTGCAGGTATGGATACTTGAAGACGGCATTGTCTGCACCCAACTGTTTAAAGGAAACAAAGTAGACAAGAACTATGTGCAGAACCACGTACTCCGTGCAGCCGTGAACGGCTCTTGGGGAACAGAGATTGCATTGCAGGCAGGTACAGAAAACAATTCCAAGCACAGTATTACGCTTGAGCCTAATTGGGAGGCAAAGAATATTTCTGTTGTAGCATTCGTTTACAATGCTGAAGGTGTGCATCAGGTAATCAAGAAACACATAAACAACTAAATTCATAATTTCTAAACAATAAAATCGTATGAAAAAAATATTTACTCTGGCAGCTGTATTGCTTATGAGTGCTGCTGCAATGGCACAAAATGCAAAGTCAATGATCCAGTTTGTTGATGCCAAAGGCAATGTTATTGCTGATGGTGCAACATTTGTAGCCAATAATATTGAAGCTGATCCTTTCGACGATACAAAATATCAGATTAAACCGGAAATATTTGTAAAAAATGTATCTGAAAAGGAAATTCCGGTAGCAGTGCGTTTCGACTTAACTAATATGCCGAACGGCGAGTTAGTTTCCTGTTTCGGTGAATGTAGACCGTTCACAAAGCCGGGGGCTCACGAATCAGCATATCGGACACTAAACAGTGGACAAAATGCCTCATTGGAAACGGAATGGAAACCAGATAATTCTGACCCTGCTACGTGGGAAGCTACTTTCACAGCTTGTCTCGGTCAGGAAGTTGATGGAGGATTTATAACTACCTACAAGTTTTTGGAAGCAGGTCCTTCTATCAAGGTTAAGTTCATCTATGACGTTACAGGCATTGAGAATGTAAACAACAACTTGCAGGTTAAGGAAGTGGCACGTTTCAATGCACAGGGACAGAAAATCACAGAACCCTGCAAGGGCATCAACATCGTGAAACTGTCTAATGGCAAGACCGTTAAACAGCTGATTAAATAGTTCTGACATTAAATTTATTCAGATAAAGTCTACTATTATACAAACTTTATCAATAGCTACTGCTCTATGGCAGTAGCTATTTTTTTATTCCCGACTTCATCAAGGTTCTTATAGGAAGAGCTATCGCTACTTCTTGGCAATTCTTGCAGCCTTGATGAGCCGCTGTTCGTCTATGTTGCCGTCGTCCACGGCAATGTTTCGGGCTATTGACTCTGAGAATACCACGCCATCCTGCATCACCACGCCACATTGTCTGCACCACCATTTCTTGTTGAGCGTGTTGATATCCATGCCTCCTATTCTTATCTCTCCTGTCAGCGTGGGATAATAGTCCAGCAAGAGTTTTATGAGAGTGGTTTTCCCACTTCCCGAAGCTCCTACAATGGCCGTGACCTTTCCCTTGGGAATATGTATGCTCATACCGTCGATGATGCTCTTCAGGGCGTGAGGGGCGTATCTGAAACCTATGTCGAAGAGGTCTATGCCCCTGTCTTCTTCCTTCACTTTGGTTTCAATCCCTTGCTTTCCATTCTCATCTTCCATACGATGTATCTCGTTGATGCGTTCAAGGCTAATCTTCATATCTTGGATGGAATAAAAGAATCCCATCAGTTGCTCCACCGGAGAGTTTAGCCATCCCCCGTAGACGAAGCTGCCGAGTATAAATATTGTGAAGACAAGCCAGTTATAGGCAAACAGCACGATGCTGAATACGATAAAGGTAAAGAACGAGAACACGATGTTCAGCGTCTGCTGTGTGAGGAAACTGTTCACACGCCCGTGGTCTCCCATTCTTTGCATAAGGTCTCCCATCAGTTTCGTATCGAAGAAGGCCATCGGCAGCTTGAGCAGCTTAATGAAGAAATCTCTCACGAGTGATATGTTTATCCTCATAGATATATGCAGCAGAAGCCACCGGCGTATGAAGTCTATTGCTGTCCGGCTCACGGTAAGCATCAGCTGCCCCAGAAGAATCAGCCAGATGAATCCGATGTCCTGATTCCTTATTCCCACGTCTACGATAGACTGTGTGAGGAAGTATAATCCGTAAAACGAAGCGTTCCGAAAAAATAAAACAAAGCGTTCTGCCTCGTAAAACGAAACGTTCTTTTTTAGGTTCCCCCCTCCCAATAAAAAAACGCCTCAGATTTTCTTGGGGCGTTTCTTGTTTCTTATCATTCTATTTCAGACATTCAAGTCAAACTTCATACTCTCATCACCTTCAAGCAGCAGCCTTGTTCGCTCCAAATTATTCTCGTATATGTGTACGTTTCCGAGATTCAGAGTTATGTTTTTCAGTGGCAGGTCTATCTGTCGCGCCATAAGATAAAGGTGGTATATATCGGCCGGTAGTCCAAAGTTTGCATCACTGCTGCGCTGGTAGGCCGACAGAACAAATTCTCCGTCATCAATTTGGAATTGTACCAGGCTGAGGCACGGAGCCTGATTGCTTTCTGCGCCTGTCTTACCGAGGAACAGAACATAATTCTTCGAGTTGCGCTTCTCGCGGTTTATCCTCGCTAACAAAGGCGGCAGTTTCTCAAAGTAAGTCGGATAACTATTGACGAGTACGCTCCCGCAATAGTCCCACCAGTTGATACCTGCCTCGCGGTATCTCTCCACCTGCCACTCACCCTTCATGAAGAGTTGTAGTTCATTCCTCAACTTCTTCCTGGCTATGCCGTGGCTCTCGAAAATGTCGAGCAGGTCGGCCGGCGACAATGAAAGTTGCTCGTTAAGCAAGTAGCGGATATTGCCTTTCTTGTTGGTCTGGGTCTTTCCTTGTTCCAGAATTTTGTCCAGTATCTGATAGTATTTATTCATCGTTCAAACGGTATTAGAATGTTATTCAAGCGGCATCCGTATAAAGCATGATGTCCGTATAGGACGAACTGTAATTCATGTGGGCGTTGAACTCCCTGCGGTGGCAGTTCCTGAACGGGTCGCCGAGGTTCGGGTGTCTGCCCATCCAGTCACACAACTCTATGATAGAGGACTTGTTCGAGGTGAAGTAGATGAAGCGGTGGCCGGAGAGAACTGTCAGCACATCGAGGTAATCGGACAGTTTCCAGTACATTCTGTAGGTCTTGCTGTCCGTACTCAGATAGGGCGGATCTACGAGGAATACCACGTTCGCCACGTCCTTGTAACGTTCAAACACCTCCTTGTAATCACAGGAGGTAATGGTCAGTCCATCGAGATAGTCGTCGCAAGGTGGATAATCCACCCCCTTTATCTTATTATATAAGGTCTCCTTTTCCAAGTCTGCATACTCTGTGGCATACTTCATCGAAAACAGAATGGATGAGGACAGTGTGATGTAGTCAACATATCCGTACTCTCGCTCATGCCTGCGGATACACGACAGCACCTGCTTACGCTGCTCTCCCATAATGGCCTTATGTCGCGGAACGTCCATTATTGCACGCAGTTCAGCAAGCAGGGCATTCGTCTGGGGTAAGGCTTCCAGCCGTTTACGATAGCCGTCAAAATCATTATATACAACGGTGGAGTTGGGCTTCTGGCACTTGGCGATATGGGACAGCAGCCCGCTGCCGCCGAACAAGTCCACGAAAGTCGTACAGTCAGGGAACTGCCGGAGCACCTTGATGTACTCCTTGGCAAACATCCGCTTCTGTCCCTGGAATGGAAGCGGTGCCGAAAGGTATTGTTTTCTCATTGTCGCACTTATTTGGTACGGCAAAGTTCGCCATATTCGGTAAGTCAAAAGAACTTTTGAACCAAATCACACTGCAAGAGTCTTGCAGTCGCTTTGAAAGTGCTTAATAAGTCGATAAACCTTTCTCACACTCACGGCATACTTGTCTGATAGGACAGCAACTATATAGGTTACCTTTTCGCCGTGTTCAAGCAATGCTGTGTAATCGGTATATAAATCCACAAATTCTTCATCTTCTAAACGTATTCCTGCTATTTTGAGCCTTTTTATTAGCTCTCTGTTAAATTTCAAGACCTCAATTATCTTCATCTTCATAAAATTTAGTATCTTTGCAATGTCTCACTTATTACTGTGCATAGCGCAGCCAAAATTAAAAACCGCAAGGACGGTCGGAATGGCATATTGCCCCCGGTCGCGTCCTTGCGGCGTTTTTGGTTAAATAGTAAGTGAGACGACTTTTAACAGGCTGGGGGCTTTTTATTTCCCCACGAGGTTTACTCCAAAATCAGCTCTCCGCTTTCGATGGCGAAATAGATATCGCGTACTCCTTTATAGGCTGCAGTTTATTCTTCGATATCTGGGATTGAGTTCCAATGCCCATCTGTGAATGTAGAGCCGTTGTGTCCATAATCTGCCGCACAACTTTCATCGGCAACGTCATCATGGGTACATTTGGCTACATGGTCGTGAAAAAACAACACCTTGGCATTCTTTGGGTCGCTAATATCTGCCTTATAGGTAACTACGTGGACAAAGCCATTTATAATGACAATACCATTCACGTCTGCCTCAACTCTTTTTTGCATTACTTTTAGTTTCATAATTCGTTTATTTTTATATTAAACTAACATTTTTCCTTTTATCCAGTCGTAATTATAATAACTTTCTGTACCAGTCTTATCTACCGATATTTTCACTTCGAGTGCGGCAAATTGATTTGGATAGACCGAAATACTACTGCCGCTGCCCCAAATGTTTATATAACTGCTTGATTGGTTGTATATCACTATTGTTTCCCCCAATATTGTCCGGGCAACCTCAAAATCACCATTCCCACCATTACCGGGTAATGTTATGAATATTGGATGTTTAAAAGTACTTTTAAACTCAACGAGCAGAAACTTATCCTACTCGTTGGGTATCGCTGCACCCCACTCGTGGGGTATGAAAGGCATTGCCGAACGGCTATTTCTTGAGGAACTTGCCGAAATACTTGTTGTGCTCCGTAGTGAGCTTATAGATGTAGATGCCTTCCTTCCACTCCTGCAGTGAAATTTCGGTCAATGTCTCCCCGGCCGGAATCTCTACCTTGCGGAGCAGCATTCCCTTTTCATTATGGAGCGTAAAGGTCTTCCTCTCCTTCAGTTTCTCTGTCTGCAACACGAGCTTGGGCACACCTCCATCGTAGCGTATCTCGGTAGCAACTTCGGGTGTCTCTGGCTGGCTGATGGCCGTCGGAGTATTGATTCTTATCGTCTCGCGGATCGTTCTCGTGTGGCTGCCCTGCGGCGTGGTTACGGTCAGCGTTACGTCATACGAACCATTCTTACCGAATATCACTTTTGGGGTGCGCGTATTTTCGCCCGTTACCTTCTGCGGCTGGGGCGAGAAACTCCATTCCCACTTCGCGCCGTCCTGATTAACGATGGAATAACTGTCGAAGAGAATTTCCTTGTTCGGTGTCTTGCTGATGTCGCCGTCGCCCAGATTGAGGGCTGTCGGCTGTGCCACGGGCTTGAATTTCTCACGATAGAGAGGGATTTCCCAAATGCCCTGATTCGTGGCCGCACGCAGTTTTCCTTCCTTATAGAACGGCACAAGGCGTGTGATGCGTGCTCCCGAAGGGAAGCCTGCCGAATAGTCTATCCATTCTGTATTGTCTTCCTTATAGAAAATGCTCGATTCGCCGCTCGTGCAGAAATATACGCCGTTGCCCTCGTTTCCTGTCGGGACAATCCAACTGAACTTGCGGTCGGAGAGTATATTGCCCTGCAATGGATAGTGCCAGGTCTTGCCGTAGTCGGTAGTATAAGCCACGCAGTCTGCATAGAAAGGATTGCTGTACCACAGTTTGGTCTCGTCGTTTGGATCTACGGCGATTGCTCCTCCTGCCAAGTCGCCGCGGTCGAAAGGATTTCCCGCAAAGGATTCCCACTTTTCGCCGTTGTCCACGGAGTGATAGAAACCACGCTGACAAACCACGTAGATGTGATTCGGATTGGAACGGGCGTATTCATAAGCCACGACAAACTCGCCTTCGGAATCGAAAATTTCTCTGAACGAATAGCCTTCGTCTTCAGAAATGAAGAGTTTGCCCAGTTCCTGATAGTCTGCCGAACTGATGAGAATGCGCTGTGCATAGCGCGGGTCGAAGCCCATTTCCTTATTGGTCATTACCGATTCCATCGGTTTCTTGAACTGGAACGGCTTGTAGTCCTTGCTTACCGTGCCCTTGATGTCGGCAGGAATTGTTACCATACCTCCGTCCGAGAAATAAACCTTGTTGGAATTGCTGAGCATCACGTAGCCCGTGGCCTGTTCCACGCGGCCTACCTGCAGCGAATTGCCCTCGCCATAGCTGTCGCGCATCACGGCATTTCCGTTGTGCCATCTTCCACCAGCCATCACGTCGTCGTTCCATCCCTGTCCGAATCCGTGGTAATCGCTGGCATAGATGCCGAAATTACGGTCCTGACCGGGCGTCTCAAAGAAATTATCGGAATACTTGATGCCTCCGTCGGTGCTTATCCGCGTTTCCTTGCCGCACACCACGATGTCCTGCATATCGGGGTGCATCCAGTCGCGGCGTTCATAGCCGCCGATGGCCGTCTTGAAGTGCAGTCCCTTGCCGCCCTCGGTGGAACGGTAGGCATTGCAGAGACCGAAGATGACGTGCTCGGGATTCTCTGCCGAGGCACCCACTATCATATCGAAATAACCCTGTCCGCCTCCCGGTGTATAGGCAGTAGGCTCGTCCGCGAAACCGGAGAACGTGGTCTGGCGTCCACCCTCGCGAACCGTCTGGTCTACCCATGTCTTGCCGGCATCCACACTCTTCAGGATATAAGGCTTGCCCAGCCCTCCCTGCGGTCCGTTGGACGAACCCTAAGGGTCTGAATTTACGAGGGCGTACACATAGTTCTCGCCCTTCGGCGCATCGCTCACAGCCAGTCGGCCAGCGGAAATGTCCTTGACAGGCATTTCTATTTTCCTGAAATTCAGTCCTCCGTCTTCCGACAGGTGGAAATCGAAGATAAGATCGTGTTGCAGTTTTGCCAGCATATAGATGCGCTGTGGGTTACCGGGCTGCAGTTCGTGGTCCTGACACACGGCATCGAAGGTGTGCCGGAAGCTCTGGCCACCGTTGTTTGAAACGTAGAAGCCGCTTATCTGCGTGTTCTTGCCGCGGCTGTCGCCCGTGGTGAGCGTAACGTTCTTCGAGTCCTTCGGCGAAATACGGATGCTGTTCACACGGTTTACGATTCCGGGCACCATCGTCCAGTTTTTGCCACCGTCCGTTGATTTCCACAGATTCTGTCCGCCGCCTGCATACACCACGTCGGGATTGTTCGGGTCCACCTGCAAGGCAAAGATAGAGCCGCCGAAATTGTGCAGCGCATTGCAGGGTTCCCAGTGCAGTCCCTTGTCGGTGGTCTTGAAGATAACGCCCGTTTCCGTGCCGCAATACACAATGCTGGTGTTCTTCGGGTACACCGTCAGTCGGTACACACAAGCCTGATTGTCCTTTCCCTTGTTCTCGTAATGCTCAGTAGTGAACGGACCGATGTTCCTCCATCGGTTTTCGCCGCCTGCCCGGGTTGCGGGCATAGACGAACGACGGTTCTGCCGCTCCAGCTTCTCTATATGTTCCTGCATCGTAGGCAGGTAGATATAGCCCTTTTCGCCCACGTATGGACGGTAGGCCTTCATCCATCTTCGATAGAAATTCACGATGGGCTTCTTCTTAAGTGTCTTTACCCGTGCGTCAATGTCAGCGGCAAGCCAATCGTTGAAAAGGGAGTCCATCCTGAGATAGTTCACTCCCGAAGGGTTATCCGAAATCTCCTTCATCCACGCCGGCGCACCGACAGGCAGTGGCTCACGCGTGTAAGGATCGAAAGTTATGTCCGACTGTGCCTTTACTTCTCCGACTGCGGCAAACGCAGCGAGCAAACTCATACATACAGTCTTTAGTGGCATAACTCTTTAAAAATGTGGTTTACTTGTCATAAAAAAATATTAACCGAGAGTTATCTCTATATTTAAATGGTGCAAAATTACACAAAAACTCAAATACACTTGTTTTTCAGTCATAAATCTATTCCACTTCCTATTTTCTTGTTTTGTATATTTTAACGGTGTGTACGCCAACACGCCCTATAATCTCACAAATATTCTTTTCAAATCTCGCAAAATTCCTCTCTCGCAGATAGCGTGAATCTCGCAAATAAAATGAAAAAGAATCTGCATTATCTGCGAAATCTGCGAGAGAAAAGCTCACGCTGATTGCGCAGATTACGCAAATCAATAAAAAGGAAATCAGCGAAATCTGCGCCATCTGCGAGAGAAAAAGCTCACGCAGATTGTGCAAATTGCACAAATCAATATAAATTATACAAGAAAAAATTGGGCAGATACGCACTTAGAATCTAAAAAGTAGAAGAGAATGAAAAGAGCAGTATCGGCACTCAAAATACAGAGTTCGATGAATGCCTGTCAGCATTGCAAAGACTTTCTATAATTTCAATAGGCTGCCTACTTACTTGACAATTCTCTGGTTTCTCTCCACATAAAGTTGGATATTCGGTTTTTTATATACCACCTACCATTTATTTTCTGATATTCGTCATTGTAGCGCACGCCTTGTTGGGTAATCATTCGCTTGTCATCGACCGTGGCAATCATAGCAACCTGACAATAGCTGATACCGGCGGCACTATCGCCATTCAAGGTTACAGTCTGCTGACCATTGATATGATAGATCGTTTCTTGCGTGGCAAGAAAGTTCCCGAACACCTCGGCTATCTGTTTCCTGCCTTCTAATTCCACCACCACCTGTCCGTCTATAAGAGTCTTTACCGTTGCGTCTTCCGTGAAAAGCTGTGCTTGCAGTTCTGCTTCTTTCGTATCGGAAAGGTTAGAAAAGGTGTCTACAAGATTCTTCAGGGCAATGCGGTCTTCAAGTTCGGCAATGCGCTGTTCTATGGTTTTATTACTTTGTGCGTTCATTGTTACTACTGATAAGATTGTAATTAAACTCAAAATGATTTTTTCATTTTCTATTCTATTGTTTTGATTACTTTTGCGGGAACTCCACCGGCTACACAGTTTGGAGGAACATCCTTGGTTACAACAGCTCCGCCGGCAACAACAGCATTCTCGCCAATGGTCACACCGGGCATAATGGTTACCCGACAGCCAATCCACACATTTCTCCTGATGATTACTTTGCCACAGATGAGCGTATTATGATTATGGAAATCGTGATTGGTGGTTACGATCGTTGCTTGCGGACCTATCTGCACCCCATCCTCTATCTCTATGCCACCTGCCGACATCATACAGAGCGAATGGTTGATAAACACATTCTTACCCAGTTTTACCTGATTAGCAAAGTCAATCTGGCAGGGAGTGGCAATATTCGTAGTTTCGTCCATAGGCTCATTGAATAATCTGTCGAAAGCTTCGTGCACTTTTTTATAGTCGGGACGCAACTGATTGATATCGAATATAGCCATACGCGTGCGGTTCATTTCATTGATAGCATCAGCATAATCCGGCTCAAACATATTGACAGGTTCGCCTGCGCATAGCCGTTCAAATACATTCTTCTTCATATCTTATCCGTAATTCTCAATGAGATATTTCACGAAATCAGGGTCGCTGAAGTTGATGAAACCGGCATCTTGCTGATTAAGGGCGGCAATCTGTGCCATATCTTCATCGGCAAGATGGAAATCGAAGATACTTAAGTTTTGCTCCATTCGCTCCACGTGCGTACTCTTGGGAAGGGCAACAATGCCCCGTTGTGTGAGCCAGCGCAAAGCTACTTGGGCTGCCGTCTTGCCATATTTTGCGCCGACAGCTTCCAATATCGGATTCTTCACTACTCCGTCTGCTCCCTCTCCACCCAATGGCCCCCACGCCATTATTTTGGTATCGGTTTCAGAATGAATGGACTCAATGCCGTTTTGCTGCGCCATAACGTTCCTTTACATCACTCACGCACGATGCAAGCCCACTGCCCTCGTGTGTGGTAAAAGGAATGACGGTTTTCCCGTCGAGATTGATGTCGCCAAAAAGCGTGAACATCACCTGTGGATAGGTTCCCCACCATATCGGCCCGCCGATGAACACAGTATCATACTGTGCGAGGTCGGGTGCTTTGCCTTCGTAGGGGGGCAATTCTCCATTTTGAGTTTCCTCTTTTGCCAACTTTGTAAGCGGCGTATAAGCCATACCGTCGTATTTATGGGTAACGATTTCATATTGGTCGGCACCAGTAAGCTCGCTGACATAGTCGGCTACAATCTTCGTGTTGCCCACTTTTATATCTCCCACGGCATAGTTCTCGCCTGCGTGAGAAAAGAAAATAACGATTGATTTCTTCATTTTTCCCTGTTTTTGTTGTTTAACATTGGGCTTGCTCTGCCCGTTGCAGCCCACTACCACAAACATAGCGGCAATGGCGATGATGATTGACTTGATGCTCATAAGCACTCTTTGCTTAATTATGATGATGCAAAGATAGGAAGATTTCGGCATAGCCTTGTATCATTTATTCCGTCAGACTTTTCACTTTTTCCACAAATCGCTTGCAATTTGGCTGAATAATACTTATTTTTGCCGTATGACAAGCAAAAAAGACTTTAAATTAATGTTCACAACCGACTTCTATCAGTTGTGCAGCAGCGAATTAAGTGATTGTTGCGCTCATATCATCTGCACAGCCGGAGAAGGCGGTTTTGTGTATAATGAATCCTGTTTTCACTTACAGAAAAACAGTCTTGCCGTAATCTCCCACCCCGATGAGGTAAGCAATCTTGCTGCTACCGACGATTTCCACATAGAAATGTTTGCTGCCGACTATAAGTTTCTGAACAACATCTTGCCCTCTAATAATTATAGCATAGGGGGCAGTATGAGTCTTTATCAGAATCCTGTGCTGCCTTTGTCAGCAGATAACGCCCAAAAATTTCTTGATGATATCCATCATCTACGCCGTCGCATCAACGATGACAGTTTCCTTTTTTATCAGGAAATCATTGCCAGTATGTGTCTCACGATGATGTATGATATTTTTGAATTCCACGCCATTCACTATGGCAGCACAGCCACTACCGACCGTGCCAATTACATTGTGAAGGAGTTTCTGCAATTGCTTTCCACCGGCATTACACGAACAGAGCGCAACGCATCTTATTTTGCCGACCGGCTGAACGTGTCGATGAAATACCTCTCAAGCACCGTGAAGCGCACCACAGGAAACACCGTTACATCCTATATCGACAGAGTTACTATTCCCATATTGCGAAGATATCTGGATGATGAGAAACTCTCATTCAGCCAGATAGCAGATATAATGAATTTTTCTTCTCTATCCTATTTCAGCCGTTATTGTATCAAGCATTTGGGAGTTACACCATCCGAATACAGAATAAGACGACAACCGAAGAAAATGTAATTATCTATCAAAATTTTCGCAATTACTCCTCTGTGCAGAGAAAACGATTCTGTGATTCAAGAAATCTGCGAGAAATAAGGCGCACGCAGATTACGCAAATTACGCAAATAAAATGAAAAAATCTGCATTATCTGCGCCATCTGCGAGAAAAACCTCACGCAAATGGCGCAGACAATACAGATATAACCAGGGAGAATCGGCGATAGTCCCGGCTATTCTGAAACCACGAAACCTGCCTTTGCCTTTTCCAGTGCCTTGCTCAATGCTGGCACATTGGCGGGAAGCGGCACGCTTTCAGGGCTGTCTCCCCGCTTGAGCGCAGCCATTGTCTCCCTCTCCGTCAGCAATTCTGCTTCCACGGCATAGAAATCCTCTACATAATCGTAGTGTGTGTCCTTCTTGCTCGACCGTGTATCAACGGAGTAAAATGCGTGGCTCACCGACAAGTCGGCCATCGTATATTTTGCGTCTGCACGGTAGGGTGTCAGGATCTGTCCGATGCTGATGTATTCAAACTTGAATTTTGCCCCCAAGAAATTAAACTTGTAGGGGTCGTCTACTATCATATCGGGAATTTCCACCACACAATAGTTCTCGGCTATCCTATCGCGCTGCGTTCCGAACGGCTTTCCATCTTTCATCAGCTGCCAAGTTCCGGCATTGCCGTTCTGCGCCACTACCCTTTTGTTCTTCACAATGAAAGGTCGGTAAGAGGAGAGCTGAATCCTCGTTACGTCATAGTCCGGAGACATCCCCTTTGCCATCAGTCCTTGCATTCCCTCCGTTCTATACCCCATCATCTTTTTCCCGTCGAGCGATATCAGATACTCCACGATTCCTTCTGTGATGAAAGTCAGCCGTTTGTTCTCGAACTGATAGTTGCGCTGCCATCCTCTGATCCAGACGTACTTTGCACCGCGCTTGTCTGTCCCCGTAACGGCCGTGCGATTCACATTCGGCGTCATTGCCAGACGCTCGGCTCCGGTGCCGTTCAGCTGAAATTCCACAGGTGCATAGGCAAAGTGCACCACGTCTATCTTCCCCGCCGCCGTCATTTCATCGCTCAATGTGCCGTCGGCCTTCGTTACTCCCAGCAGACGTCCGTCCTCGTTCAGAACCAAAGCACCCGCAATCGGCTCCTCGGTAACACTATTCACAAGCACTTTCTGCGCATTCGCTCCCATTCCCAAAAGACAGAGGAGCAGAACTATTACATTGCGTTTTTTCATAAGTAAGTGTTTTTTTATTGGTAACGTTTGCAAATATACACTTTTTCGACGATAAAAACCAACAAAAACCACACTTTTTCGATGATAGAAACCGACGAACTTCACATTTTTTCGATGATAAGCGACGAAAACAAATGATATTCATAATATCTTCCATCCTCCATCTCCCATCCTCCATCTCCCATCCTCCATCTCACATTTCCCATCTCACATTTCCCATCTCCCATCTCCCATCTCCCATCTTGCGAAGAATGATCAGTGATATAAAAAATATTAAACGCAACGAAATATGGCGGAAAAACAGTATTTTTGCATTGTAAGCCGTGAGAGCATTCCACAGAGAATCGCCTCTCAGCACATTCAGATAACAAAGCCGGGATAGAAGATTGCTTTTACCGATCAGCAACAAACAGGAAAAAAACAAACTTCCTCCCGAACTTTGTTCTGAACACGGCTACATATATTTATTGTTCAACTCACAAAAACATTACACAATGATTACAGCAAAACACGAGGGCAACTACCGCATTGCCCTTACTTACGCCGGAAACGGCAGCGTAACGCACACGGATGCACCAAAAGAATATAAAGGACTGGGCGAGTTTCCATCACCGGCAGACTTCCTTGCAGAGGCTCTCACAGCCTGCGCACTCACCACGGCTGCCATCTGGGCAACAGGACACGAGATAAGTGCCGAAGGATTCTGGGCAGAAGTGGAAGGAATGGAGGTAGACAAGGACACTTACAGTCTGGCTTCCATCGTCATCCGATTCCACGTTTCAGCTGCCATTCCCGAGAATCTGCGCAAGCGTCTTGAGTCGGCTACCCTCCGCAGCTGCCTCGTGGGCAACAGCCTGAAGTCTGAAAAGCAGTTCGTATTCGACTACGACCTCTAATACTCCCCTACACCTTTCGTGTGAATGGCTTGGGCTACACGCTCTCTGTCGTTCACACGATGTTATAAGGCTCACGCAGATTACGCTAATCCCATAATTGATGAAGACAATCAGCGTTATCTGCGTCTGTTTATTGCTTGCAAATCATTTATTTTGCTTAACTTTGCATCGGTTATGCAAAGATACTTTATCACATTTTCATACGACGGAACGGCCTATCACGGCTGGCAATACCAGCCCAACGGCATTACGGTACAGGAGGTTTTGGAGAAAGCTCTGTCCACGCTGCTGCGCGAAACCACGAGCGTTACCGGCGCAGGACGCACTGACGCAGGGGTTCACGCACGAAAGATGGTTGCACATTTCGACACGGAGGCAACCTTTGATGCCGCTCAGCTCAAGTACAAACTGAACCGACTGCTGCCGCGCGACGTTTCAGTAAGCGGAATCGCTGCCGTTCCGGAGGATTTGCATTCGAGGTTTTCGGCTGCATCCAGAACCTACCATTACTACATCCATCAGACAAAGAACCCCTTTCTGCGCCAGTATTCCTGTCCGATGTCCTATGAGCTGGACTTCGACAGGATGAACAACGCAGCAAGGTATCTGCTGGGCGAAAAGGATTTCAAGTGTTTCTGCAAGGCTGGTGCCGACGCGAAGACTACAATCTGCACCGTAACCGAAGCCCGATGGTACAAAACGGTCAATGAGGTGTCGGCCAGTGAGGACGGAGAGGGCGAATGGTGTTTCGTGATTACAGCCAACCGATTTCTCCGCAATATGGTGCGCGCCGTTGTGGGAACGCTCATCGACGTGGGCAGAGGCAAGATTTCGCTCGAAGATTTCAAGGCAATCGTAGACAACGGCACCCGATGCGACGCCGGAGAGAGTATGCCCGGCAATGCGCTCTTCCTATGGGACGTGAAGTACGACGGACAGACGGAGCTTAAAAGCGGACGAGCGGACGAGGAGATTTCCCTTTAGCCAGAACCATATAAAGCCCTGAAATTGGGCTGAACAGACAGGAAAGACTCGGCGATATTGCAAAATTGTTGCATAGAAATCTAAAGATAAAAGCTAAAACTTTTTGGTAATTGCCGTTTTATTCTTAATTTTGCAAGATAGACAGACATTGTTTTATTTATGGAAATGAAACTGTCGGTCTCGAAAAATCGGTCTGACACAGACCCCTTAATGCGAAGATTTATGCAGAATGTATTTCACGGACTGGGCGTTGCACTTATCACTCCATTCAAGACAAGTGGAGAAGTGGACTATGAAGCTCTCGAAAGACTGATAGAATATCAGCTTGAGAACGGAGCCGACTTCTTTTGTATTCTCGCCACAACAGGCGAAAACCCTTGTTTGTCGGCAGAAGAGAAGACAGAAATTACCAATTTCGTTAAAAAGACGGTCAGAGGCAGAGTGCCTATATTGAAATACTGCGGTGGAAACTACACGGCAGAGGTCATTAAAGAAATCAAGACTGCCGACTGGAACGGCATAGACGGTATTCTGAGCATCTGCCCCTACTACAACAAACCGAGCCAAGAAGGCTTGTATCAGCACTTCAAGGCCATTGCACAGGTGTCGCCGGTGCCTGTGATTCTCTACAACGTTCCCGGCCGAACAGGCATCAATATGAAGGCAGAGACCACCGTGCGCATCGCTTCCGAGTTTCCAAACGTCGTGGGAATAAAGGAAGCATCGGGCGATTTGGAGCAGGTGGACGAGATTATGAAGAACAAGCCGAAGCACTTTGAGGTAATCAGCGGCGACGACGCACTAACGTTCCCAATGATTGTAAGTGGTGCCGTGGGCGTGATTTCGGTAATCGGCAATGCACTTCCGAAGGAGTTTTCGCGAATGATTCGCCTCGAGTTCAACGGAGAATTTGAAGCTGCGCGGAAAATTCACCACCAATTCACAGAACTCTACAAGCTGCTCTTCGTAGACGGCAATCCCGCGGGCTGCAAGGCTCTGCTCAACGATATGGGAATGATAGAGAATATTCTCCGACTCCCACTTGTTCCGACACGCATCGAGACGAAACAGAAAATGAACGAAATACTGAAAGGGATGAGACTTTAAGTCTCGTCCCTTTCTTTTTTGAATAGAAAAGAATAAGGAGACGAGGAAACAAGGGGACAAGTGAACGAGGAAAAGAGATAAAGAGGGGGACAAGGGAACAAGGAGACGAGGAAACGAGGGACAAGGAAACAAGTGAGCGGGGAACAAGTTTATAAGGCGATAAGAAACAAGAGAAACAACCAACGGATAGCAAATCGTAAACCATTGATAATCAGCCATCAAAATATCTGTTTGCATTCTTGCGAAGATTGCCGTCCATTCTTCGCAAGAATGCAGCGCATTTGTGCGAAGAATGGACGGCAATTATCGGTCAGTTGCAAATCGACATATCGGTTCAGGATAAGCCACACACTTATCAGTCTGCAACATCAGTCCTCGGCATCCCAGAGATCCTCCATAGCTTTGTCCTCCTGATTGATGCGCACTACAAGCAAAGTCAAGTAAAGAGGGAAACCTACGGAGAACGTAAGCCACGCATTGCAGAGCAGAGCCACGCCCACGAGTTCGGGAATGATGTTCAGAAAATAGTTGGGATGGCGCACCGTGCGGAAGAGAAAGCTCCGCTCAATACGGTGTTCGGGCAGAATATAGAGCTTTACCGTCCAGACGTCTCGCAATTTATAGATGACATAGAAGAGCATAGCGTAGGCAAACGCCATAACGCCCACACCGGCAACAGAGACAGAATTGAAGTCGGTGCCGCTGTCGTAGGCCTCGTAAAGTGCCCCGAAGTAATAGGCTATGTGCGCCAGAGTGAGCAGAAGGGAGTTGAACCTGCCGTATTGTTTCGCCCCTTTCTTCAGCAGACGTTTTTCGTTACGGATGGAATACGAGAGCGAAACGAGTCGCAACGCAAAGAAAAAAATGAATGTAATAATAATGTACTGCATATTATTTATGAATTAATAAAAAGTTTTTTTAGCGATAGGGGGCAGCAATGCCCAAAGGGCTGATTGCCTATCTTCAATCGGGAAATCCCGAAAATACTGCCTCGGGACCGATGCCTCGGGACGAAAGGATGAATCCGACGGAAAGACAAGGCTGCAACGCCGCAATTCCCTGTGCGCTCCGTTGCAGCCCCGCCCGATTGTCTCTCGGTTTTCCGTCAGCTGATACGGCAGCCCTGTCAGCCGATTATGCCCTTTATCCCTGTTCGGGAATGGTTATCTCGCCGGCAATGGACTTCTTCATATATTCCCTTACCGTGTCGGCGTCCTTGAACTTAGCCTGAAGGAACATCAGTTTCGCGATGGCAGCCTCAACGGTGGTGTCGTATCCGCTCACGATGTCGGCATCCTTGAGCTGATAGCCGGTGTCGTAGCGTCCCATTTCCACCTGTCCGGTAATGCACTGGCTGACGTTTACCACCACCACGCCGCGGCTGGCAGCCTCCTTCAGCAGCTCCACCAGCCAAGGCACCTGCGGCGCGTTGCCGCTGCCATAGGAGCGCATCACGATTCCTCTCAGTTCGGGAGCGTCCAGAAGATGCTTCACGATGTTTTCCTCAAGGCCGGGGAAGAGGGAGAACACGATTACGTTGTTGTCCATTTCCCTGTGGGGGATCATCGGTTTCGTGTAGTCGGGCTTCAGAATGCTGTGCTCGTTGAACGTGAAGTTCACTCCGGCCTCGCAAAGATGAGGATAATTGAAAGAATCAAAGGCGTTGAACTCTTCGGCATTTTGCTTTGTGGCACGGTTACCTCGCAACAGGTGTCCGTTGAAATAGATGCTCACTTCGGGCACGCAGGGCGTTCCGTCCTGATGATGAGCCGACGCCAGTTCGATACTCGCCATCAGATTTTCCTTGCCGTCGGTTCTCAACTGCCCGATGGGAAGCTGCGAACCGGTGAGAACAACCGGTTTCGTGAGATTCTCGAACATAAACGACAGCGCGGCCGCCGTGTAGGCCATCGTGTCCGTGCCGTGAAGTATCACGAATCCGTCGTAGAGTTCGTATCTCTCCGCAACGATATCCACCAACTGTGCCCACATCTTCGGCGACATATTAGAGGAGTCAATGGCGGGAGAGAACTGGTAAGTGTCTATTTCTGTCTCAATGTGTTTGAACTCAGGAACATTATCAACCAAATGGCTGAAGTCAAGAGGCTCGAGCGCACCGGTCTTTTTGTTGCACCCCATACCTATCGTTCCGCCAGTATAAATCAATAGTACTCTATTTGTTCTTTTCATAATATTCATCTTTGTGGCAAAGTTAATAAAAAGTTTTTGGTATCGGCACAATATTATTATTGTTTTTTCATCCGTCCAACTTATCACATTTCTGTTTCTTATGAAGAAAAGTAACCTGATGCTTCTCTTTTACGAACGTATTGTTTCTTTATCAGCCGAATATCGGTATTCTTGTTATCACATTCCTACATTACACGAATATTTGAAATCTATTAAAAAACCGAGTTCGGAATTAGTCCGGACCCGGGGACAAAAAGAGGTGCCAGACAGGGCATTGCCGCTGTTACTGTCCACCGTCAGACGGCTATTCTATTCCGTACCGTATTTCAAGCCCTGCGCATTCTGTAAACACCTGAATATCAACGGATAAAAAGCCTGTTTGCAAACGTGCGAAGATTGCATTCCATTCTTCGCAAGTTTGCAGTGCGTTTTTGCGAAGATTGTCTGCCATTCTTCGGTTACTTGCAGAGCATTCAACACCATTTCCTTACCTGAGTTCGGGATAAAATGGCAAGGTTCTCTCTCACAGATTTCGCAGATGCACAGATTTACGCCTACTTTCCCGAACACTGAGAAGGCAAAGCCTTCAAGGATGGCACAGATACTTGATGAGAAACGATTGTATATTAGGTCTGCAATACTTCATTCGCACAAGAAAATCTGTGCCATCCTTGAAGGCTTTGCCTTCTCTGTGGCGAAAATAAACGTCTGTGATTCTGTGGAATCTGTGAGAGATAAAACTACAAGATGACTGAATTACTATCGCAATCACATACTTAAAAGTTCGGATGTATCCCGAACTCAGGTATTTCCTTGTAAACCTGTCCTCCCGCCGACTTGTAAACTCCCCTCTCCTGTGCCTACTTCAACTCTGCAACCACATACTCCGAACGTGTGCCGATACGGAATTTTGCACCCCAGATGCCGATACCCGACGTTACATAGTATTCCGTATTGCCCTTTCTGAGAGGGCCGAAAGCATTCTCGTAGATGGCATCCTCTATCCAACTGATGGGCCAAACCTGTCCGTAGTGCGTGTGTCCCGAGAGTTGGAAGTCCACTCCCGCCTGTGCTGCACGCTCGAGATTGTAGGGTTGATGGTCGAGAACGATGGTGTAGTGTTTCCGAGAAGTTGTGTTCATCAGTTCCTTTATTGGCTTTCGCCTTGCATTCGTCCGGTCGTCCCGTCCGATTACGGTTATCGTGTCGCCACCGAGAGGCACGTCCACGCTCTCGTCCACGAGCAGTTTTATCCCTGCTTCAGTATAAAACTTCAACGCATCGCCCTTTCCTCCGTAGTATTCGTGGTTGCCCAAGCAGGCATATATCGGTGCTTTCAGCCGCCGGAACTCGTCTGCCATATCCTGACTGTTGATGGCACGCATACTTCCGTCGATGATGTCGCCGGCTATCAGCACGAGGTCGGGCCGCTCGGCATTCACTTTGTCCACCCATTCGTGGAAGTCTTCTGCCGTGTTGTGATAGCCCAGATGAAGATCGCTCAGCATAACGATTCTCTTCGGAGCTGTAAGCCGTTTCCCGCTCTTCAGCGTCAGCGGTACACGCACCTTGTGCTTGTAGTTGAAATAGCCGTAGGTAAAGATTCCCATCATAAATATCAGAATGGAAACGGTGCCCGGAAGGCTGTCGTGAAGGAACGATTTGGGCACAAGCCGAACCAGTCTGCCAAGGTCGAGCACGATGAACACCATTGCAAGATACAACGCTATGAAGAGGGTGGAGTTGCCCAAAGCGTACAGAAACTTGGAGACGGGCATCGGGTAATGGTCAAGTCCCAGAATGAAGTTCGCAAAGAAACAGATGAGACACGCTATCAGCAGACAGACGATGACCCACTTCCACAGCACGCTAAGGGGCAGAATCTGCCACACGTGCCAACCAATGTAAGCACTACCCAATATAGGCAAAAGAAAAAAGAATATTATCCACATTGTAATTATCGTATTAAAAAACAAACAAGGAAACGGATTTACAAGCTGACAAACGAATTTCTTCGTTCACTCGTCCACTTGTTCACTCGTCCTCTTGTCCACTCATAACTTCCAATCTCCCCGTTTCCTGAACCACACGAACTGCAATAATCCCCTGATTCCGAGGAACATCAGGAAGGCTATCCACAGCGCATTGTTGCCCATATACGGCCACGCAAGGAAATAGAAGACAAAGAAACACGCCATTGCCACGGCTGAAGAAACGAGCATTCCCTTGGTTTCGGTCAGACCGATGAAGATGCCGTCGAAGATGAATGCCGCAACGCCGGAAACAGGAATCAGACAACCCCATATCAGATAAGGTCTTGATGCCAGCACCACACGCTCCTCATCGGTGAGCAGACGGAGAAAATCCAGTCCCCCGACAGCATAGACGAGCGTGAAGACAACCACCGTCCACAGCCCTATGACAAACAAACTCCGTACCATTTTCCGAAGTCCCTGCCCATCGTTCGCCCCATAGAGTTTCCCGCTCAGTGCTTCGCCGGCATAGGCAAAGCCGTCCATAAAGTAAGAAAAGAGCGTGAACATCGTCATCAGCAGCGTATTCACGGCCAACATCATCGCTCCCTGCCTACCACCAGCACTGGTAAAGAACAGATTCACGGCCACGAGGCACAGCGTTCGGAGGAAGATGTCACGGTTTACGACGAAGAATCTCTTCCACGCTTCAAGATAAGTAAGCGTGGAACGGAGCAGAGTCCACGATATTTCAGCCCTGCCCTCGAAGAAATACTGTCTCCTTAACCCTCCGTACAGCACGGCTGCTGCCATAAGAAAGCCTGCCCACTGGGCTATCAGCGTGCCCATTGCCACGCCTTCTATCCTCCATCCCAAGACAAAAACGAAGAAAAGCGAAGCCCCAATGTTCACGATGTTCTGCACAATCGCCGTCAGCATCGGCACTTTCGTGTTCTGCATACCGATAAACCATCCCATAAGTCCGTAGAGTCCGAGCATTGCAGGCGCGCCCCATATCGCAATCCTGAAATAAGACTGCACGAGCGACACGGAAGAGGCAGGCGTGCTCATAGCACGGAGCATCGCCCACTCGATGGGCCGCTGCGCAACGATGAAGAGCAGTCCCATACCCAAACCGATGACAAGGGCACGAACGAGAATGCGCAAAGCCTCGTCCCACGCTTCGGCTCCGTAGGCCTGCGAGGTCATACCACTGGTTCCCATACGCAGAAAACCGAGCACCCAGTAGATGATGTTGAAAATCATCGAACCTACTGCGATTGCTCCGATGTAGTTCTCGTTGCCGATATGCCCCACCACCATCAGGTCGGCCAGTCCGAGCAGCGGCACGGTTATGTTGCTGACAATGGACGGAACCGCCAATGCCAATATTTCTCTGTATCTTTGATTCACAAGCACAAAATTACAAAAATTGGTGCAATATTCCACCGAAACAAAGCCATTTGACGAAGAAAAAGTAAAAATAAGCTCACACGGATTGCAAGAATCATTCAAATCTGCGTAATCTGCAAGAATAATGGGTCTCGCAGATTGCACAGATCAAGCGAATAGATAATCGGGAAAATTAAACAAAAATCTGCCTGATTTCGCAAATCAGCGAGGACAAAGACCCACGCAGATTGCGCAGAATATTTTTACCTGTTTTTCAATCTTGCGAAGAACGCACTGCATTCTTCGCACAATTACTTTCCATTCTTCGCAAAAACGCATTCCATTCTTGCGAAGAATGAAAATCAGATATAATATTCTGATTTTCAGACTATTAAAAAACATATACCTTGTACAGGATTCTAATCTCATCCTGTTTGTTCACATTGAACTTTCCTCTGTCGGAATGAAAATCAAAAGTTTCCTTACCATAATCCTTTCTGTTTCAATGGCATTTTGACTGCAACCTTTGCCACCATTTATTGCCGCAGACACATTGCATTATGGATAATGAATGAAACGGAAAAGCTTCTAAGATGCCTCGCCGGAGAGGACATTTCTATTGGGAAATCTTTCTAAGCTTGTCGCGAAGTTTCAAGGCTTTCCTTGCATCTTTCAGATCTTTCTTTTGCTGACTGCTCAGTTTCTTCTGCTCCTTATACTGCTTTTTGAGGTCTTTGTATGCCTTCAAGGCTGCGTCCATACGGTTTTTGATATTTCCCATCCGCTCTTGAGTGGCATCGTATTCGCTGGCTCTTAGTGCTTCTAACTTCTCCAGTGTTTCACGGGGCATCGTGCGATAGTGTACCTGCTGTGCCATTCCAGTCTGTACGCCCACAAAAGTCATAAATAATAATGTGTAAATCGTTTTCATACTTCGTTTATTTTAATTGTTTTCAATGCAAAGATAACAAAATGCCATCAGAAAACAGCCGTTTTTTTAAAATAAATTATATTAATTCTACAAAGGTAATCAGCATTTTTGTTTGTACTCGGACCGGGAAGCTGTTTGCACTTTTTTATTGACAGGCGGGCAGAATCAGAAACCAGTCATCAGTTGCGAAGCCTCATCTGATATAATCCTTCGCCACCAAGTCGTAGTACAACGCCTCGAGCTCGGGCAGCGACAACTGCTCCACGGAATGCTCTATGGTGCGTATGAGTTCGGCTCTCCGGGTGTCGTCGTGTGTTGTGTTGAAATCCATTCGCTACATTTGTTTTTCCAGTTCTGCTATTGCTTCCTGCATATCGCGGGCAAAAGTGAGATGGTCGAGCAGAAACTCTTTCCGCCCCTTCGCCAACTGCGCATAGAGTTCCTGATTCATTATCTCCACGTATGAGGAGATGGCATACTCTATGTCGTCGCGCTGCGTTTCGCTGTTGGAAAATTCGTAGACACGATACTTCTGATGCAGAAATGCGTGCGTCGATTCTATGCTGTCTTTCGTTATCATCGTCATCAACGTCATTATACCCCGCCTACGGAATTACCTTGAACCTCACCCGAAACGACTTGGCGTGCTCGTCCCAATTCGTTCCCAAGAGTTCAAAACGCCCTATCTGTGCCGTTGAACGCACGTGCCTGCCGATGCAGGGGCACACGTCGTAGTCGCCGATGCGCACGAGCTGTATCATTTCCGACGCACCTTCGGGCAGTTTCTCAAGGCTCACGCCGTCGGGAATATGGTCGCGGTCCACCATTTCAGAGGTTACGGGCAGGTCTTCCTCAATCAGTCTGTTCATTTCCGTCTCAATCGCCTTCTCCTCCTTTCGGTCGGGCTTGTGGTCGAGCGTGAAGGTCATCTTGCTCTTCTTGCGCTCTATGTGCGCATTCCGGCTTCTTTCAGCACCGAACATTCGGAACATCAACTGGTTGAGCAGATGTTCGGCAGTATGGGCAGGGGGAAATTCCTCCTTGTTGTGCGCATTCAATATGTATTCTGAACTGTCCATTTAACAACTGAATTTATAGATTCGTCCGTTCAGACCGTCCGTCTGCACGCTTACCGTGCCGTCTCTGTGAAGCACGGCAACGAGTTTGTCGCCCGAAAGCAGGTCGGTCATCTCCACTTCTCCCTCCGGAAGTTGCAGAAAATCGTAGGCGTGAACCGGAATCCTTACGTCCACGCGTGTCTCATTCTCATCGAAATTTGCCACAATCAGTAGCACCTCGTCGTCGGCCTTGCGCAAGAATGCAAACTGCCTGTGGGGATTGAAGTGCGTACCATCGCCATTTGCATACATCAAATCGAACGTAAGCCCCTCTCTTGCAGCCTTTTCGGCATTGCAGATATTGAGAATCTTCTTGTAGGCATTTTCTATCTGCAACTCTTCTTTCGTTAGATTTCGGCGTGCATAGAATCCTTTGAAGACGGCATCGGTGCTCCAATAGTCGAAAATAGTGGAGCGTCCGTCTCTGCCCGAGAATCCTTCCGCGTCCATTCCCCGTTCGCCGAACTCCTGTCCGGCATAGATCATCACGGGATTGGTCTGCAACAAGGCTGAAACTATCATTCCGGGGATGCCCTTCAAAGCACTGCCGCAGAAGAAATCGGAGGCGATGCGCTGCTCGTCGTGGTTCTCAAGGAAGTAGAGCATATTGTCGCGGATGTCGTCCGTGGCCTGCCACTCGTGCGTGATGGCATTCGCCGGACGGGAACCACACATCACATCACGCACGCAGTCGTACATTCCCACCTTATCATATAGATAGTCGAAGCCCGATGCCACATAAGTTCGGTATTGATTGGGGTCGTAAACCTCGCCGATGAACATCAGTTCGGGATACATTTCCTTGAGTTTCGAGGTGGCATATCGCCAAAATTCGTGCGGCACCATCTCTGCCATATCGCACCGGAATCCGTCGATGCCTTTCGCCGCCCAGTAGATGAGAATGTCGGTCATCTTCAGCCACGTGGAAGGAATAGGGTCGAAGTGATGGCTCCGTCCTCCGAAATCGCAGTAATCCACGCCGTAGTTCAGCTTCACAGTCTCATACCAGTCGTTCTGCTGTGGGTGGGAATCGAAACGGTCGTTGCCCGTACACTTTGCGGGAAACTCGTCGTAATCAGGCGATTCCGCATCTTCCGGCAATGAAACGTTCGACAGATCGAGCCGTTCGTTCGGACAATAGTAAAAGTTGTTGGCAGCATCGAAGTGTTTCGCCGTGTCGTCGTCCTCGCCAAGGTCGCGCACGCCTTCGGGCTTTGCTATGCTTTTGTATTCGCGTGCCACGTGATTGGGAACGAAGTCCATTATCACCTTCATTCCATTCTCGTGCGTGCGCCGTATCAATGCCTCAAACTCGCCCATTCTGTTGGGCACATCCTCGGCTATATCGGGGTCGATGTCGTAGTAATCGGTAATGGCATAAGGCGAACCAGCCCTACCCTTAACCACCCGCGGCGTCTGACAGGGAATGCCAAAAGCCGAATAATCGGTGGTTGTGGCGTGTCGGATAACGCCCGTGTACCATATACAGTTCGCACCAAGTGCCTTAATCTGCTTCAAGGTCTTGGTGTCGAAGTCATTCATCTTCCCCACTCCGTTTTCCTTCAGCGTGCCGTTTACCTTGCGGGTAAGGTTCTTGTTGCCGAAAGTTCGGGTGAAGACTTGGTAGATAATCAGTTTCATTCAGGAGGTTTTGTATTTTAAAGAGGACGAGTTTAGCAGGAAACAAGAGAACAAGGGGGACGAGTGGACAAGGAGACTCGTCTACTTGTTCACTCGTAAACTGTCTAATATCCCTTATACGCCGTGCGCATTCACGCCCTTGTCGATACGTCCGATCATTCCCTGCAATGCAGTGCCCGGTCCACATTCAACAAATTCCGCAGCACCGTCGGCAATCATATTCTGAACACTCTCCGTCCAGCGAACGCTTGACGTAAGCTGAGCGATGAGGTTTTCCTTGATTTCGGCTGCATCGGTATGCGGCTTTGCGTCCACATTCTGATAGACAGGACACTTCGGGGCGTTTACCGTGGTAGCCTCTATCGCTGCCTGAAGTTCGTCCTTGGCCGGCTGCATCAGCGGAGAATGGAAAGCACCGCCCACCTTCAGCGGCAATGCGCGCTTTGCACCTGCTGCCTTGATGAGTTCGCAAGCCTCATTGATTCCCTCCGTCGAACCGGAGATGACCAACTGACCCGGACAGTTGAAGTTTGCAGCCACGACAACCTTGCCGCCGTCTGCCACCTGAGCGCAAATCTCCACTACCTTCTCGTCTGCCAAACCGATGATGGCAGCCATCGTACCCGGATTCTGCTCGCAAGCCTTCTGCATTGCATTCGCACGTGCAGCCACCAGCTTCAGTCCGTCCTCGAAAGTCAGCGCACCGGCACACACCAGAGCCGAGAACTCGCCCAATGAGTGGCCTGCCACCATTGCAGGCTTGAAATCGTCGCCGAGGCAGAGAGCCGAAATCACGCTGTGAAGGAATACCGCCGGCTGCGTAACCTTGGTTTCCTTCAACTGCTCGTCGGTGCCTGTAAACATAATTTCAGTTATCTTGAAGCCGAGAATCTCGTCTGCCTTATCGAAAAGTTCCTTTGCCAATGGGTTGTTCTCGTAGAGGTCCTTACCCATACCCACGAACTGAGATCCCTGTCCCGGAAATACAAATGCTTTCATATCTTTCTGCTTAAATGTTTAATTAATAATTCTTTATGGCTGCAAAGGTAAGAAAAAATAGCTCGAACTGCAAGGGTTTTCACATTTTACATTTCACATTTTCCTTTTTCAGGAGTTAAATTTTTAGGAGTTAAAGGAGTCAAAGGGAGTTAAGGGAGTTAAGAGAGTTAAAGGAGTCAAAGGAGTCAAAGGAGTTAAAAGGAGTTAAGACAACAGCTCGAATAACAAAGGGGGGGCACATTTCCCATTTTCCATTTCCCATCTCCCATTTTCCATCTCACATTTCCCATCTCCCGTTCCCCATTTCCCATCTCCTTCTTTTCCATTTGTGCGAAGAACGCCGTGCAATCTTGCGAAGATTGCACGATGTTTTTGCGAAGAATGGAATGCGTTCTTCGCAAGAATGGAAACAGAGTTTTTGACAGTTGATTATCAATAACTTACAACACATTCAAGAACGATAGGGAAAAAGAAACAGGAGAAAGAAGCAGTGGCATCCCTCTCCTGTTCATTTGTTTTTCGTGGACTTGCTTACTGGTCAGTTTCAAGGGTTGATGACTTTCTTGCCATCGACAATATAAATGCCGCGGGGCAGCGAACGCAGATATTGGGAAACGGAAGTGCGCTTCACGCTATCGAGCAGCACGCCCTGAAGACTGTAAACGGCAACGGACACATCGGCATCATTACCGGTTATTGCTGTTATGCCATCAGTCGTCGGAACCTGATAGATGTCGGAAACATCGGCTTCGGTTTCCAGATTTCGCGACATATAAGTGAAACCGGCAAAGTATTCCTCGCCCGGTTCAAGGTCGAAAAATTCAAAGTCGAGCCCTACTGCCTTGCTTGCAGAGAGTTCCAACTGCACCGTTTTCTTGTCCACCGGCACGCCGTAGTCGCCCACCCGCTTGTAGAGAATGCAGGAGAAGTCGTCCTTGTAGTCCTTACGGGTAAGGTTGGCTATGCTTGCGTGGCACTTGAAGGTGTTGCCGCTGAGCTTTTTCGTGGCCTCATCGGCGTTGGTTACCTTGGGCTTTACCATCAGGTTGGCAGCATTTCCCTCGCCAACCACAATATTTTCCTGATGCAGCACCACCTTTCCCTTTTCGTCCTGACAGATCTTTATGCTGTGAGTGCCACTCGAAGAGGGCGTAAAGTGCATTACCACTTCTCCCGTTGTATTGGGGTCTACATTGCTTGCAACGGCAGTATAGAGCCAGAAATCGACGAAAAGGTAAACCGTCGGATTCTTCGTCTTGCCACGGTTTTCTACATTCAGCTTCACTTCTACCGGCAGATTTTCCGACATCGGACTGCTGAACGCTACCGAATGCACCTTCATTGCCGTGCCGTTGTCGTTGTGGGGCGTGAGCTTCAGTCGGTTTTTGGTTATCTCAACACCGAAGTAATACAGGTCGGAATCGATGCAGGGCTTCCATTCCGTCTTGCCCTGTTCGCGGCATACGGCGATGAATTTGTATTTGCCCTCGGCTATTTCCTTGCCGATTTCGGCATCAGCCTCGGCTGCCACAATATAGTCGGGGCGCAGATTCGTGAACGGTTTCTGCCCGAACGTCTTTATCTGCGTGCCGTCTTCCTTGCAGAATGCCCACGCAAACTCGAAACTCTTCATCAATGTTCCCGGATTCAGCAGCTCGCAACCAAGGTCTCGAACCTTGAAACTTCCCTCCGTTCTGTCGCGGGGATAGTCTTTCTGATACACGTCTGTCTTTCTTATCTTCAGCAAACTCTCGATGGCTTTCGGCTCGGAAGGAGTGGTTTGCAGTCCGATGAGGGCAGTCTGCGAGAGCGTGTAGCCATCGGAACCCTCTATTCCTCCCGCACCTTTCACCGAAGGATTCAGTATTGAGAGTGCGAAGAAGCCGTCGCCGTTGCCTCCCCATCCCCAGTTGATGTGGAATTTGCCGTTGCCGTCATAGCCGTCGCACACGAAAGCGTGCGAGCCTGACAGCTTTCCTCCCGTGAAAAGTACGGGGCGACGCTCTTTCAGTTCGTTGTAGATGAGTGCTTCCCATTCGTCTTTCAGATAGTCCTCACGGCGTTCCTCGCTCACGCCCGCGCCGAATCCGAAGTATCTTACAAAGGCTTCTTCAACAACGTATGCCCCCGAACCGTCAATGCCATAGTCCATCTGCACGGCCTGACCGCAATACAGCATCAGCTTAGCCACCTCTTCGGCACTCTTTCCCGTTTCTCCCTCCTTGTATTGCTGCTTCATAAGCTGCCAGTTGAACGATGTTTCGGGCAGTTCCTCCATCGTTATTCTGTGCTTGGAAGTGGTGTATCGGGGGATAATCGAGGTCTGCCCGCTGGGCCATCGGTGGTAGTTCAGCAACTGTGCCATCGCCGTTGCCACGCATCCGGTGTAGGTTGATGCGTTTTTTACCCTCGGACACCTTATATTATAGGGATGCCCTTGGTCCCATTCTGTCTTTACGAGCGGTTCAATCCTTTCTCCCGGTGCCGCAGAGGGCGTGGACTGATGGGCCGAAGAGGTACGCTGAATTTGTCTTATCTGCTCTTCATAGCACTCAAGCCACCATTTCAGGTTGTCGGGAGTATTCGTTTTGTCGAACGTTCCCGAGGTGGTGTAGCCCAGAATGTCCTCCGTTCTCTCCTCGCCCGACACGATTACGAATCCGTTATCGCCGCCGATGTTGAACACATAATAGGCAGATGCTTCGGCAAGTGCGAGTTTCAAAGGTCGTTTTGCCGGTGCGCGACTGACGGAAGTGCCGGAATTGAGGAACCTGTATGCCCTCTGGCGTGCCTCGTCGGGGGATACCTGCTGCCCGAACGTGCATACAGAAAGGAAAAAGAGGAAGAATAATGCAATGTTTCTTCCCATAAATGGTTTTAGTTTCTTATACAATTTGTCGTTATTTTGATGCCTGAAAAATAAAAAAGTTTGTTCAGATGGCTCATCGAACCACCCAAACAAACTTACCTGATATTATACTCTTACTTTACAAACTTCTTTCCGTTGAGGATATAGATGCCCGAAGGAAGGCTTGAAATTGTGCTTTCCGTGCCGACTGCAACGCCCTGAAGATTGTAGACCTTGCCGTTCTCGGCACGCTTTTGTCCGATAGTCTGAATGGCATTTGCCACTTCACTCTCTACGGTTACGGTAATCTTGTAGATGATGGAAGTCAATTCCGCACCAAAGGTTACCACGCTCGCACGTCCTGTCCAAACGTATGGCTTGTCTGCTTCCTCATTTGCACAGCCATAAGTGCCGCCCGTCTGGCTCACTTCCTTCAGATCGCAGTGGTAAGGCTTGTTGGCAAACTCTATTTTAGTAATTACCATCTTGGCAGGAGCCGTGAAAGTCATAGTGTTTTGCTTGTAAGCCTTCAGCGTTCCGTCCATAATTCGGTTCCAATACTTATTGTTTATCTTTTTGAAAGTGAGTTCCACGCCGTTCACTTCAAGCACTTCGCCGTCGAGAATGCGCCCAACTTCAGGATCGTCGCCCACGGTCGAGGTCGCCAGTTTCCAAGGATTGGCATCGAAATCGTAGACAGCTACATTGCCTTCATTGGGCATTTCCGTGCCGGGATTCTCCGGAGTTTCCTCCTTGATAGGCTCAATTACTGCGAAGTTGAAATCCTTCCACGCCTCCTTATAGTCTTCAATGGCCTTAGCCGGCACAAAGAGTTTCTTCGTTCCTGGTGTCTTGTTGAAGCTGCTCTTGTGTACTGATGGAGGAACTACCGACTTGCAGCTCACCTTCTCTATTGCGCCGCAACCTGTGAAAGCGTTCAGCGCAATCTGTTCGAGCGTAGAAGGCAGTTCGATTGTCTGAAGGGAAATGCAATTAAGAAAGGCCGAATGCTTTATTTCCTTCACGCCTTCGGGGAGCGTAATCGCCTCAAGAGCCTTGCAACCCTTGAACGCGCTCACGTGAATGGTCTTCACTCCCTCGGGAATCACTACGCTCTTGAGCGCAATGCAGTCCTGAAACAGAGAGCTTCCGATTTCCGAAAGCGTCTTAGGCATCGCAATATTCTCCAGCGCGGCACAGCCTTGGAAAGCCAGATCGCCGAGCGTCGTGAGATTTTCGGGCAATGAAACCGTCTTCAGCGATGTGCAGTTCTTGAACGCATAACGCCCAATGCTCTCCAAGCCTCCGGTGAACTGGACTTTCTCGAGCGAGGAGCAGTCGGCAAACGTGGTGGCAAGAACAGCCCTTACACCACCGGGGACTGCTATCTCACGCAACATTCCACACTTTGCGAAGGCATTGTCGCCGATTGTTGTCAGCGAAACAGGCAGTTTAATCTCTGTCAAGGCATTGCAGCCATAGAATGCGCTCTCGCCGATTACCGTGCATCCTTCCGCTATGAGCACCTTCTCGAGCTTGTCGCACATAGTGAATGCGTTCGGTGCCATCGTCTTTATGGTGCTCGGAATAGATACGGTCTGCATTCCGTGGCACTAATAGAATGCGCTTTCGCCCAGTTTCTCCACTCCTTCGGGTATCACGATGCCCTGCAGGAGATTGCAGTAGGCGAACGCATTGGGCTCAATCGTCTTCAGAGATTTCGGCAGAATGATGCTCTTCAGCGGGGTTTCGGAAAAGGCTTTCGCCCCAATTCCCTTAATGTTCTCGTCGAGCACGATGATTCCGTCACTCGGAATCAGTTCGGCAGGCCACGAAAGAATCACGCCGTCCTTGATTACCACGCCATAGGGAATCGGTGTCGGGGTGTTTGCAGGAGCAAAATGCTCAACAGACATAATGCTTCCGTGAACCATATTGGCATTTGCGCTCAGCGCGAGTGCCAAGGCTACGATAAATGTAAATTTTCTCATCTGTTTATGTTTTTAAATTTAGTTGTTAAGAATATAGATTTCTCATTACTTTCTCGGCTGCATTTCCTTGCCGTTGCCTTTGTAGATAAGGTTGCGGATGGTTCCGCCGAGTTTGCTTCCTGTGTACAATACCTTTGCCGTGGCGTTGCTGCTCACGTCGAGCACGAAAATCGTGGCCGACTCATTGGCCGCAGCCTTCGTATTCTGCGCGGCTACGTACATCTGCGAGGGATTATAGGGATTGAATACTATCTTCCTGATATCGTATTCCTCGCCGAGACTTGCGTAAGCCTTGTCGGAAAAATTCCTGCCCTCGTAGTTGTAGATGAATATCTCGCCTTTCTTGTTTCCATAATAGAGGAACGGCTTGATGGGATTCACGCCGAGGGCGTCGGTGGAAGCAATGTGTCCGCTTGCCGAAGTTTCGCTGATGAGCACTTCCTCGGCCTTGTTTGCCGCCGGCGCAAAGTGATAGATACTAACATTGCCGCCGTTGTGCCCCACGAAAAGCAACTGACCCGGCTCATAGCGGTGGTCGGCATTGGCATCGGCATAGTGTCCGCTGCAGGCAAGAAGTGCCATCGGGGAAACGTTGCACGCAATCTTGCTTTCCACCATACCACGGATGCCTCCTATATATATAAGGTGGTGGGTGGCCGTGTCGAAGTAAACGCGCACCATATCCATAGGATTGGTAATGAGCGTACAGTTCATATCGGCTATCTTGGCGTAAGACGGTATCTGGTGTCTGCGCTTACCGACGATGAACTGATGCTCGGCCGTCATAAGATAGTCGCGGCCTCCACCCACGAAATAAACCACCTGATGGTCCTTGTTCCACAGGAAGTTCTGGCTGCCGTAGGGTGCATACGCCACGTTTGGCGCAAACGTGCCCTCGCCGTTGTAGGCAACTTCCGTCTTCACTTTCATCGTTGTTGCGTCAAGGAGGTAAACCTTCTGTGGGTTTCCACTTGCCAGCACTACCTCCGTGCCCTCATTGTCGTCGAAGGTTACGAGGTTGGTCTTCCCCTCTCCCGTCCACGCAAGTGCCAACGGCTCTTTTCCCAACTGCAATCCGGGATTGTTCTCGGCGAAAACATCGGCCACGGCAGGTATCTCAAGCTCGTTGAGCGACTTGTAGCCCAGTCGTGCCTGTCCGTCGGTCTCGGTATAGAGCAGCAGTCCTTGGTCGTAGTCCGAGTAGACGTAGAGCAGAAACTCTTTTATCTGCGCCGTTCCCTCTTCCGTCTGCACCTTCACGTAGCCCGAATACTTGCCGGGTGTGGTGCATTCATAGTTGAGCGATGCCGCATCGCCCACCTTGCTGTAATTGATTCCCCACTCATAGGTGAGCTTCAGATTGGAAGGATTCTCAATCTTCGGCGCAATCATCAGCTTGTTTCCCAGTTTTACGCTGTACGCTTCCTCAATTCCGGTTATCTTAATCTCCTTGGACAACGGTTTCGGTTCTTCTCCCTTCTTTGTCGGTTCGTCGTTGCTGTCGGAACAGGCTGCCATCAGGCAGCAGAATAAAAGCAGGCACAAGTGCCCCAGTTTTTGAATTTTCATTAGTTTATAGTTTTAATTATCTTGTCTAAAATTCCTGTCGTTTTCTTTATCAAGTGAATAAATCCCATCTGCCGCTGCTTGCTTCACCGCACTTTCTTCCCTGATTTCCCCCACTCAACTGCATCGTTCAGATTCAGTCTCTCAATGCTCATTTTCAGGCTGACAGAAATGCGAATTGCAAGTAACCGAAGATTGCATTCCATTCTTCGCAAGAATGCGATGTAAACGTGCGAAGAATGGAGTGCAATCTTCGCACGTTTGAAACGCAAGGTTTTAAAACCTGATTATCAATCACTTATGAAACACATATCATTTGAGTTTTATATCATTTTTCAGCAGTTGGCAAATTCATCGCATCCGATGCACGGGCTATACCTCCCAATGCACGTTCGGGAAGACAACTCCCTCCTCGGGATGTGCCTCGAAGTATTCCTTCACTTTTCGGAAGATGCGCAGATATTCGTATTTTCTCTCTTCCATCTGTTCGGCCGTTACAGGACTGCCGTTCAGCTCTATGAACTTCTGATACTTGCGTATGTTGTACTCGCCCAACCAATAGGCCACCGCAGGCCACCACGTGGGCATATCCAGCCTGTTGTCGAACTGAATGCTCACCACACTCTGGGCGGGAAGGGCTGCCTTGAGCTGCGACTGTGGGCTGATTCTCAGCGTGAGCCGGTACGTCTGCCCGTCGTCGAGATTCTTTCTCAGTATCTTTATCCACAGGGTGTCCCTGAACTGTCCGGCTTTCAGCGTGCGTTCGGCAGCGAAAGGGGCATAGTGCGTGCCCTCCTTTGCCGTGGTAAGCGAATCCACGACGCTCAGGGTATAGCCCCGGTCGGTGCCGCTTCCGTGCCCGATGAGCGACAGGGGCAGGGCGAACGTGGGTTCTTCCACGGAATACGGCAGACTGCCGCACCGCATCTGATACGTCTTTGCATCGAAACAGATGCCTGTCTCGCCCTCATACTCGAAGCTGTCGGCCTGATTGCAGGCTGTGAATCCGATGCAGACGAGCAGGGAGAGCACCGAAAAGAGGGGTCTGTGTTTCATCTTTGTTTCCATTTCGTCCTTAATCTTTAATTTCGCTGTCGGGCAAGGGCAGCACGAACGTTTCGTCGCTGACGGCGAAATACTTTCCGTTCAGCCCGTTCATAGGGAGCTGCAAATGCTTGTGGGCAAAGAATATCTGGCCCTCGCCCCAATATTCCTTCGTGATTTCGTCCATCAGGCAACGCCTGAAAGCCTCCCCGGTGCTTATGTCCGTGAGTTTCAGAGGCTGAAGCCCGCGCGCCGTAATCACGGTGTTCAGGGCGTCGAGACTTCCCTGTGGATTCTTCTCATAGAGGCATTCGGCGAGGATATAGTACATTTCGGGCAACCTTATCATATTGATGCCCGGCACACGGTCCTTTTCCCATTGCTGCTTTTCGTCGAAATGCTTGTCGTAGAGCTTGGTAAAGGCCGTTATCGGACGCCCCCAGTCCGTCTGCGTGAAGTAGGCCTGAAAGCGGTAATCGTTGTTGACGGCCGTGAAGGTGGAGGTTTTGAAGATCTCTCTGTAATTGTTTCGCACCATATTGCAGCTTGAAGTGCTGCGCGCCGGATAGAAAAGCTGCTTCACGTCGAAGATGGCTTTCGTCGTGTTCAGTGCCCAGATGCACTCGGTCTTTGCGCTGTAACCCATAAACAACTGGAGCACTTCCTCCTCTTCGGCGAGCTTGTACTTGCCGTCGATGACCGATTGCGCATACGCGGCAGCCTTTTCCTTCTCGCCCATCCAGTTACAGACTCTTGCCAGCAGTGCCTTCACGGCGAAACGGTTCATATAGAGCACGTCGTTGCATCTTTCGGCGTCTGCCGCGTTCTGCATAATGGCATCGGCTTCCTCGAGGTCGGCGACGATTCTTTCGGCACATTCGCCCACCGTGAGCCGTTCCGTGGGCTGATTGCCCGCCACGGTAACGTAGGGAATCGCCAACGAAGACGTCTCATTGGCATTGCGCCCGAAGAGCCTCAGCATATCGAAGTGCAGCATTGCTCGGAGCGCAAGTCCCTCGGCCTTGTAGTAGCGGGCATTGGGAAAGGATTCCGTGTCGATATGTTTCAGCATACTGTTGATGCTGTACACGGCGAAGAAGGCGCGTTCCCATATCTGGTCTATCTGCTTTCTCACGTCCACGTCCCGGTATTGCAGGTCGTAGGTTTTCGTAAGTGGAGTTTGCGTGGCTTCATTGTCGTTGTAGTAGAGCTGCGCTATCTCGTCGATGAATCCGAACGACAACCTGTTGCCATACAGAGACGGCTTCGCCATCGTGGCATAGATGCCCGTGAGCGCATCCCTGAAGCCCTGTTCGTCCTCGTACATCCGCTCATCGTTCACCATTCCGGGCGTGTCTATATCCACAAAGCCGCATCCCGCGAAGACCGTGCTTGCGAGGATGGCTATGAGAATGCTGTATATTCGGTGTGTCATATCTTACTTATAGTCTGATGTTTATCCCCAGTTCGTAGACGTTTGCAAAGGGATAGGCAAGCCCTCGTTCCCTGTCTATGGTGGAAAGATGGAAGAAATTGCCTGTGGAGAGCGACACTCTCGCCGACTGCACATACAGTCTTCGGCACAGCATCGGGGGCAGTTCGTAGGCAAGCATCAGCGAAGTGCCCTCCAGCGCATACTCTTTTCCGGCGAACCGCGACGTCGGAGGAGTGGCTTCCTGCACGGCAATGCCCTTGTAGAGCGATACGTTGCCCGGACTTTGCCAACGGTTGTAGAACACCCGTCGGTCGGCGTTCTGCAACGGACTTGCTCCCTCCACCTTCTGCGCCAATGTTCCGTTGTAGACGGTGGCTCCCATACGGTACGAAAGTGCCACGGAGAGCGTGAGAGACTTCCACGAAGCCGAGAATCCGCCGCTTCCCTGCACCGTGGGTGTCAGGTCGCCAACGGTCTGCCGTTCGTTGTAATCGTACTCATAGGTCTGTTCTCCGTTCCTCTTGATGAATATTTCCTTGCCGTTGGCAGGGTTGATGCCGGCAGATTTCATTACCTTCAGGGCCGTAAGCGACTCTCCCTCGGCATAGAGAGGCACAGGAAGACGGCCTCCCTGTTCGGCGTTCCGCTTGTTCTGATTTCGCAGATACTCGCTTATCTTGACTATCCTGTTGCTGTTGTGAGCGGCCACGAGGTAGGCATTCAGCATAAAATGCCTGCTCTGAATGAGTTTTCCGCGCAGCGAAACCTCAATGCCGGCATTGCGAATCTGCCCCAGATTCTCCTTGCCGTTGCTGAATCCCACGTGCAGCGGCTTGGCAACGGTCATCACAAGGTCGTTCGTCGTGTTGTAATACACCTCCACGCTGCCGCTCAGACGGTCGTTCCACAGTCCGAAATCAATGCCGGCATTGCGCTTCGTAGTCTTTTCCCACTTCAGATAAGGGTTTACAAGTGCCACGGGCACAGCTCCAATCTCCTGATTGTAGATGAGGTCGGAAGCGTATCGGTAGGCAAGCCGCGCCTGATAGGGGCTGAAACTGACGTTGCCCACCACGCCGACGCTTGCACGGAGCTTGAGCAAAGAGAAACAACTGCCGCCGAGAAACTCCTCGTTATGAACGTTCCAGCCCAGTCCCACCACACCGAATGGGGCATACTTGTGGGAGGTTCCGAACTTGGAAGAGCCTTCGTAACGGAACGAGGCATCCACGTAGTATCTGTTCAGATAAATGTATTGTGCATTGAGGAAGCTGCCGAGCTGGCGCGAACGCGAACGGTTGCCGAGTGGGGATGCGCCGTCGGCAAAGGCGGCAGCCATAGAAACGTGGTCTACCTTGTCTGAAAGCACGCCGACCGCCTTGAATCCGTCTGCATCTTCCTCGATGCTCTGGAGGTTTCCGCCCAACGTGAGGTTCACGAAATGCTGACCACTGCGGCCGAAGCCCTTGTTCCAGACGAGGAAGAGATTGGCAGAGAGGTCGGAAGCACGGCTGTGAAGCACGTCGAAACTACCCCGCTTGATTTTCTCCGTATAGAGGAAACGCTGCGAAAGGGGCGAATGGAATGTCTCGTCGTCGGTTTTGGACACCGCATAAGAAAGTGAACTCTCCAAGCGCAGTCCGTAGCCTAAGTTCCATCTCATCTTCAGGTTGTTGCTCACGGTAGCTCCCCTGTGCTTTATGTAGCTGTTCAGGCTCTTCTCATAGATGGGGTTTGGCGTGTTGAACGACAGTTCTCCGTTCAGCGTTCCGTCCGTGTTATAGGGTCGGTCGTAGGGATTGAGCCGTGCATAGTCGCCGAAACTGCCATAAGGAACATCGTCGGAACTGCTGCTTTCCACACGTGCCGTGTACTGGAAGAAGAGTTTGCTCCAGTCGCCGTAGGTGAGATTGACACGAATGGAAAGGTTGTCTTTGCTGCTTTTCTGCATCACTCCCCCTGCATTCTGCCAACCACCGGTGAGCCTGTAACGGAATTTCTCCGTGCCGCCGTTGAGCGAAAGGCTGTGAGTGTGCGTGAATCCGGTGCGCAAAGGTATCTTCATCCAGTTCGTATTCGCGCCCGCCTTCACGCGGTCCAGCTTCTCATAGTACACCTTTTGGCGTTCAATGTCTGTCTTGCTCGTGCCTTTAAAGCTGCCGTAGATGCCCGCCAAGCGTTCATATTCAAGTTTTTCGGCTGCGTTCAGCAGATGGTAGCTCGACAAATCGGCAATCGAAACCTGAAAACGACCGTCGTAATCTATCTGCAAACGGCCTGCGCTGGTGGGCAGGGATGTTATCACCACCACGCCGTTGGCAGCCTTCGAACCGTAATATGCCGTTGCGGCAGCGTCCTTCAGTACGGAGACACGCTCGATGGTGGAGGGCAGAAGATTGAAAACCGTCTTCACATCCACCTCCACCCCGTCGAGAATGAAGAGGGGAAGATTGGTGTTGTCGTTCTCAACAAAGCTGCTCCGGCCGCGCAATATCATATCGGGAACGTGGTTAGGGTCGGAACCTGCATCAATGTTCTGCACCACCTCGAAACCGGGCGTATTGTTCCTGATAAGTTCCAGCAGACTGCTGTTTACCTGCTGTTGGAATACTTCCTTGCCAATTACGAACGACGAACCCGTGTAGCTCTCCTTATTTCTGTTCACATAACCTGTAACCACCACCTCGTCGAGGTTTTCCGACAAAGCATTGAGCACAAAGCTGTATAGCTCCTAATTCGGTTTTATGCGCAGAATCGCCGTCTTGTAGCCCTCCTTCTTCGCCACTATCTGATATGCCGATGCCGTCAATGCCGTCTCGAACTTGCCTTTTTCATCCGTGAAGAGCGTCTTCTGAACCACCATTCGGCTATCCGTAACCTGTATGCACACCTTCTCCATAGGCAATCCGTCCGAAGAACAAACATTGCCATAAACCTTCTTTGCAGTCTGTGCAAGACACCTTGGCACCACCACCCACGAAAACAGTATTACCAATACGGCAATTTGTCGAATTATGCTTCTGTGCATTTCAAGTTTTTCGCATCTTTTAGTGTGGTGCAAAAGTATAAAGGATTTATTTTTCCCGCAATACCTAAACCGAATGATTTTAAACCCGACGCTTCATACCCGAAGAAAAATCTACCAATCTAACGCATTAAAACCGCATTTTCAACAAAACAAAAACATAAAACATTGAAAATAAAACCAATTCAAAACAACCCCTAATTCTTCTACTGTGTTTCTCACAACCCCACCTTCCAGTTTTGAAGACGAGATTCGGCAATAATCTTTTTCAGAAAATATCCCATTTCCGAAGTTTCTACCTAAAAAGGAGGATTTAAAACAATACGTGGATAACCCTTTCACATTTCCCATCTCCCACCTCACATTTCACATCTCCTACATTTTTGCGAAGAATGGCTTGCAATCTTCGCACAATTGCACGGCGTTTTTGCGAAGAATGGAACGCATTCTTCGCACGTTTGAAAACAAGATTACAATAATCTGAATATCAATAATTTAGAAACACCCAACAAATTAAGGGGAAGTGTGAAGCTCTTCCACGATTTATATATAATACCTGAGTTCGGGATAAAATGGCAAGTCTCTCTCACGGATTTCACTCTAAGTTTGCAGAAGATTACGGCTCGGCCGCATAAGAACGCAAAATATGTAAAAACAATGCCAGCTCAAGACAGTATCCTACCTTTGCTGTCGTAAGGAAGAATCGGTCTGTCGGAGAGGTAGGCCCTGGATTTCGCCGGCACGGAAGCCATAATCTGTCCAGAACCTCCCCGACATAGTCGCGGAGACAAGATAGAAAGCTACCGGCCTTGGAGCCTTGTCAGAGTTTCAGTCCATACAGCTATTGACCATTTCTGATAATTAAATTAGTGACAACCGCGGCGGGAACACCGGTGACTACAGCAAGCCGCTGTGCAACTTCCTTTATGGGAGGGGATTCGACGCATGGCCTGAGAATGCCAAGAGTGTCAGGGACTCCTCGGGTATCCGGAGACTGAAATCGGACCGCGCCGATGCCTCAATGACAGCGGAGTATGCAATGCGTAGCCATGACAGGGCCGCCATGTACGACCCGCTCAGCGAGTCGCTTATGCAGCCCAGGGAGCTGTTCCCCCACAGACAGATGATAGTCAGGCACAGGTGCAACTTCCAAGTCCGGAGAGGTGAGAAGAGACTTACCATGGAGAAATCGTCCGTCAAGACTATGATCTCCCAAAGCGGACGGCATATCGTCTCGGAGTTGAACAGGGAGATAGAGAAGGTGGACAGGAGGATTGCGTCCCTGATAGAGTCTGACGGGGAGCTTACCCGGATTTCACCATAGTTACCTCCATACCCGGCATAGGAACGCAGAATGCCGTGTGCCTGATGGTCTGCACGGACAACTTCCGCAGGTTCAGCCACGACCCGCGGAAAATATCCTGCTATTGTGGAACAGTCCCATTCGGCGATTCCGGCACCGGCGTGCATACAGACCCGCATGTGCATTATATGGCAAACAGGCAGATAAAGGCTATGCTGACCCAGGCCGCGCTTGCAGCCGTTAACTTCAACCCCTCCACAGTCTCGTATTATCCAAGGCTTGTCGCAAGAGGGAAAAAGAAGCAGGTGGCATTTGACAACGTCAGGAACAAGCTTATCCACATAGTGGCCGCCATGGTCAGAAACGGTCAGGTTTTCGATAAGGACTATAAAATATCAGCGTAAAGGAAAAATAATGGCCAAATCATTTGGATTTTAACATAGAAAGCTGATGGCGCAGATTTATTTTTGTGCCACGCTGCCTGTGGGCAAAGGTTCTCTCGCTGATTTCGCAGATTTATATTCCCGAGAGTCCTCCCATTGGCAAAAAGTGTTCTGTTTTTGCTCACAGATTTTTACAGACAGACGGATATAGCCTTCTCTGTGAAGCACATTATCAAAACGAAATCTGTGTGTCTGTGCCATCTGTGAGAGATTCCTGATTTGCGAAATCTGCGCTATCTGCGAGAACCTAAACCTCAAAAAATACAGAATCATAGAGATTTATTCGCGAGATTCGCACTATCTGCGAGAGCCTGAAAATCGGTGAGATTCATTCTTCGCAAAAACGCATTTCATTCTTCGCAAAAATGCACTGCAATCTTGCGAAGATTGCAAGCCATTCTTCGCACAAACGCAATTCGCACTTTTATCTGTTGGAAACAACGGTTGTTTTGCTGCATTTCTCCTGCACGCATTTCTCTCACCATTCATCGCACGGAAAGTCTTTCTTCCCTCTTTTACTTGCACAGATTAAAAATATATGGTAACTTTGCTTCTAAGAAAATGAGAAGAAAAAAGAAAGAAAAATCAATTATATTTTAGACTTATGGAAGATAACAAGAACAAGAAAAATGGCTTGAAATGGATAGTCGGCATTGCGATTCTAACACTCGTTGGTGGAGGAATTTTCTTTGCCACGCAGGCTCCTGAAGGTGCTCAGCCAACCGAAGAAGGACTGACCGAAGAGGAGATAGGCGAAGAACCGGTGAGCAACGGCGACTCAACGGCTGTTACCAACGAAATCAGTATGGAGCAGGCAGGAGGGAAATGAAGTCTGGAGACGAGGAAACAAGGGGACAAGTGGACGAGGAGAAAAGGAAACAAGACAGTTAAGAATTATCCGAATAGCAAATCTCCTCGTCTTCTTGTTCTCTCGTCTCCTTGTCCCCTAAATATCCAACTTCCTCGTTCCCTTCCTAATTATCTCTCGAAATAATACTTTGTGTAGCTGCCCTCTTCGTAGGGTTGCTGTGGCTTTTCGCCACGGTTTATCTTTGCAAAGAGCGCATTGGCTTCGGCATAATAGCGGGGACGGAGGCTGTCTACGGGATAGTATTCGGAGAGGTATCGGGCGAAGTTGTGGAGATCGCGGTTCAGAAGAAAGCCCGTGAGCTGGTAGTTGGCAGAACGTTTCGTTGCGTTTATCAGCACGCTGTCGGGCTGCAACATTGAATGCACAATGCCCGGACGCAGCACCTTGCCCCCGCCCACCAACGGATAGTGGAAAAGACTGTCGCCGAGATGTCCCGTTCGTGCCACGGCATAGATGGTAAGCATCGACGTTACGGAGTCGGTCTCGCCCATCTTCCTGATGAGTTGCAGGGCTTCCCTGTATTCACGATTGTAGACCGCCGCCTCGATTTTCGCCCGCTGATGGAACGCTCTGTTGCCATTGCTCAGCAGCCCCACGAAAAGAAACTGAAGAACGAGTGTGCCCAGATTTATCCAGACGAGCTGTGAGAATGGCCCTGTCGTACGGAGCTCGCGCTCGTAGGGCTCGTATCGCTTCACATAGAGTATGACGGCCGTGTAGGCTATGAGCATAATCGGCACAATCCACACCCAAGCACCTATCGAAAGACGGTCTTTTATATCGGGACTGACGGCCGAAATCACGGTGAGAAAGAGAATGGAGGGGAAATAAGTGAGTGCGAATCCACGCTTTCGGAGCTTCAGAAACGAGTTGATTCCTACTTGCAGCACCTGCAACGTGAGCGTGATGAGGATTGCTCCCACCCAAGGATGATAGAAGGTTTGCCCACCGGATGCCACGTGCTGCGTAACCTGCATTACTTCTGCTTGATAGAAAAACAGGTAGCAGAAGGTGAATGTGCAAAAAAGAAATGCGCAGACGATGCGCGTAAATTTACTTTCCATCGGTTGTTTTAATGTCGGTCGGACGGGAAAATGATTCTGCAAGTCAGCCGGAAAGACTATGAACAAGGGACGGAAGGACAAACGGACAGGGGAAAGATACTCTTTCCCGATTCATTTTTCCCTGTCGGTCCGTCCTCCCTCCTTCTGTTTCCCTGTATATTTATAAACTTATCCACTTGCAGAGCCGTTTCCCTTCCCTCTTATTTTTTCCTGAGTATCACGCCGCTTCTCGCTGGGATATAGAGTTTCAGCCATCCCTTGTGCTGATCGGCATACATCGGGTCGGGGTTCGTGAAGTGCTCTATGCTGTCGTCGGCAAAGCCGAAGCCGCCGAACTCCCGCGCATCGGTGTTGAGCACCACGCTGTATGAGCCTTCGGGAACGAGAAATCCGTAGTCGCTGAACGAACGGGTGGGCGAAAAGTTGAACACAAACACGAGTCCGCCGCGCGAGAATGCCAGAATCTGGTCGCCGTCGTTGTGCCATATTTCCTGCAAGGGCGTCTCGTTGAAGTGCTTTTCGCTCTTGAGCGTTTCGAGCAGCCGACGGTCGAAATCGCCGAGATAGTGATAGCAGAGGTCGTGATTGTCCACCAGATTCCACTGCCGGCGCGCATACTTGTGGCTCCATCCGTTGCCCTCTCTCGGGAAATCAATCCATTCGGGATGCCCAAACTCGTTGCCCATAAAGTTCAGGTAGCCGCCGTTGATGGTGGAAACCGTGACCATCCTTATCATTTTGTGGAGCGCAATGCCGCGGCGTGCCATCTCGTTCTCGTCGCCTTTCTTGAAATGCCAGTACATATCGGCGTCTACAAGTCGGAAGATAATGGTCTTGTCGCCCACCAGAGCCTGATCGTGCGACTCGCAATAGGAAATCGTTTTCTCGTCGGCACGACGGTTTTTAACCTCCCAGAAGATGGAGGAAGGCTTCCATTCCTCGTCCGGAAGTTCCTTGATGGTCTTGATCCAGAAGTCGGGAATGTTCATCGCCATACGGTAATCGAAACCATATCCTCCGTCGGCAAACTTGGCAGCAAGCCCCGGCATACCCGAAACTTCCTCTGCAATGGTTATCGCATTCTTGTTCACCTCGTGGATAAGACAGTTGGCCAGCGTGAGATAACAGATGGCATTGTCGTCCTCGTGTCCGTTGAAGTAGTCGCCGTAGCCGCCGAAAGCCTCGCCCAGACCGTGGCTGTAATAGAGCATCGACGTTACGCCGTCGAAACGGAAGCCGTCGAAATGGTATTCCTCCAGCCAGTACTTGCAGTTGGAGAGTAGGAAGTGTATCACCTCGTCCTTGCCATAGTCGAAGCAGAGCGAGTCCCACGCGGGATGCTCGTGTCGGTCGCCGGGATAGAAATACTGGTTGGGGTCGCCGGCAAGATTGCCCAGTCCCTCCACTTCGTTCTTCACGGCGTGCGAATGAACGATGTCCATTATCACGGCAATGCCGTTCCGGTGAGCCTCATCTATGAGTGCTTTCAGCTCCTCGGGCGTGCCGAAACGAGAGCTTGCTGCGAAGAACGAACTTACGTGGTAGCCGAAGCTGCCGTAATAGGGGTGTTCCTGAATCGCCATTATCTGAATGGCGTTGTATCCGGCCTTGACAACACGGGGCAGAACATTGTCCTTGAACTCCGTGTATGTGCCCACCCTCTCGGCATCCTGTCCCATACCGATATGGCATTCATAGATGAGGAGCGGCCGGGTGTCAGGCTTGAAGGTCTTCTTCCTCCACTTGTATTCCTGTTCGGGATGCCACACCTGCGCCGAGAATATCTTCGTAGCCTCGTCCTGTACCACACGCTGTGCCCACGCCGGTATTCTTTCGCCTTCGCCTCCGTCCCACAGGACGTACATCTTGTAGAGGTCGCCGTGCTTCATCTTGTCGTCGTCCAGATACAGTTCCCAGTTGCCCGTGCCCTCGATGCGCTTCAGTTTGTACTCCTCACGGAACTGCCAGCCGTTGAAGTCGCCCCGGAGATAGATTTCCCTTGCGTTGGGTGCCCACTCACGGAACACCCATCCCTTGTCAGTCTTGTGCAGACCGAAGTATTCATAACCGTTGGCAAAGTCCGACAGACGCTGCCTGCCGTTCTGCGTGAGCTGCGAAATCTTCCACACCACGTGGTCGTGGCGGCCCTTAATAGCCTCGTTGAACGGTTCGAGATACGTGTCGTTCCGTGCGATGCCCATCAGTTGCGGTGCATTCTTCGTTTTCCTTGGGCTTGATGCAGCCTTTCCTGTATTCTGTTTCTTTGTTGCCATAGTCGGTCTTGTTTGTTTGTCGTTAGTTGTTTTGTCTTACACCATCCTCATAGAATCCCCTTGCCGTAACGGCACCGTTCCTGTCCCGCTCGGTAAACCTGCCGTGGCGTTTGTCGTTTCTGTATGCACCCTCGAACCGTTTTCCGTCGGCATCCTCCTCCACGGCCTCGCCGTTGCGCTTGCCGTCCTTGTAAGTGCCTCGGAACTTGCTTCCGTCGGCGTATCTTATGATGACCAGTCCGTCCATCATTCCGTTTCTGAACTGTCCTTCTATCACGTCGTGGCTCTTCTTGGTCAGCTTTCCCTGACCGCTCATCAGGTCTTTCTCCCAGTTGCCGGTGTAAATATCGCCGTTGTGCCACGCCATCGTGCCGAACCCGGAACGGAATCCCTTAAGGAAACGACCGGTGTATTTGTCGCCGTTCTTGTACTGCATAATTCCCTCGCCGGTGCGTTCGCCGTTCAGGTAGTCGCCTTCATACTTGTCGCCGTTCTTGTATTTGTAGATACCCTTGCCCGACTGGAGGTCATTTTTCCAGTCGCCGTTGTATTCCTCGCCGTTGGCATAGAGGTAGATGCCCTTGCCTTCCTTCACGTTGTTCGCCCAGTCGCCAATGAACTTCGAGCCGTCGCCCCAGTCGAACTTGCCGTGTCCGTGCTTTGCGTCGTTCTTCCATTGTCCGTCGTAGTAGGCACCGTTGGCAAAGGTGTACTTTCCCAATCCCTCACGCTTGTCGTTCACCCACTCGCCGTCGTAGACGTCGCCGTTGTAATAGTACATCTTGCCCCGTCCGTGCTGAAAATCCTTGTACCAAAGGCCGTCGTATCTGTTTCCGTTCTTGAACGTATATACACCCTGTCCGTGCTGCTGGTCCTGAAACCACTGGCCGGAATACTTCTCGCCGTCCGAAAAGGTGTAAGTGCCTTCGCCGTGGCGTTTCCCCTTTTCGTATTCGCCCTCATAGACGTCGCCGTTCTTGTAGACAGCCCTTCCCTTTCCGGCAGGCTTTCCGTGCGAAAGTTGTCCTTCGTATTTTCCTCCGTCCTTCGTCACCGTGGTTCCCGTTGCATAGTTCTGCGCCGTGGAAAGCATCGGCAGGAATGAGAATAACAATGATATATACAGATTTTTCACTTCGTTACCAGTTAAATTTGAATTCTACTTACTTGCAAAGATACATTATTATTATGGCATCCCCAAATATCTAAACTTTTTTTAATTTCTGTGAAGTGTGCGCCATCGGTGGGAGGCTGTTTCCCGTTGATAACGCAGATTATGCAGATTCCACCTCTCATTCATTTGCGTTATCAGCGAAATTTGTGTGAGAGGGTTCTCGCAGATGGCGCAGATTGCGCTGATTTATTTTTCATTTTATTTGCGGGATATGCGAAATCGGCCAAAGAAGTTGTATGGCGACAGGAATCTGTGCCATCCTTGAAAACTTCGTTTTCTCTGTGGCAGCACATTATCAAATTGAAATCTGTGTATCTGTGCCATCTGTGAGAGATACTTGCTTTGCGTAATTTGCGTAATCTGCGTGAGATTTTTCTCGCAGATAGCGCAGATTGCACTGATTTATTCTTCATTGATTTGCGGGATTTGCGAAATCGGCGAAAGATATATTTATCACACTAATTATCAAATATTTAACAACAAATTTTATTCTTCGCAAAAACGCAATTCATTCTTCGCAAAAACGCGCTGCAATCTTGCGAAGATTGCAAGCCATTCTTCGCAAGATTGGAAAAGCGAGAATACAGGATGTGAAGATGCCTAATAGTTCTGGGCTATTGAAAGTGCATACAAAGGAGATAACAATCCGTAGAATTGGCGCATTTCTGCCGTAAAAAATGTTGTGGAAGTCCGGAATAATAAGTGTATCTTTGCAAATAGATAGATGGTTATTAAACCATCTCGGTTATGACAAATCAGGAATATGACCGTTCGCGAGGCGCAAGGAAGCTCGTTGCCGTGTACGAATAAAGGTGCTGCAAGGAGTGGGAAGACGCCGGCGAAGGGTCGGTAACTAATAAGGAAAAAGAAAATGAAAAATGTATTGATTGTATCCGGACACACAGATTTGAACGGTTCAGTAGCTAACAGACTGGTAATCGACGAGCTGAAGCAGGCTTTCCCCGAAGCCGAGCTTTCTATTCTGAACGAGCTTTACCCTGACTTCAACATCGACGTGCAGGCAGAACAGGAGAAACTCTTGAAGGCCGACATCATCGTATGGCAGTTCCCTGTCTTCTGGTACAGTATGCCCTCCTTGCTCCGTCGTTGGATTGAGCAGGTATGCACGCACGGCTTTGCCTACGGCAGCACGGGCGAGAAGCTCAAGGGCAAGAAGCTCTTCGTTTCGTTCACGCTGGGTGCGCCGGAAGCTGCTTATTCCCGCGAGGGCGTCGGCTATACGATTGACGAAATCATCGGCTCACAGATCAAGTCTATCGCAGCACTCTGCCAGTTGGATCTTCAGGAAGCCATCTACACCGGCGGCGTGAACTCTGCCCTCAGCGGCGATCCTTCGGTGCTCGAAAACATCAAGATGCTGAGCAACAATCAGGCTTTGAGACTCATCGAAGCCATCAAGGCATAGAAATCGGCCGACAAGAGAGCGAGGGAACAACCCGGCAAGGAGATTTGTATTTCACGAATGCTATTCCCTGCCGGTTTGTTCCCTTGTTTTATGCTTCCTTTCAGCGCATAATGCTCATATTTCCAATCCTTCTGCTCCATAAGACAGACTTCTCCCTACACAAGCCCAAAAGCACAGTGAGTTCCTTGAATGCTTTGCATTCTCTGTGGAGAAATAATTTCTGTGAATTTATGGCATCTGTGAGAGATAAAAACCAAAGAAGAATAAATACTTTCCAGAGCATTATTACACTTCTTAGTTTGGGATTATCCTGATTAAGGCAAAGAAATGCTGTTGCCTGTCAAAGAAAATTCACGAAAACACGTTATATCATTCAGCAATAACTATTTAATGCGCAGCATATTGAAGACATTAGACAAGGAGGGATTACTTCCCGTACACACAACGCAGTAAAGACAAACAGCCTTAAGTTCAGGAAATTCTGAACTCAAAGCTGTTATAAAACCTCGTCCACCTTCTGGTCCAGTTCGTCTGTCGGAATGGAAGGGAGCTTCTGGAAGTCGAAACAGATGCCGAGCTTATAGGCTGACGGGACTTGCGAGAGGAAACGGTCGTAATAGCCTTTGCCGCGGCCGAGACGGTTTCGGGCGTCGTCGAAGCTCATTCCCGGCACGGCGATGAAGTCTATCTTGTCGTAATCGGTAAAGAGTGCGCCGATGGGTTCGAGAATGTGGTAGGAACTCTCGGCCATATCGTCGGAACCGGTGTAATGGCGAATCTCCATTTCGGTCTCGCTGACAACAACGGGCAGAAGCACCTGCTTGCCTGCCGCCACCATCTCGTCCACAAAATCGTGTGTGAAAACCTCGTCGGGCAGAGAATGATAGAGCAAGACGGTTTTGGCAGCCTTCAGCTTGGGATGGCTGCGCAACCTGTCGATAACAGGAAACGACAATTCGCGCAACTGTTCTTGCGTGAATTGCCGTTTCCGATTTCTTATTTCTTTTCGCAGTTCGGGTTTTGTAATCATAATAGAGGGCTTCATTCGACTCTCCTTTCGGGAGAAAGGAGGATGCCGATGGAAGCAGTTATAGGTTAATGAGATTTATATCTCGGGCTTGCAAGTCCATATTTTTCCATATACCGTAATGGTATATTTGTTTTTTCGCCTGCAATTCCACTCTTTCAAACGACGGAACAAGGGGACAAACGCTGCGTGGAAAAGGGATTTCTTACTTCTTCTTCGGGAATGATTCGCCTTTTCTGAACACCTCGAGGGCTGCCTTGATCATCTTGTCGTCCTGATTGAGGAACTCGCTCCAAGCCTGATCGTCGAGAATGTTGTAGATGATACGGCTGTGGATGTAGGTCTGCAGCAGGCCGTTCGACTTCCTGATGAGGTTGTTCCTGCGGCGGAGACCGTTCTTCTCGGCATAGCCGGCAAAATCTTCCACGAGACCCAAGCCTTTCAGATAGTTCGACAAGGGCTTCATTTCGGTGAATTGGCTGAGCTTCTGACGGTTTTCATCGGTGTACTTGAATGCGTACTGGAGAATAAGCCCGCTCATCGCAGCCTCCTTATAATAAGAGGTAATGTTGCTCGTGTCCTCGGCAATGAAAATATCAGGCGTGATACCGCCGCCGCCATAAACCGTTCTGCCGTTCGACGTGTGATAGGCAGGCCCCGTGTGCTTGATACTGTCCTGATAGAAGAACTCGCCGTGCTGATAGCGGGCAAGCATATCAAGCTCGTAGTCGGCACGGTCGCCGGGCTTGAAGGGCTTCTGTATGCAGCGTCCAGAAGGCGTATAGTAGCGGGCGATGGTCAGCCGGATCATACTTCCGTCGGGGAACTGTATCTGCTGCTGCACGAGTCCCTTTCCGAAGGAGCGTCGGCCAACGATGGTGCCGCGGTCGTTGTCCTGAATCGCCCCTGCGAAGATTTCGGCGGCAGAGGCCGAACTCTCATTGATGAGCACCACGAGGGGGATGTTCTGATACTTTCCCTTGCCGTGGCAGCGGTATTCCTTGCGAGGACTCTTGCGTCCTTCGGTGTAGACAATGAGCTGATTCTGCTTGAGAAACTCCTCGAGCATCCGAACGGCACTGTCGAGATAGCCTCCGGTGTTGTCGCGGAGGTCGATAACGAGGTTATTGGCACCCTGCACCGTCAGATTGGTGAGCGACGCAAGCATTTCGCCGTGTGTGTTCTCGCCGAAATTCTTGATGCGCATATAGCCCGTTGTCTCGTCGAGCATATAGGTTGCCGACACGCTTTTCGTGATAATGTCGCCGCGGGTGAGCGTGAAATACTTCACATTCTTCTCGCCAAAACGCTTTATGCCAATCTTTACCCTCGAATCCTTCGGGCCTTTCAGACGGTGCATAGCCTCCTCGTTGGTTACGATTTCGCCCACAAACGGCTTATCGTCCACGCTCACAATCTTGTCGCCGGCAAGCATACCGGCCTTGTCGGCAGGTCCGTCCTTGATTACATTCTGTATATGGATGGTGTCTTCACGGATGGTAAATTCCACTCCGATGCCCGAAAACGAGCCTTTGAGGTCGTCGGTAGCCATCTGAACCTCCTTTGCGCTGATGTAAACGGAGTGCGGATCCAGTTCGGCGAGAATCTGCGGGAGTGCTTTCTCCACGAGTTCGTCGATGTTTACCGAATCAACATACTGATCGTCTATGATATGCAGCAGGTTACTGAGACGGCTGCTGCCGTTGTTGATGATGTTCAGGCGGTTGCCTGAGAAATGATTGGTAATGAAAACGCCGATCAACACGCCGATGACGATGCACAGGGCAAGCCACAGGGGCATAAAACGGTTAGTCTTGTTCTGACTCATTGTCTTCAAGATTTAAATATTCTACCTCAATATTGGCGCGTCTCAGCAGGTCGATGCCGTCCGTGAGACGGTATTTCTCCGCATACACCACGCGCTTTATTCCCGACTGTATGATGAGTTTCGCACACTCTATGCAGGGAGAGGCCGTAACGTAGAGCGTAGAGCCTTCGCTGTTGTTGCCGCTCCGTGCCAACTTCGTGATGGCATTGGCCTCAGCGTGCAGCACGTAGGGCTTGGTTATGTCGTTCTCGTCCTCGCACATATTCTCGAAACCACTTGGCGTGCCGTTATATCCGTCGCTGATGATCATCTTGTCCTTGACCACAAGCGCACCCACCTGCCGGCGTTTGCAGTAAGAGTTTTCCGCCCATACACGTGCCATACGCAGGTATCGGTTGTCGAGCAGTGTCTGTTTTCTGTCCATCATCTCCTTTTCACGTCTCACATCTCACTTTTCACATTTCCCACTTTCCCTCTTCCTTATTCCGTTCCGTTCGAGCAGTGCGTCGATGGTAGGTTCCTGTCCGCGGAAACGCTTGTAGAGTGTCATCGGATGCTCGGTGCTGCCCTTTGAAAGCACGTTGTCGCGGAAACTCTGGGCAGTTGCACGGTCGAAGATGCCGTTCTTCCTGAACAAGCTGAACGCATCGGCATCGAGCACCTCCGCCCATTTGTAGCTGTAATAGCCGGCGGCATAGCCACCTGCCATAATGTGGGAGAACTGCGTGGTCATACAAGTGCCCTCAAGCTGATTGCCGACGATGGCCTTTTCCCACGCCTTTTTCTCGAAAGCGATGATATCTTCCCTAAATTCGTCCTTCTGCGTGTAGTAAGCCATATCCAAAAGTCCGAAACTTACCTGTCGGAGACAAGCCGTTGCAGCCTGAAAGTTCCGGCTTGCAATGATTTTGTCAATCAGTTCGTCGGGCATCGGATCGCCGGTCTCGTAATGGAAGGCGAAGGTGCGGAGGAAGTCTTTCTCCACGGCGAAGTTTTCCATAAACTGCGACGGCAGTTCCACGAAGTCCCACCATACGTTTGTGCCCGACTGGCTTTCAAAACGGCTGTTGGCAAACATACCGTGGAGCGAATGCCCGAACTCGTGCAGAAAGGTTTCCACCTCGCCCAGACGGAGCAATGCGGGCTTTTCGTCGGTAGGTTTGGAGAAATTCATTACCAGAGAGGCGTGCGGACGTATGTTCTCGCCCTCGCGTGTGATGCGCTGTCCCTGATATTCCGTCATCCAAGCACCGTCGCGCTTGCCCTTGCGGGGGAAGAAATCCACGTAGAGCACGGCGAGATAAGAGCCGTCCTTGTCGAACACCTCGTAAGGCTTCACATCGGGATGGTACACCGGAATCTCCCTGTTTTCCTTGAAAGTGATGCCATAGAGACGGGTAGCCAGACCGAAGACACCCTTGATTACATTGTTCAGCTCGAAATAAGGACGGAGCATTTCGGGGTCGAGGTCGTATTTTGCCAACTTCAACTGATGAGCATAATATGCCGAATCCCACGGCATCAGTTTGAAGTTTTCGCCCTCGCGCTCCTTCGCCAGCGAGCGCAGTTCGTCGAGTTCCTCCACAGCCGTAGGCTTATAGGCCTCGATGAGACTGTCGAGCAGGTTGTAAACGTTCTGCACATTGCTTGCCATACGGTATTTCATCACGAAGTCGGCATAGGTGTCGTAGCCCAGAAGCTGCGCCATTTCGCGGCGCAGGTTTATCAAGCGGCGGCAGACCTCGAGGTTGTTCTCGTCGTTCGCCTTTATACCCATCGTGTTGCGTGCCATATACATTTCCTCGCGCAGGTTCCGCTGCGTGCTGTACATCATAAAAGGACCGTAGCTCGGAGCGTCGAGCGTGAACACCCAGCCCTCCAGCCCGCGCTCCCGGGCTGCCGAACGGGCACTCTCACGCACGGTTTCGGGCAGTCCCCCGAGCTGTTTCTCGTCCGTGATGTGCAGCGTATAGGCCTTGTTTTCCTTCAGCAGGTTCTGCGAGAACTGCAGCGAGAGCATACTTGCCTCTTCCGAAATCCTGCGCAGCTTGTCCTTTCCTGCCTCATCGAGCAGCGCACCGCTCCGCACGAAGCCGTCGTAGCTTTCCTCGAGCAGCTTGCTTTCCTCGGGCGTAAGCTCCCGATGGTGCTCGTGAACCGCCCTGATGCGCTCGAAAAGCCTCGGGTTCAGGCTCACGTCGTTGCTGTGCTTCGTGAGGATGGGGCTCATTTTCTGCGCCAGAGCGTCCATTTCGTCGTTGGTTTCGGCACTGAGCATATTGAAGAAAACCGTCTCCACGCGCGAAAGCAGGTCGTAATAGTGCTTGCGGCCTTCCACCTCGTCTTCCCGAATGAGCGTGTTGTCGAATGTAGGTTCCTCCGGGTCGTTGATTGTTTTCTCTATCTGCTCGTCCTCACGCCTGATTCCCTCGAGCATAGCCTCCTCGTAGTCGGCAGGCGTTATCTTGTCGAAAGGTACGGTTTCGTGTGGTGTATCGTAAGGTTCAAAAAAGGGATTGACGCGCTTTCCCTCTTCCAATGTATCTTTTGTCATTTCGTTCTTTCTGTGCATAATAAGCACAAAGTTACAAAATAAGGAAATCAATAACAAAAAATACCCGAAGTTTTAACGCAATTTTTCTAATAACGGGATATGGATCAGACTGCGTGCGAGCGTTATCAGTCCCTCGGTCTGCAAACCGTTGAGCATCCTCGACACGTTCAGCCGGCTTTCGTGTATCTCATTGGCTAAGTCCTGCATCTTTATATGAACCGTTTTCGGTCCGGCAGGAGTGATGCAGCGCATCTTCAGGAAACCGAAGAACTTCTCCCTGATACCCTCCGGCTGCCGCTGCCACGGCACACGGCTGCCGCGCTGCGCCTGAGTGGAAATGATGTTGAAGAAGTTCAGCCGGAAGATGAGATAATTGTCAGAAAGTTTCAGCACCTCATTCTTGTCTATCGAAAGCAGGTTGCAGTTCGTCTTCGCCGTGTAGGTCTTGGAGTGATAGTGCATCAGTCCGAAGAGCCTTTCGGGCTGAATCACGGCAGGTGCGGCCACTTCCTCCTCGATGGAATAGCTGTTGTCGTCGGCTCGGCTCTCCACCTCCATCCGTCCGTCCATCAGGAAATAAAGCACGCTGCATTTGTCATTATCCTTTACCAACGCCGTTCCCCTTTCCAACTTATGGAAATCGAACTTCGTGGTGTCCACGATTTCCGACAGATCCCCGCTGCCGATGCCAATGAACAGCGGCAGTTCGAGTAGCTTATCATAGATTTGCAGCATATATATTATGGTGGCTCCGCCCCCTGTTTCTCTCCGAAAGGAGAACTTGCAGCGAGGCGTTTTGTTGTAAATACAGGTAATACTTATACTCCTTAACGCAACTTTACGGGAAATATTGTCTGAGCACAGAAGAAGACCGAACTCAGATATGATTTGCAAATGACCGAAGAACGCATTTCAATCTTCGCAAAAATGGAAAGCAAACGTGCGAAGAATGGAACGCATTCTTCGCACGTTTGGAAACAATGGCTTTACAACCTGATTTTCAGCTACTTAAAAAGACTGAAAAATGATTGATGCACGGGATTTACTCTAACCGAAAGACATAAAATAATCAGCAGATGAGTTTATATGGATAACCTCTCCTTACCTCACGATTTTCTTTTCCAAGGAGGGGCTGTACCACTCTTTCAGGTTGCCCTTGTCGTCTGAATAGATGAAATACACCATCAGGTCGGGGTGCTTCTCGAGCAATGCCTTCGCCTTTTCCATTCCCATTACCATAAACGATGTGGCATAGGCGTCGGCTGTGGCGCAGTCTTTCGCGATCACGGTGGCCGAAAGGAGCGAATGCTGCACGGGATAGCCCGTCTTCGGGTCGATGGTGTGGGCGTATTTCCTGCCGTCCTTATAATAGAAGTTGCGGTAGTTTCCGCTCGTCGCCATCGCCTTGTCGGTCAGGTTCAGTATGGTCTGGCAGTCATTGCTCACTGTTACGCTGTCATCCACGGGCTTCTCTATTCCGATATTCCACGGCACACGCTTCTCGCTGTTGCCCGAAACAACCATCTCGCCGCCGATGTTCACCATAAAGTTCCGCACGTCGCGGGCGCGGAGGAAACGTGCCACCACGTCCGTTCCGTAGCCCTTGGCTATTGCCGAGCAGTCTATCATCACGCGGGGGTCGGTCTTTCTGATGGCTTTCCCTACGAGCGAGACTTTCTCATAGCCCACAAACTTTCGGATGCTATCCACCTTTGCCTTCGTGGGCATCGTGTCGGTCTTGAAGCCGAAGCCCCAGAGGTTTACCAATGGTGCGACGGTCATATCGAATGCGCCGTCGGTGTCTTCGGAAATCTGCTTTCCGCGGTCGAACACTTCCACGAACATCTCGTCGAGTTTCGTGTTACGGTTGCTGTTGATTTTCGAGATAACGGACTCTTTGTTAAAGGTAGACAGCGAGTTGTCCACCTTCTGCAACTCGGCAAGAATCTCCTCGTGAAGGTCCTTGTCGCTCTGATACGTAATCTGATAATACGTGCCGAACACGGTGCCTTCGTTGTGCTGATAAGGCATAGTGCGCTGCTGCCGCACGATGAAGACGGTGCCTATAATCAGTGCTGCGAGAAAGGGCAACTGCCAGAGGAGTTTTTTCTTAGTTTTCTGAACCATAATCTTGATTTTTGAACGGAGAGCGGGACTGCCGCACGGCTATGATGGAGCGATTCAAAATGCCACGCTGACGTTGAAGGTTGCGCCTATTCGCGACGAGCCTCCACGTCCGAAGCCCGGAACATACCACGGCGCACCTATCTCACCGTCCTTGTTGTGAATCCTTGTCTTGTATCTTACCGTCCATCCGAGGTGGAGCGGTCCCCAGATTTTCGCATTCACGCCGCCCACCAGTTCTGCCCAGAGGCAGTTTCCGGCTACGTTTGCGGCAGAATAGTCCGTCTTCGTCCCCCACACGGGGTCTGAAACACCGGGGCTTGATATGTCGTATTTAAAAGAGGTGTACGCCACACGGGCACCTACGAGCACACGATAGATGTCGTGCTTGTCTTTCGCTACATTGAAATCGCAGCCTATTCGGCCGTAAGGGGCACTGGTCTTGTAGCTGATTCCCGTAATGTCGTCTTGCTTGTCGGCCTTTCCCATACCGATTTCAACCACCGGAAAGAATCTGTCCTTGAGGTTTATCTGCACCATTCCTTCGTATTGTCCGTAGCCGCTCAGCATCGTCTGTATCGGTCCGATGAGTTCCGTCCCGACGGAAATGCCCCGGAAAAGAGGTGTCGTGTCTTTCTCGGCAGCCTGAACAGGCTTTCTCCGTTGTGCGTCAGCCGTGGAGGGGAGCAGCGAAAGGAGGCTAATTGCCGGAATTGAAATATATGTAAAGATGCTGTTTCGTCTCATCATAGTCTACGTTTGCATTGTTGATAACGATGGAATCGATGCGGTTCCTCGTGTGGCTCACGCCCGTGATGGTGTGGAAATAGGCTGCCGGACAGTCCACGCTCTCGAAATGGGGCTGATTTGTCTTCATTACGGTAACGGTGTCGAGCATCCGACGGCCTGCCGTGTCCGTGTAAAGGAAGAGCAGTTCGTCGGCATCGTGCGCATAGCTCATTGGCAGATAGAAGCTCCGCGCCCCCACAAGCCTGTTGACCATCACGGCATCGTTGCTGTCGGGTCGCAAGGTTATCACGGTGAGCGTGTCGTTCAGCGTGTCGCCCTTCATAGCATATTGCGAATACACCGTAGTGTTGAGCGGGCAATTCACTTCCGAACAAGCCACGAACAGAAGGTTCACGGCTGTTGCCATCAGTAAAAAGGCTATTGTCTGTTTGCGAAAAATCATTTTGAATCCTCTCTTTTCATCGGCCCTGCCGACTCGTTCACATTCCACACCCGCCGCTTAGCTCTCCACGTTCAGCATCTTTTCAATCTGATACTCGTTTCTGCCCGCGCTGCTGCGGCTGATAAGGTCGCCGATGAAGCCGGCAAGGAAGAGCTGCGTGCCGAGCAGCATTGCCGTGAGGGCGATGTAGAACGACGCGTGGTCGGAGAGCAGGTCGCCGTAGACGCCGTTGCAGAGGTCGATGACCTTTTCGCCGAGCAGCCACGTCAGCGCAATGAAACCGATGAAGAACACGAAACTGCCGAGCAGACCGAACACGTGCATCGGTTTCTTGCCGAAATTGGTAAGGAACCACAGCGTGAGCAGGTCCAGATAGCCGTTGAAGAACCGGTTGATACCGAATTTCGTGCTGCCGTACTTGCGCGCCTGATGATGAACCACCTTCTCGCCGATTTTGCCGAAGCCGGCTTCCTTGGCCAAGTACGGAATATAGCGGTGCATTTCGCCGTAGACCTCGATGTTCTTTACCACATCCCGCCTGTAAGCCTTCAGCCCGCAGTTGAAGTCGTGCAGGTTTTTCACGCCGCTGATGGCTCGCGCCGTGGCGTTGAAGAGTTTTGTGGGAATGGTCTTCGTCAGAGGGTCGTAGCGTTTCTGCTTGTAGCCGCTCACGAGGTCGTAGTCCTCCTCGGTGATCATCTTGTAGAGTGCCGGAATCTCATCGGGGGAATCCTGCAGGTCGGCATCCATCGTGATGACCACGTCGCCCTTCGCAGCCTTGAAACCACAGAAGAGAGCCGGGCTCTTGCCGTAATTGCGGCGGAACTTTATGCCGCGCACGTTCTCGTCCTCACGGCTAAGGCGTTCTATCACGTCCCAACTCTCGTCCGTAGAGCCGTCGTTCACGAAGATAATCTCATACGTGAAGTGATTAACCTTCATTACCCTGCGAATCCAAGCGTGGAGTTCGGGCAGACTTTCGTCCTCATTGTAGAGAGGCACTATTACAGAAATGTCCATTTTATATCTTATGAATATTGTTGTTTTGTATTAATCGTGCGCGCCAGTATGGCTGCTATTATGAAGCTGAGAATGGTTCCGAAGAGGCACCCTCGGATAAAACTGGACGCGGCAAAGGCGAACGGCTCGAACATTAATGCCAGAACCTGAAGATATTCCCCGCGGTTCAAGCCCATCGCCTTGAACAACTGGTCGTTTTCGGGCACGTTAATGACCGAGGAAACCATATTCAGCAGTTTCCCGTTGTCGATGAATCTCATATACACCCACTGCATCATTGCAAACAAAAATGAGCCGTTGAAGAAGACTCTTATGCAATAGAACAATGCCCTCTTGAACGAAATGACGCCACCCAGAGCCTCGTTTCTGAAACTCTTCAGCCGTGAGGCGACGAAGAATGGGGAGTAGAGCATCAGGAGAAGACTGCACATCAGCAGCATACCCTGCCACGTAATCGCCAGGAAACAAGCGAAACTCGCCATCCAGATGATTCCCAAATACACGCCGTCGTATCGGGCGTAGGTGCGTAATTGCTTTATCTCGTCGTAATTCATTCTGCAAAATTAATCAAATAATATTATATATAAGGTACTCTTTGTCAAAATTATGTTTTTTTGTTAAAATCAGAAAAATATCCCCTTTCCCTTCAACTGTTCCGAAATTAATTGCTATCTTTGCAGTCGCTTTTCAGAAATGAACAGCCAAACACGGGCAAGTCTCTTACGGCCAGCTCCCTTTGAATCCCCCAGGATGGGAACATAGCAAGGGTATTAGGTTGTAGCGGCGCGATAAGAACAGCTTGCCCACCTGCCTCTTTAGCTCAGTTGGCCAGAGCACGTGATTTGTAATCTCGGGGTCGTTGGTTCGAATCCGACAAGAGGCTCTCAGAAATTCCACTTGAATCAAAACTAAAAGGATTACTCTCATCGGGCAATCCTTTTTTGTTTTCGCAGATTCGCAGGCAAGCAAAGAAAAAAAATACTCCCTCGGAAACAGCATCAATCTTCGTCATTCAATGATTTATAGTTATACAAAGTGTCATCTGTTATCCACTTTGCAAACAACTGAAAATCAACACATAAAACATCATTTTTCATTCTTGCGAAGAATGCGTTACAATCTTCGCAAGATTGCAGTGCGTTTCTGCGAAGAATGGAAGGCGTTTTTGCGAAGATTGCAAACCGCTTCTTTTTTTCTGCTCACAATGCACTTGGCTCTGACGAACTCGGCAAGGCAGATTCTTTGACAAACGACAGGACATCTATCCTAAGACGCACCCATTTTTCATCCTCTTCAGCACCGAATCATCCTCTCACAACCTGCATTCAGCAAGTCATATTGAGCAGCTTTTGCCCGAAAATTCGGCAATAGTGTCCCGCAAAGGCATAGAAAAACAAAAAAAATACGGCTTACATCCATTTTTCTTTACATTTTGAACGGATTTTTGCAAAATTATGCTATCTTTGCATTCTCCTACCACATTATCACTATTCAGCAGAAATACCTGATAAACCAGTAGAATTTATGCAGCAAATTAACCTTTCAGTATATATTCGCGAACAGAAACGTATTGGAAGTAATGCAATATTAATATTTAACCAAAAATTTAACGTATGAGAAAGAAATTTCTACCTTTCTATGCTTCTTGCCTTATGGCAACAGCAGCAGTCGGCGGTCTGGCACTTGTGCCGCAAACCGTGATGGCACAAGCAAAAGCTCCGTCAATGAGCATCGAGACTCCGTCGCTCACAAGAGCCGAGGGCAAAGTGGGCGAAACTATCGTGATGGCGACTTTCAACATCACTACCGAGAACACCACAATGCCCGTAACGCTCCGAACGGCAGGCACACAGGGAAAATTCTTTGAAGTAAGCCCTACGATGATACCAGCCGGCTCGGCCACAACGCCCGTTACCATCAGCTACAAGCCTACTGCCATCGGCAGCCACAAGGCCAACCTGATGATTGAGACAGACGAAATGCCTACCCTCAGCCAGATGATCAAACTGGAAGGCATCGCCATCGACCCGGACAATCCCCCAACGGTAACGATGACTTCCAGCCCTCTCGCCGCCTTCAATGCACAAGTTGGCAAGAAGCACGAGCAGACTATGAAGTTCAACACCAAGAATATGGCAGAGAACACCATCGTAACTCTGGCAAAGAAGAACAAGGTGTTCAAGCTCAGCACCTCTTCTATATATAAGAACTATCCCGGCACGATAAGGGTTTCGTTCGAGCCGACGAGCGAGGGCGAGTTTAAAGACACCATCATCGTTTCTTCCTACGGTCTCACCGAACAGCGTTATCCCATCTCGGGCACGGCAACTCCGGCCGCTACCGTTGAGGAGAAGGAAGGCGTAGACATCAGCACGCTCAGCGCGGAAAACCCTCTCAAGCTGCTGAACGAGAATTTCAACACCGTGGAGAAGAACAAACCGATTGCCCTTGACCGTTGGACAAACGTTGCACTCGCAGGCACCCGTGCTTGGTGGGGCTACAAATTCCCTGAATACGATGCTGAACCAAACGAAATCACTGCAAAAGTTACTCCTTTCGACTCAAAGGTGGAGCCTGGAAACGAGTCAGACTGCAAGATGATGCTCATCACTCCTCCACTCGACTTCGTGAACTCGGCGTCAAAGATGATGACACTCCGTGTCCGCGGCGACTATCTGCAGAACAATATGAAAGACCACTTCGGTGTCTATCTGCTGGATTTCCAGAATGACACACTCTACTCACAAGAGCTGAGCGGCTTCAATCTCCCTGATACAGAGGACGAGAAAGGCGAATGGAACGAATATCACGTAGACCTTTCCGGTCAGAAGGTAAACGGCGGTGTGTTCTTCATCGGCTTCGGATTTGCCAGCAAGCGTGGCGTAAGCAACTCTGCCACCTATTATATAGACGACGTTACCTACGGCCGCACCGACCTTCCATTGCTCAAACCATCTGCAACGGAACTGGCATACACGGCAACTCTGAACAAGGAATGTATTTCTGACGAGATTACCATCGAAACAGAAAACATCACGCAGGACATCAAGCTCACCGTGGGGGGGCCGAACAAGAGCAAGTTCAAGGTTTCCACTCCTACTCTCACAAAGGACGGCGGCAAGTTCAGGGTTTCCTTCAAGTCCGACAAAGTGGGTGTTCATCAGGCTTACGTGAAGATTGCATCCCGCGGTGCTGCCGACAAGTACATCGCGCTCAGCGTGAACAACACGGAAGCTACCGGAATTGAAAGCCTCAACGCCGATGAGAACCTCGGTGCCGTTGCCACCGTATTCGACATTACCGGCAAGCAGGTGCTCACAACCTACAACGTAACCTTCGGCGACCTCAAGTCGCAGCTCGCCCCCGGCATCTACGTGATCAGCTCCGGCAACACTACCAAGAAGGTGGTTGTCGAATAAATCCCTGATTACCGATTGGAGCGTGACTCCAATCGGTAAAATTCTATCCAAATTTTTCCAGATTCCGGATTAAGACTTCCCTTGTATCACTTGCGGAATCGCCCCATAGACTGGGAATTGTATCAAATATCCATTCCTAATCTCGCCAATGATGAGCACAACGGATATGTTTTCCGGAGAAAGTTGTGGAAAATATTTGGTCAGTTGATAAAAAAGTGGTACTTTTGCACCGCATTATGCGAAAGCAGATGCTTAATATTTTTAATTATTTATTTATAACGTAGTATGAATCAATACGAAACCGTTTTCATTTTGACTCCCGTTTTGTCTGATGAACAGATGAAGGAAGCGGTCGCTAAATTCAAGACACTGCTCACCGACAACGGTGCTGAAATCTTGAACGAAGAGATCTGGGGTTTGAAGAAGTTGGCTTACAACATCCAGAAGAAGTCTTCAGGCTTCTACGCACTGCTGGAGTTCAACGCAGAGCCATCAGTTATCAACACTCTCGAGACAGGCTTCCGCCGCGACGAGAGAGTTATTCGTTTCATTACCGTTAAGCAGGACAAGTATTCAGCAGCCTATGCTGAGAAGCGTCGTGCTAAATGGGCATCTAAAAAGGAGGCTTAATTATGGCAGAGCAGAACATTACAGAAATCCGTTATCTGACCGCACCGTCTATCGACACGAAGAAGAAGAAGTACTGTCGTTTCAAGAAGAGCGGTATCAAGTACATCGACTACAAGGACGGCGAGTTCCTCAAGAAGTTCTTGAACGAACAGGGCAAGATTCTTCCACGTCGTATTACCGGAACATCCCTGAAGTATCAGCGTCGTGTGGCACAGGCTGTTAAGCGTGCCCGCCAGATTGCACTGCTTCCATACGTAACCGATTTGATGAAATAAAAAAGGAGGCTAAAGATATGGAAATTATACTTAAGGAAGATATCATCGGTCTTGGCTACAAGAACGAAATCGTGAACGTTAAGAACGGCTACGGCCGCAACTACCTCATCCCGACAGGCAAGGGCGTTATCGCATCTGCATCTGCAAAGAAGCAGTTGGCAGAAGACCTCCGTCAGCAGGCTGCAAAGATTGCCGCAAAGAAGAGCGAGGCTGAAAAGCGTGCCGCACAGCTCGAGGGCGTGGAACTCGTAATCGCTGCAAAGGTATCGGCTACCGGCGCAACATACGGTTCGGTAAACGCTGCCATCGTTGCTGAAGAATTGGCTAAGAAGGGCATCGAGGTTGATCGCAAGATCATCACAATGCGCGACATCAAGAAGGTGGGTACATTCGAGGCTACTGTACACTTCTTCAAGGAAGTGGAAGTTAAGCTCCCTGTAACAGTAGTTGCAGAGAACCAGCCAGAGCCAAAGGCAGAGGAAGTTGCTGAAGCTCCCGTAGCTGAAGCACCGGCTGCTGAAGAGGAAGCTCCGGCAGCAGAATAATCCCGTTTTCCCCTGTGGAAAATCAAAATGTTGAATTTTGCACTGTAAAGCATAATTATAACAACAATCCCTTTCACCGGAATGGTGATGGGGATTTTTTTAGTTAAAGTACCCTTCCCCCTTTCAGGGCGAAAATCGGAACGATACAGGGGCGCACAACTTACTTTTCATTAATACATTCCCTCTTTGTTTGGAGGGGTTTCGGAAGACATTCAAATGAAACGAATCGTACTGACAGGCGGACCTTGTGCAGGAAAAACCACTGCATTGGTGAAAATTATGGAACACTTCTCCAGCCTCGGCTATAAGGTGTTCATCATTCCTGAACTGCCCACCATCTTTCTTCAGGCAGGTATGGACTATCTCACGGACAACAGGGCTTTCTTCTACGAGGGAGAGAAGGCCACCCTTGAGATGCAGATGGCGTTGGAAGACCGTTTCCAGCGGATGGCCGAGACGATAGCGCAGCCCGTACTCGTGGTCTGCGACCGCGGCACACTCGACATATCGGCCTATATGAAGCCCGAGCTATGGGAGGAAATCACTTCCTCGGTGGGCACCAACACGGAATCCCTGCGCTCCCGATACGATGCCGTGCTCCACTTAGTGAGTGCCGCCGACGGCGCAGAGCAGTTCTATACGACTGAAACCAACAAGGAGCGCACCGAGGGACTGGAACTGGCACGCGAACTCGACAAGAAAGTGATTCACGCATGGTCCGGTCATCCCCGTCTGCGCGTCATCAACAACCACGAGAAGTTTGAAACCAAGCTCGAACGTGTGCTTCAGGAAATCTCCGACGTGTTGGAAATCCCCCGTCAGGCCGTCGAGGAGCGCAAGTACATCGTCCGTCTGACGGGCGAAATCCCCGGTGCGATAACCAGCAGAATTACCCAGACCTATCTTACATCCGAGCCCAAGAGCGAGGTGCGCCTGCGCCGCCGCACACTGAACGGCATATCCGTGAACGTGCGCACCACGAAGAAGACGCTCCGCAACAACGATCAGGTGGAGACCGAGCGTCAGATAGACAACAATCTCTACGAGTCGCTCCTCCGTCAGGCCGACCCCTATCGCCAGACCATACGCAAGACGCGCCAGACCTTCATCTGGCAGGGCCAGTTCTTCGAGCTCGACACCTACATTGAGCCGATGAAAGACTTGCAGATTCTCGAAACGAAGGGCATCGTTGAAAACGAAGACGTGAACTTCCCTCCGTTCATCGAAGTGATTGAAGACATCACGGGGCAGACAAAGTACTACAACTACAACCTCGCCCTCAAGGGATAAATCAGCCTCAACGCCTCCCGAACTTCTCTTGCAGATTATAAATCGGTGGATTTTCGTGAGGATTGTTTCTCGCAGATGGCGCAGATTACGCTGATTCGTTTTTCATTTCATTTGCAGGATTTACGTTATCGGCGGGAGGGATGTTTTTATCGCTCACAGATTGCACAGAGGCACAGATATTGTTTTTTCTCACAGAGGAGGCAGGTCTCCAAGGATGGCACAGAGTCTTTGGGCAAAATGTGGCAAAGAAGTTTTATGGCGGCAGAAATCTGTGCCATCATTGAAAACTTCGTTTTCTCTGTGGCAGCATACTATTAACTTGAAATCTGTGCGCCTGTGCCATCTGTGAGAGATTCCTGATTCGCGAAATCAACGAGAGATTACCCTATAAGCAGCACAGAAAGATAAAAATGAATCAGCGTAATCGGCGAAATTTGCGAGAAAAAGTCTCTCGCAGATAGCGCAGATTACGCTGATTTTATTTGAGGGATTTGCGAAATCGGCGAGCGATTACTTCATAAGCGGCACAGAAGGATAAAAATGAATCAGCGTAATCGGCGAAATTTGCGAGAAATGGCTCTCGCAGATGGCGCAGATTGCGCTGATTTAATTTGTGGGGTTCGCAAGATCTGCGAGCGACCACACCACTATTCCTTCGCGACCACGCTACTATTCCTTCACGATGGCACCATCGAAGAGGCGGATGATGCGGTGGGCTATGTTGGCATCGTGCTCGTTGTGGGTTACCATCACGATGGTTGTGCCCTCCTGATTGAGTTCCTTCAGGAGATTCATCACTTCCGCGCCGTTCTTGGAATCGAGGTTACCGGTAGGCTCATCGGCGAGAATGAGCTTGGGACCGAAGACCACGGCACGCGCAATCGCCACGCGCTGCTGCTGTCCGCCGCTGAGCTGGTGGGGGAAGTGCTTGGCACGGTGGGTGATACTCATCCGTTTCATTATCTCGCGCACCTTTTCCTTGCGCTCTGCCTTGGGCATATTGAGATAGGTAAGGGGGAGTTCGATGTTCTCCTCCACGTTGAGTTCGTCGATGAGGTTGAAACTCTGGAAGACGAAACCTATCTCGCCCTTGCGCACGTCGGTGCGTTCCTTTTCCTTGAGGTCGGACACTACTTTGTCGCCCAGTACATACTTGCCACCCGTTGGATTGTCGAGCAGACCCAGAATGTTGAGCAGCGTAGACTTGCCACAGCCCGAAGGACCCATAATGGCTACAAATTCGCCGTCTTCTACATTGAAACTTACGTTGTTAAGTGCAATCGTCTCCACCTCTTCTGTGCGGAATGACTTGCTAAGATTTTCTACTTTGATCATAGTTGGTATATTTTTTTTATTTTGAGGAGTTAAGGGAGGGACTTGAGGAGTTAAGGGAGGGGGTTTAGGAGTTAAGGGAGTGAAAGAAGTTAAAGGAGTTAAAGACAACAGTTCGAGCTGCAAGGGCTTGCATATTATCACATCTCACATTTTCCTTTTCACATTTTCAATTTCACATTTCACATTTTAGGGAGTTAAGGGAGTGAAAGAAGTTAAAGGAGTTAAGACAATAGCTCGAGAGACTATCTTACATTTCCCTTTTCACATCTCACATCTCACATTTTCCGTCTCACATCTCACATTTAACCTTTCCCATTTCACATCTCACATTTAAGAAAGTTCACAGGATTGTCGTTCGCCACCCGTCGGCAGTTCACCGCCACAATGGTTGCCACGATGAGCAGCACGCAGACGACGGTAAGGAGGAAGAGCCACGGGGAGAGCGTGATTCGGTTGCCGTAGAGCTGGAGCCAGTAGGCAGAGACGAAGTAGGAGGCGAGCGCACCTACGACGGCCGCAGGGACTGCCGTGAGCATTATGCCCCGCTGGAAGAGCCGGATGATGTCCTGAATGCGTGCACCGTTCACCTTGCGTATGGCAATCTCCTTGTGCCGGCGGTTCACTTCGTCGTTCACGTAGCCCACAAGCCCCATCAGGGCAATGAGGAGCGTAACGAGGCTCGCCACCATCACGCCGTTTCTGAAGCTCTTCGTCGATGTGTATTGCAGGTTCTTCTCGTTCTCCAGACTCTTCACTATGATGGTTTTGTGGGGCAGAAGACGCTGCAATCGGCTCTGAACCTCGCTCAGGTTTTCAGGACTGAAGGCGGAGAGTTTGACGAGGAGATAGTTGTTCATCGCATCCGACGCCCGGCGATAGGAGATTACGGACGGTCTGTCGAGGTCGTTGCTCTGCGCATCGCCCAAGTGTATGTCCCTGTAAACGCCGACAATCGTAATGGCGTCTTTGTTCTCGCTACCGCTATGCTCGGAAATGATGATTTTCCTGCCCACCACGTCTTTCCATCCACGGAGCCGGAGCATCTTCTTGGCGAAGCTCTCGCTTACCATTACCTGCCGCAGACTGTCGGAATGGTGGTCGAAAGTCTTTCCGGCAATGACGGGAATGCCGAGCATCGGGAAGTAGTTGTCGGCCACGGAATAGAGGTCGGCAATGTTGAAGAGCTGCTCCTGCTCGCCGGGCACGGTAACATTGTTGCCGCTGCATCCGTAGAACGGCAGGATGTTGCACGCCGAAATCTCCTCCACTATCCCCATATTGCGCAGCTCGTTCACAGCCGTTTCGCGCTCGCCGGGCGACAGTTCCTCCATTTCCACCACGGCAATGCCGCCGCACCGATAGCCCAAGTCGAAGTTAAGGGTGTGGTTGTACTGCATACTGACCACGCAGAGCAAGCCCAGAAGGAAGCTGACCATTGCGAACTCCACGCCCAAGAGCAGCACCTTCCACCGATGGCGCGCCTCCGCATAGCCCCTGAAGGCGATGGCTACGGGCATACGGTTGAAGAGAATGCCGGGCACGATGCCTCCGATGAGGAGCACAATCAGCGCGACAGCCACCAGTATCCATGCGCCGCGGTTGAACATCAGCACGCCCAGCGGTGCCGAGAGCATCTGCTCGATGCTGCCCTTGGCGGCGAAAAGGAGGACGGATGCCAGTGCGACGGCGAGCAGAAGGTGCACCAGTGCCTCGCCGAAGGTGATGCTGAACAGGTCGGAACGGGCTGCGCCGTAGCATTTCCTGACTGCCATTTCGCGGGCACGGCTCATCATATTGCCCACCACGATGAGCACATAGTTGAGCACCGAGGCCGAGAGAATGACGAAGGCGAGGAGCGAGAGAATCCAGAACATCTGCTTCACGTTCTGTTTCTCCGTGAAATGGCGCGACACGGGCGTGAGCATAAAGTCGAGCTTCACGCCCGCCTGCTCCATCTCCTTGATCGGGAAGTGCGTCTTCATCATATTCCCGATGAGCGGACGGAGTGCCTCGGGGTCTGCGCCGGGGCGCAGTTTCACGTAGCTGTGGTACCGGTCGTTGCCCAAGAGATTCGACGAGCCGTCGAAACCGAAGAATCTCTGCGAGTTGAGCGCGCCGATGACGTCGTACCCGTGGAAAGAAGAGTTGTAAGGATAGTCCTCGTAGACGCACGCAATGGTAAACTTCAGCCCTGCCACCTCGAGCGGGCTGAGCTGCTTTCCAAGCACGTCGCCCCCCATCCGTTCGGCAAACGACCGTGTTACGGCGCAATGGAACGGCTCACGAAGTGCCTTTTCGGCATCGCCGGCAATGATGCGTGCGGGAAACATTCTGAAGAAACAACTGTCGGCGAGCCAGATGTTGGCCTTGAGCCGTTTCCTGTCGGTGGTTTCCACCTCGCCGGTGGTCAGTGGATTCACACGTGTGGCGAGCTCCACCTGCGGAATGGTCTTCTGCATCAGCGGAGCCACGCCACCCGGCGTCTGGTCGGCCTCCATATATTCCTGTTCCTTCATCTGAAAGCCTTCGCTGACACGGCAGATGCGCCCGTAGTCGGGGAACGACTGGTTGTAGGTCTGCTCGTAATAGATTTCGGCAATAATCACTGCGCTGACGGCAAGTCCGAGCGTCAGACAGAGAATCTTCACTACGTTGTGCTGCCCTCTGCGTGGAAGGTTGCGCACCGCGCTGACAATTGATTTCATTATTTGCATAACACGTATTTTTTCGTTGTGTTTAATATTTTAAGGTTTGTAAACCATTGAAAATCAGGGACAGAAATCTCTGCTTCCAATCTTGCGAAGAATGCGCCGCAATCTTCGCAGAAACGGGTTGCAAACGTGCGAAGAATGGAATGCAATCTTCGCACGATTGCAATTCGCGCATCGTCCTACCCTATTCTGCTTATCTCGGAAGAGCCTGTCTTTCCGAAGTCCTTCACGGCGGGGCTGCCCTTGTACTTGATGTCGCTCGAGCCGCTTGCGCTGCCCCGGATGGTCTTCGTGGCGTGGCATTGGATGTCCGACGAGCCGGAAGCCTTCACTTCCACGTCGGCTGCCTCAAGGTCGGCCGCCTTGATGGCCGACGAGCCTGAACTGCTGAAGGAGGCAGAATGCGCCCTGCCGGCGAGTTTCACGTCCGACGCTCCGTGCGAAACCACGCTGAGCCTGTCGGTATCGAGCTGCTTTATCTCCACTTCGCCCGATCCCGAGGTTTCTATCACGAGGTTCGGAGCGTGGAGCGATTCCACCTCAATCTCGCTCGAGCCGCTGGCCTTCAGCCCCGTCATTTCGGGCGCAAAGACGGTAATGTTCAGGCTCGTGTTGCTGAGCGTAACGTAGGAATGCTTCTTCAGCCCCACCTTCAGCACGCCGTCTTCCTTGCGGACGGAGAGCAGGGCGACGATGTTTTCGGGTCCTTCGGCTCTCACGGCATATTCCCTGCCTCGTGTCTGCACGAATTTCACGTCTACCATCGCCGAGGCTTCTATCGCGCTGAAGCCCTCGATGCTGTATTCCTTCCGCACTCTCACTTCCGATTCACGGTCGGCTCTTTCGATTACTATGCACGACGACAGGCAGAGAACTGCCGTTGCCGCCATTGTCAAAACTGTTTTTTTCATCATTATTCTTGTTTTAAGTGTTTTACCGGATTTTCATTGCTTGCCACGTAGCTCTGCACCGCCACCGAGCCGATGGCTATGAGCACGACGAGGATGCCCGAAACGATGATCCACGGCCACCAGACGATACGGTAGCTGTATGCGCTGATCCAGTCCGAAATGAGGAACCACGAGAGCGGCGCGCCGATGAGGAAGGCTATGCCCACGTAGCCAAGGAACGTCCGGATGAGTTTCCGGCGTATCTGGTTGCCCGTTGAGCCGAAGACCTTGCGGAGCGCGATTTCCTTGTTGCGCTGCTGGATGAAGTAGGTGGACATTGCCACCAGTCCGAGCATCGATATGAGGATGGCGATGAGCGAGAAGAGGGACACGACGTGCGCCGTGCGCAGCTCTTTCTCAAACTGCTGCTCTATGCATTTGTCCACGAACGGATGGCTCTCGTCCAGTTCCTCGTGGAATACTTCCGCGAAAAGCTTCCGTATTTCTCCGTATGCCTCTGCCGGATCGCCCTTCACTTGGATCGTGAGCGACCACGGACTGTCCACCCTGTCTTCAATTCTCAGCAGCAAGGGCTTGTGGGAATCCGAGAGAATGTTCACCAGATGCAGGTCGCTGAGCGTTCCGCCGAATGCCTCTCTCCCGGCGGAATCGGTAAATCCGTACTCCTTGTAGTATCTGCTGAGGTGCCGGTCGGACGGATTCATACGTAAAGCCTGCAGGGCGGCAGCGTTGGCAAAGACTTTCGGACAGTGGTTTACGTGCAGGTCGTTCTTCAGCGAGAGTCCGTATATCTTCATAAAGTCCGCATCGGCCGTGATGAGCTGGAAGGGATACGACTTGTCTTTCTCCACAATGGTGTAGTTGTTTCCTCCGTCCTGTGGTGTGCCCCTCGACGCCGAAAACATCGATACGGCGGGAAGTTTCCTCAGCCGTTCCACGAACAGGCGGTAGTCCTTGCCCGAGAAGGCGTGGTATTGTGTCAGACAGATGAGGTTCTGCGTCTCAAAGCCCAGTGGTGCCTGTGTGAGATGGCGCATCTGCAGCGACATAATGAGCGCGCTTGCCAGCAGCACGATGGTTATCACGTTCTGGACGATGATGAAAATCTTGCTCAGGAACATCTTTGTCCTGTGCCGGAAAGTGCCTCTCACAACCTCAATGGGCTTTGCCTTCGACATCACGCTGGCGGGAATGATGCCCGAAAGGCAGCCTATGGCGGCCGTTCCGATGACGGCTATTCCCGCAAATACGGGATTGCAGAGCAGTTCCATTTCCATATCGCAGCCTATAAGACGCTCGGCCGCCGGGGCAGAGAGCAGCGAGAGCAGTATGGCAACGGCAAGCGAGAGCAGGCAGAGCAGCGTACTCTCCACGATGAGTCGGACGGCGACACCCTTCCGACTGGCACCGAAGAGCCGACGGGTGGCTATTTCGCGCGAACGGTAGCCTGCCTGCGCCACGGTGAGGTTGATGTAGTTCATTATGGCAAAGAGCAAGATGACAAGTCCGACCGTGAAAAGCAGGCTGACGGTGTGCTCGTCGCCGAGGTTCAGATTCTCGTTGAAGGGCTCGAGCTTTGAGAAATGAAGCTCGTCCAACGGCACGAGAATCGGGCTGAGTCCGTCGGATTCATTCCCAAAGGTCGGCCAGAAGGTGCTCAGAAAGTCTTTGAACTCCTTTTCCCTGCCCATCATTTTCGTGCCTTCCCTCACTTTCAGGAAAGCACTGCAGCCGGTGGTGTTTATCATTGTGGGGAACATCTCGTCGGTATCGGCAAGGTTCAGATACTTGTTCCACGAGAAGTCGATGATGACCTCCACGTCCTTGTTCACGATGGTGTTGCTGAAGTTCTTCACTACGCCCGAAACCCGGAAGCGTATGCTGTCGTTCCATACTATTTCCTTGCCGAGAGCGTCCTCCGTTCCGAACCATCTGTTGGCAAAATGCTCGGTTATCACGGCGTTGTTCTTCTCTTTCAGGCAGGTGGTTCTGTTGCCCTCGATGAGCGGGAAGTCGAAGACGGAGAACAGACTGGAGTCTGAAAGCATCACGCTGACGTTGCAGTAATTGTCGTTTTTCTTCAGCCTGACCGTGCTTACCACGAATCCACAGGTGTTTTCCACCTCGGGATATTGCTTTCCGAACTGTTTCAGTGCCGCGTGGTGGAATCCCAGTGCCCTCTCGCCGTCTTCTTTAAAGTCTATTCCCAACGTGTAGATTCTGTGGGCATCGCGGTGCTGACGGTCGATGCCTTTCTCCTGCCAGATGTAGACGCCAATCAGAATGACGAACATCAGCGAAATGCTCAGTCCGAACACATTGATGAAGGTGTAGAGCTTGTTCCTTGAAAGGAAGGTAAAGTAGGATTTGAGGTTGAATATCTCTTTCATATCTGTATGTTTTTTATATTGGGGGAGTTAAGGAAGTTAAAGGAGTTAAAGGAAATTAAGACATTTGAAGGAGTTAAGGGAGTTAAAGGAGTTAAGGAAGTTAAAGACAACAGTTCGAGCTGCAAAGGCTTTCACATCCCTTTTCGCATTTTCCCTTTTCACTTTTCCCATCTCACATTTTCAATTTCCCATCTCACATCTCCCATTTCCTCTCCCATCATTTCAGAATCAGCACTTCGTTGTCCTTGTAGCTTTCGTAGCCGCTCGTTATGACACGCTCGCCGGGCTCCAGTCCTTCGAGCACCTCGTAGTACTGGGGGTTCTGGCGTCCGATACGGATGTTGCGGCGGTAGGCCTTCCGGCCGTCCTTGTCGAGCACGAATATCCAGTTTCCGCCCGTAACGCTGTAAAACGTTCCCTTGGGAATGAGCACGGCCTTCTTTGATTCGCCGAGCTTGAGGTCGATGTAGTAGGTCTGTCCGGTGCGTATGTTGGAAGGACGGTTGCCGCTGAACACGAATTCTATCTTGAAGCGACCCTCCTTAACCTCGGGAAACACCTTTCTCACGGTGAGGGCATACTGCTTTCCGTTCTGCTCGAACACGGCCGTGAGACCCTGATGCACGCGGTCTATGTAGTGTTCGTCCACCTTCGCCTCCACCTTGTAGTCGCTCAGGTCGTTGATCACGCCGATTTTCTGTCCCGGCGATATGCTCTGTCCCAGTTCTATGTCGAGCTGTCCCACCTCGCCGTCAATCTGCGAGCGCACGTTCAGCCGTTCCTTCCGCTGCCTGACGAGCTGCACGTTGCGCATCATCGACGCCAGATTGTCGTTCATCTGGTCCATCTGCGAGTGGCGGAGCTGTGCATCCTTGCTGATGCGCTGCCGAATGAGCCGGTTCTTCTTCACGGCAAGCTCGTAGTCTTCCTTCGCCTTCAGGTAGTCCTCACGGCTGTTCAGCTCCTCCTTGTGCAGCGCGGTCTGATGGCCGTAGCTGCGCTTCTTGGCCTGTACGTCCATTGCGAGCTGCGCCGCCTCGTTGCTGGTGCTGAGCTGTTCCTGCTGCATCGTGATCTGCGTGTTGCGCAGCATATTCTGCTTCTCGGCAAGCTCGCTCTCGGCATTGAGTATCTCGAGGTCGAGATTGCTGTTGCTCAGCCGCACGAGCACCTGTCCCTTTGCCACGTGCTGCCCTTCCTCGACCACCTTCTCGAGCACCACGCCGCCCTCCTCGGGCGAGATCTGCACCACCTGAATAGGCACCACGTTGCCGTCTACGCTCACGTAGTCGTCGAACTGCGCCTGCTTCACGTCGCCTATGTTCAGTCCCCTGCGCTCCACTTTCAGCGTGGAGGAAACGTTGTTCAGCGCAAGCCACAGGATGGCACCCGCGAGAATCACGCCTCCTGCAATCCAAATCCAGTACTTCCGGGGTATGAGATACTTCTTTTTCTTTATTTCGATGTCCATAGTTTTCTGCCTTTATAATAGTTTACCAATCGTTGTTTCATTCCGAGCGTCAGTTGCATCTGCAGCAGTCTTATGCGGCTTTGCAGCAGCGTCTGCGCCGAGGTGTGGAGGTCGAAGGTGGAAAGCATTCCCTCCTCGTATTTCCTGTGCGACAGATGATACGCCACCGAGTCGGCTTCCACCTTCTTCCGCATCTGGCGCACCTCGGCAAGGCAGCCGTCGCGGTCGATGACGGCTCTCGAAATATCGTCGCGGAGTTTCCTCTGTGTCTCCTCAAGTGCCACCTGTGCCTGCTGCCAAGTGGTCTTTGCCTTTCGGGCGGAACGCCAGACGGCGGGATTGAAGATGGGAACGGAGAGCGACAGGTAGACGTATTCGCCCAGATTGTTGCTCAACTGCCGGCCGAATGCCTCTGAACTGCGGCCCTCCCGAGAGAGATTCTTATAGTAGTTGGTGGAGATTCCCAGTCCCAAGGAGAGCCTCGGGAGCCGTTCGCCACGCTGGATGAGATAGTTGTAGCGGGCGTTCTCCACGTCGTATTGTGCGTTTTTCACGTCGGGCGCATCGCACCGGAAGCTCTCGAAGAGCGCACCGGCCGTCTCGGACGCCACCTTATCCATATATACCGTGGTGTCGAGCGCGAGCGAATCCCCCGCCGGGAAGTTCATTTCCGACTTCAGCGCAAGCAGCGACAGGCGCGCCTCGTTCTGCTGACGGAGCAGATTGTAGCCGTCCTCGGCCACCTGACTCTCCATCTGCACCACGTCGGGGCGTGCCTTCTCGCCCAGTTCGTAGAGCCTTCGGGTTTTGAGGAGCAGAGCCTTGCTGTCCGAAAGTTTCCGTTCAGCAAGGCTGATGCTCTTCAGATTGTATATGGCTTCTACAAATTTCGTCATCACCTGTATGGCTCTCTCGTCGGCAAGTTTCTCTATCCGCGCCGCGCTGTTGGCTCTGGCGAGGCGCGCCTGTCGGAAAGCGTTGAGCGTCCGCCCTCCGTCGAAGAGCGTTACCTCCGCCGCAATGCTGTAATAGTTGTTGAACGTGGTAATGGTGTTGTACGTGTTGGTCTCCGGGTCGATGTTGCGTCCCCAGCTGTACTGCCCCGAAACCTGTGCGCCCACCGTGGGCAGAAACGCCATCTTCGCCGTTTTCTCGTCGTATGCCGTCTGCTCGTTCTGCATTCTCTGCCGACGGATGTCGTTGGCGTGTTCCACGGCATACTGGATGCAGCGGTCCATCGTCCACGTTTCCTGCGCCTTGCCCTGAACCGTCGCAAGCCCTATTAGCAATATGTAGATAGTTCTTTTCATATACAGAAACAAATGCCAAGTGCGTGCCAAAAACTTATCTCACTAATAATCAGATATTTATCCGAAAAGCATCTTTTCCCGTGTGTCTAAAAAATAGACACCACTGCCTATAAATTAGACACTTCCCACGCATTCCTCCTCTCCCCACCCTCCCGATTTTAAATAATCACACTTTTATTTAAATATATAAAAACACAAACCAACAATTCTCTAAAATCGTCCTCATTTCCTCCCTTTTCCATTCTTCGCACAAACGCGCTGCAATCTTCGCACAAACGCCCGCCAATCTTGCGAAGAACGGATTGCATTCTTGCGAAGAATGAATCCCGCAGATTTCAAGGCTCTCGCAGGTGGTGTGAATCAGGAATCGCAAACAAAAAAATGGGAACGATTTTAGAGAAATCTGCGTTATCTGCGAAATCAGCGTGAGGTTGTTTCTCGCAGATTGCGCAGATTACGCAAATCAGGAATCTCTCACAGAGCGCACAGATACACAGATTTCGTTTTAATAATATGCTGCCACAGAGAAGGCCTGCCTCCTCTGTGGGGAAAAACAATATCTGTGCATCCGTGAAATCCGTGAGAGACAAATACATCCCATTCGCCGTTCACGCCAATCCCACAAACAAATAAAAAATGAATCAGCGTAATCCGCGCAATCTGTGAGAAACAACCAACTTGACATTATAAGAGAGATAAATGTTAATTTTAAACAATCTCCCCCCCCCGAAAATTTGATAAATTAAAATATTTTGATTAATATTGCATTGAAAACAGCAGAATAAACGTTCTGTTCTGAATCAGACCTTACATAATTATGGAAAAACTACTTGATGTTCAAAACATAGTCAAGATGAAGCGACTTGTCTTGCTCGCATTCGCTATCTGCACATTCAGCAACATAAATGCCCAGTATTCCATCAGGGGGAAAGTCCTCATAGAAAATGCCGACACCCTTGAAGCCAATGTACGGCTCTACACAAAAGACAATACGGCCGTTTCTGCCGTACAAACACAAAAAGGAACGTTCGAGTTCTCGAATCTCATAAAAAACAACGCCTACTATGTGGTTGCATCGCATATAGGATACGCTGCTGACACGATAAAGATAGACCGCATAGCGAAGGATCTGAACATTGGGACGATGTTCCTCAAAAGCAGTCTTACCACGTTGGACGAAGTTGCCGTAGTGGGAAGCAGCATAAGTTTTCAAAATGGAAGCAAGCGCATTTTTCCCAATGAATTTCAAAGAAACAGTCCGGACGCTATGGTTATGCTCGACAAGATGAACCTGTCGCGGATAAATGTTGATCCACTCACAAAAAGCCTGACACTGAACGGCGGGGGAAGCGTGAAAGTGCTGCTCAACGGAAGAGAGGTTTCTGCCGTTGAAATAAGCGCACTGTCGCCGGACATCATACAGCGCATTGAATACCACGACACGCCGGAAGCACGGTATGGCAATGCAGATGTGGTGCTGGACTTTATAACAAAAGACGACAACGTTGGCGCAAGGGCCTACCTTTCTTTGTGGCAGGGACTTCTGACACGCTTCGGGGAGGACTATATTTCCTTGAAATTCAACCGCGGAAACAGTCAGTTCGCATTAGACTACAATATGGCATACCGCAACTGGAAACATCTCAGCAGGGAATATGAAGAGGACTTTCAGCTACGGGATGAGAAACTTTCGAGAACCGAACTGGGACGTCCGGGACGTTTCAAATACGACAATCACAACATACGGCTCAATTACAACTATCAGAAGAACAAGAAAATAATCAACCTTTCGCTGGGAACTGCCCTTCAGAATGCGCCCTACAAGGAATGGAACAGCGACCTGCGCTATCAGAAATCGACCCTCAGCTTATACGACAATGCGAAATCATCGGCCACAAATCCCTATTCACAGCTATATATACAGTTGCCCATAGGAGAAAATCAGCTATATGCAGCGAGTCTATCCGGTCAATATAACAAAGGAAAATACAACCGTCTGTATCAGGAGACGGACAGCGAAGGCAAATCCGGCCAATTCAGCAGCAATGCCCGTGAGACCCAGAAAGGCTATGTGCTGTCACAACTATATGAGAACAGGCAGGATTGGGGCACGCTGACCATTGGGGCAAACTTCAGCCAGCAGTTTACACAAAGCGACTACGATTATCTCAGCAACGATATGACACAGAAGCATCATACGGCCCTGCGTCTGTCCAACCTTTACTCCTACGCACAATGGGGCAGGGGATGGAACAAACTTTACAGTCGTGTGGGCATCGGCCTGAACCAGCGGTGGATGCAAGTGGGAGAACAGAAGCAAAGCACCTTTACCGTCCGTCCGACGCTTTTCATACGCTATACCGTTTCTCCGAAAATCGAACTTCGCTATCAGGGTTCCGTGTCTAATATAATGCCTACGCTGTCGGCCATTTCCGACTATTCACAGGAAATAGATTTCATACAGATACAAAGAGGAAATCCTGACCTCAAGCCGCAGGTTGATTTCTATAATGCGTTGGTATTCAATTATAAATTCCCCAAAACGGCATTGGCCTTCTATCTGAATCAAACCTATTCAAAGTCTCCGATTATGGAAAGTACATATCTGGAGAATGGAAAGGTGGTAAGAACTCAGGAAAACCACCGAAATTTCCAGAACTACAATGTGGAACTGGAATACGGAGGTCTGCCTTTCGGCAATCTGCTTTCGTTCAAGGTCTATGCCGGTATGAAATTCTATAAAAGCAACGGCAACCAATACACCCACCACAAAACAATACCCTACTATGGAGGGCAGATTTCTGCATACTACAAGCAATTCACTGTGAGATGGCAGTTCCGCAAGAATGTTCAGGACAGGTTCTGGGGAGAAACGCTCTATCGGTATGAAGACGGCCAAATGCTGTCGGTTGGCTATCAGACTAAAAAGCTCGGCCTGTCTGCCGATGTCCTGAATCTATTTTCCCTGAAACATATTTCCGCCCAAGAGAACTATTCAAGCATAGCTCCCTATAAACGCTATGAATATCTTAATGAAACAAGGAATCTCATTCGCATAAACCTCACGCTGAACCTCTCGTATGGTAAAAAATACAGGGAATCTTCAAAGCGCATAAACGATAGTGCGGATAATGAATCTTCTATTATCAAGGGTGAGAAATAGAAACCTGCGGCATCTGCGAGAAACAACCTCACGCAGATGACGCAAAACAAGTATCATTTATCAAACCTCAAGACTTTGCTGCTATCCTTAAAATTGAGGTATATCTTTTCGCCCTTGGTGGTTTGAACGAAATAAAACTTTGTTGAAGAAGAGTTCAGGTAAAGCAAGATGTCTTCATTGTCCTCGGTTCTGAAATGCCCTATATCTATATTCCCGAAAGATATACCATCGGTTCTCAAGTCTACATCGGGGAGGGAATCAACCGTTTGCAGACTTGCAATCTCCCGTCTTGGAATAGTCTTGGAATAAGGACCGTTTATAAAAAGAGTATCGTCCTTGATGAAAATCCTCTCATCGCCGCTGATTTGTGGCGCATAAAGTATGAAAGGGGACAACAATGCCAACACACCTATTATAACAGCTATATACAAGCCTAAATGATTCTTGCGTCCTTTGTACTGATATACAGCGTACAGGCAAAACAGGCTGACAAGTGAAAATCCTAACAGATATGCCATATCGTGCTTTCTAAACTTATTCTTGATGAATACCGGATTGATATCTAACGCTGCAAATGTATAAAATATTTATTTACGCTCAAACTTTTTCCTCATTCATTATATTTTAAAATCTGCGTTATCTGCGAAATCAGCGTGAGGTTGTTTCTCGCAGATTACGCAGATTACGCAAAGCAAGTATCTCTCACAAATGGCACAGATACACAGATTTCATTTTATAATATACTCTCACAGAGAAAACAAAGTTTTCAAGGATGACACAGATTCCCGACGCCATAGAACTTCATCATAATATTCTGCCAAAAGAATCCGTGCCATCTTTGGAGCCCTGCCTTCTCTGTGGGAAAAAACAATATCTGTGCATCCGTGAAATCCGTGAGAGATAAATACATCCCATTCGCCGTTCACGCCAATCCCACAAACAAATAAAAAATGAATCAGCGTAATCTGCGAAATCAGCGTGAGACAATTTCCCGCAGATGTCGCAGATTGCGCAAATCCATCAAAATAAAATCCGCAACATCTGCAAGAAAAAAACTCACACAAATCCCGCAGATTACGCAAATCGAGGGAGCAAAAATCAGAGGGAGCACGTTTTTTTCCGACATAGGCTTGACGCTTTTGAGAAAAAAGAATATCTTTGCAATATTATGAAACAAGGCACAATACTTATCGCTGACGACAACAGGAATATCCTTACCACAGTGAAGATGCTGCTGGAGAATGTTTTTCAGAACATTGTGGCCATTGCCAGTCCTGCAAACATACCCACACGGCTGAGGGAGGACAGACCCGACGTGGTGCTGCTGGATATGAATTTCCACAGCGGAATAAACAACGGAAACGAGGGACTCTACTGGCTGCGCGAAATAAAGAAGGCACGGCCGGCAACCGAGGTGGTGCTCTTCACGGCATACGCCGACATAGAACTCGCCGTAACAGGCATTAAGGAAGGGGCTGCCGACTTCATCGTTAAGCCGTTCGACAATGAGAAACTCACGGAAACGCTGTCGAAAGCCTATGAGAAAACGAAGAAAGGCAGCGGAACGGCAGATGCCGGCGGCAGGGAGAGCACGATGTTCTGGGGTTCGTCGGCCGTGATGGAGAACCTGCGGCTGATGGTGGAGAAGGTTTCGGCCACCGATGCCAACATACTCATTACGGGAGAGAACGGTACGGGCAAGGAGGTATTGGCCAACGAGATACACCGGCTGTCGAACAGGAGCGCAAGGCAGATGATGCCCATTGATATGGGAGCCATCACGGAGACGCTTTTCGAGAGCGAACTCTTCGGACACGTCAAGGGAGCGTTCACAGATGCAAAGGCCGACAAGCCCGGAAAATTTGAACTTGCAGAGGGAAGCACGCTCTTTCTCGACGAAATAGGAAACCTCGGGTATGCCCTTCAGGCAAAACTGCTCACGGCATTGCAGCGCAGAAGCATCGTGAGAGTGGGAGGAAGCACGCAGATACCCATCGACGTAAGGCTCGTGTGCGCCACCAACTGCGACCTGCAACTGATGGTAAAGGAGGGCAGGTTCCGCGAAGACCTGCTCTACCGCATCAACACCATTCATCTGCATCTGCCGCCATTGCGCGAGCGGAAGGGCGACGTGGCAGCCTTAGCACGGATCTTCCTCGGCCGTTATGCCAATATGTACAACAAGCCGGAAATGAATTTCTCCGCCGAGGCAGAAGAAAAAATCAACTCACTGCCGTGGTACGGCAACATACGCGAGCTTCAGCACGCCGTGGAAAAGGCCGTGATTCTGAGCAGCGGCAGCGTGATTGACGCAAACGACATAGACGGTCAGGATGCGCAGAAGGCAAAGCCGATGGACGAAGTGCAGACGCTCGACGAGATGGAGCAGCGGCTCATAGAGAAGACCATACACGACTGCGACGGCAACCTGTCGCAGGTGGCGTTCAAGCTCGGCATCACGCGCCAGACATTGTATAACAAGATAAAACGTTACGGACTGTAAGGAATGAAGACGGAAGTTATCATACTCATTGTCCTGCTCCTCGCAATGGCGGCGGCATACGTCAGGCTGTGGCTCCATTACAGGCGCAGCGTGCGCAAGGTGTCGTTCCTGTTCGACGCCCTCGACAGCGGCGACTATTCGTTCCGTTTCCCCGAAGACACCGCGAAGGGCGGCGAATGGCTGCTGAACGCCTCGCTCAACCGTGTGAAAGACATTCTCCAGCACGCCCGCGACGAGCAGATAGAGCGCGAGAAATACTTCGAGCTGATTATGGACTCCGTGGAAACGGGTATCCTCGTCATAGAGAAAGAGCGGGGAGTGGTGCTCCGCAGCAATCAGGCGGCACGCGATCTGCTGAGGATGGACGTGATCTCGCACGTCAATAAAATCAAGGACCTGCTGTCGGGATTCTCCACCCGCGAGACGCATACCGTGCTGAAAGGACGCTCGGTGCGCATCATAGGGTTCAGCGACATCAAGGGCGAGCTTGCCAATCAGGAAATAGACAGTTGGGTGAAGCTCATCCGTGTGCTCACGCACGAGATTATGAACACCGTAACGCCGATTATCTCGCTCAGCGACACGCTCCTGAAGAACTCGCAGGGCGAGCAGCACGACGGCCTGAGCGTGATAAACCAGACGGGCAAGGAGCTGATTCAGTTCGTTGAGAACTACCGGAAGTTCACCCACGTGCCTGCACCCAAGCCCGACTTGTTCTATGTGCGCCCCTTCCTCGAGCGGATGGCGAGCCTCGTCCATCCGATATTGACCGGGGACGTGAGAGTGGAACTCCACGTGGAGCCGAAGGACCTGCTCGTCTATGCTGACGAGGGACTCATCAGCCGTGTGGTAAGCAACATTCTGAAGAATGCCGCCGAAGCCGTTTCCCTCAACGGAAGAATCATCATCCGGGCTTACAGCGACGAACAGGAATCGGTGGTAATAGACATCTCCAACGACGGTCCGAGGATTTCGGAGGAAGTAGCGTCCCACATCTTCGTCCCCTTCTTCACCACCAAGGCCGAGGGAAGCGGCATCGGCCTCTCCATCTCCCGGCAGATTATGCGTGTGAGCAACGGCTCGCTCGTGCTGCTGTCCGAAAAAGACTCCGCCCTCACCACCTTCCGCCTCGTTTTCAACTGAGAAACACGCCCCCGACTATGGGATAAGAGCATTGACACCATCGCGTAATCTGCGAAATTTGCGTGAGACGGCTTCTCGCAGATAGCGCAGATTACGCTGATTTATTTATCATTTATTTGCAGAAAGTATTTATCTCTCACAGATTGCACAGAGCCACAGATATTGTTTTTGCCCACAGAGGAGGCAGGCCTCCAACGATAACACAGAACGTTGATGGCAAAGGTCAGATGAAGGTCAGATGCAGATTGGGTATAGGTGTTTTATTGCGTATTGTCGCAGATTGTTGCAAAGATAATCTGTGCCATCCTTGAAAACTTTGTTTTCTCTGTGGCAGTATATTATAAAATAAATTCTGTGTATCTGCGCCATCTGTGAGAGCATTATTTCTTACAAATATCACAGACTTTGTTTTGAATGATTTGCGTAATCTGCGAGATTTGCGTGAGACGGTTTCTCGCAGATGGCGCAGATTACGCTGATTTATTTATCATTTATTTGCAGAAAGTATTTATCTCTCACAGATTGCACAGAGCCACAGATATTGTTTTTGCCCACAAAGGAGGCAGGCCTCCAACGATAACACAGAACGTTGATGGCAAAGGTCAGATGAAGGTCAGATGCAGATTGGGTATAGGTGTTTTATTGCGTATTGTCGCAGATTGTTGCAAAGATAATCTGTGCCATCCTTGAAAACTTGGTTTTCTCTGTGGAAGTATATTATAATATAAAATCTGTGTATCTGTGCCATCTGTGAGAGCCTTATTTCTTTCAGATATCACAGACTTTGTTTTGATTGATTTGCGCAATCTGCGAGATTTGCGTGAGACGGTTTCCCGCAGATTTTGCCCCATTGATTCGCCGCCTCATTCCAATCTTGCGAAAAACGCACGCTATTCTTCGCACGATTGCCCTGCATTCTTGCGAAGAACGAAATGCGTTTTTCGCACGTTTAAAAACACAAGATTATTACCTGATTTTCAGATATTTATATTTCTATCAATAGTTTTATTCTATGTATTCGCGTGATTTGCGAAATCTGCGTGAGCCATTGTTCCGTCAATTACGCCGGCTTACCCCATTGGTTGCGAGAATTACGGAACTGACGAGGAACAATCCTTCAAAGATTATAACTATTCTCCAGTATATATAATGAAGGAAAGATTGACGAGAAGGAAAGAAAACAAGGAAATACTACTGAATGAGTTTCCCCAATCGCATAATGACGGAGGTCTGGCTTCTGCCCATTTTGTTAGAAATATACTTCACGCTCCTACCCTCTCTATGGAGCTTTAAGAGAAATTGATCTGACTTGCCCGTCCATCGCTTGTTTGCATTCCGATGCTTGGCATAGCTCTCTTCCGTAATTTTCTCGGGATGCAGAAACTCGTCTACGAATACGGATGGGAAACGCCTGTCGTAAAGCACGATGGTCTTCGTCTTTGCCCTCGTGATAGCAACGTAGAACAGCCGCCGCTCTTCGCCGAACGGAAACTGGTCGCCCTCGGTCAGCACGTAGCTGAGCACCGGGTCGTCGCTTACCAGAGACGGAAAACCATAGGTGTCCTTGTTGCATTGCAGGAGGATTACATAATCGGCTTCGAGTCCTTTCGACTTATGCACCGTCAGAATCTCTATCTTTCTGCCTCCTATCATATAGTATGCTCTATTGCCTTCCCTGACCATCTTATGCGTAAAGGAGAGATAATAGTCGTCGAAGGAGTAGCGTCCCAGTAAGAATACCGACTTGCCTGAAGGAACGGACGCTACGAGTTGCTCTATGGTTTTGCAGTAGTCGCGCTTGTCGTAGGGACAGAACTCCAGTTCCGTTTTCATTTCGGCGTTGAAGGAGCGGATGTTCTTCTGAATCTGTGCCTTGTTGCGCTGAATGAAACGGGATGACTGCCCCACGAGCGGCTCGCCGAATCTGTATGTCGTTTCTATCTTGTTAATATCCGTTGGGCCAAAGTATTCCTCAAACTGATTGAAAAGAGCCATATCGCTTCCCGAGAAACGGTATATGGACTGCCAGTCGTCGCCCACGCAATAGAGCTTTGCAGGTGGGTTCCCCTCCCGCAGCACTTTCAGGAAGTTGTACCGGTCTACCGATATGTCCTGAAACTCATCCACAATGATATAATCATACGCCACGGGATGCGACGTGCGGCATATCTCCGTGGCCTGAAGAATCACATCGGTGAAATCTATCTGGGCACGCTCGGCTAATGCTTTCTTATAACGTTCGTAAACGGGTCGGAATATTTTCTCTATAATGAAGACACTACGCTCGTCGCTGGCCTTTTCCGCTTGTTGCAGAACCTCATCGACGGATTTGCAGCTCGACTTTACCAACGTAACGAAAGTGGCAACAAGGCGTATCAATGCCTTTTCGAGCTTGCTGCCTTTGGGCAGAATGAGTTCATACAGTTCGGCGTCTGTCTTCTCCTGAATGGGCACGCCGGCACCTTTCAACAGTTTTCTGAGCTTGCCTTTTATATCGGAGTAATGGAAATCGGCACTTGAGGTTGTAAGAAGCTGTGTTCCGAATTTCTCGTGAGCCGCCTTTTTCCACGTAATTCCGTCGTTGTATTCCCGGCAGGCTTCCTCGTATGTCATATTCTTGTCCTGTGCAAACCACGTAGGGACAAGATTGTGCTCGTCTATTCCGAAATGTTCCAGATAGATGCGTTTGGTACTGCCTCCCTTCTCGAAATATATTGAGAAGTCAGGACGATATTGTGAATGTATCTCGTCGGCCAATTGGTGCTCATAGGGTTCTTCATACCTGAACTTTACGCCGAGCGACGACAGTGCGAAACATATCTTTTGCTCTTGCTCGCTTCTCACATAGATGGCTCTGCCGTCCATATCAGGAAACATTGCTTTCAGCCTTACCTTCTTCTCCTCGGAGAGTTTCTCCCGTCTTTCGCGCTCATACTGTTCCAAGTCGGTTTCATTTACCTGATGATCAACGAAATATTCCAGTATGTTTTTCTTGAAATCCTCGGTTTCCGACAGGGCGTGATAAATCTCAATGAACAGCGCATCGGTATTATCGCAGACAGACGGCTTCGTGCCGGTTGCTCTTCCGATAATATCGATAGCCAATTTATGAAACGTGTAACCCTTCAATCCATCGGTAGCCATTCTTTCCGTGAGTTCGGCTGCCGCCTTATTGGTATAGCTTATGAGAAGAATCCTATGGGGCGATACGTTTTTAATCTCCGTAAGATATTTCACTTTGCCGACGATGGAAGATGTCTTTCCGCTTCCGGCACTACTGACCACCAGACAGTTGTTTTCTTCTGAAACAATCGACCGCCTTTGCTGCTTGTCTAATGGATATTGCAGGCAATGGTCGAAAAAGTCTTTATGCGTATCGAGCAAGAGAGCGAGTTCCTTCTCATTGTGCTGCTTTATAAGTCGGTGGAGGGTTCCGAAATCATACGCAAACTTGGAAATGGTCTCGGAAGGCGATATATGGAATATCTCGAACTTTCTAAGAAGCGAGCAAACCTCTTGATAAAACGGCATATATCGGTCGAACAGTTCGTTTTCCTGCGCTGAGGAGATTATCTTCCCATTGAAAACGCTGTCCAACTCGGTAGGAATATCAACGAATGCTCCGTCGCTCAATGCCGAAAGGCTCTCTTCCGTGTGTCCGCAATCGGATTTATTGCCATTGAAAGACAATTCATTTACTGCTTCCGACAGTTCATCGGCCTTGGCTTTAAGGCGTTTCCTGATTATTGCTATAATTACAATGGATACAGCAAACACACACGCGACTATGATTAACAATGACTGCATATAAGAAAAGTGTTGATTGTCTGGATTCTTGTGATAATTCTGAACATCTTAATTGCCGTCAGCATAAGCATAAGGCAGTATGAAATTCAACATATTCTGCAATTTATAAAGTATATTGAGCATTCCAGAGCTTCTGCGCTATGCACTTTCGCCCGATGCCACATACATTATTCCCTTATTTCTTATTGATTATTCCGGCATTTTTAGTATTTTTGCGCCCTATGAAGAGCTATATAAAGTATTTGGGACTGGCGAGCGTGTGCGTAGGACTGCTGCTGTTCGCCGTTCATCTCCTTGCAGACGCAAGGGGAAATGCGCTCTTGTTTTCTGGATTGGCATTCGTAATCGGGGGAACTGTTGCGCACGTGAAGTTGCAGAAATGAGGAAAGCCGGCTGAAAGCATATTCTCTCGTCATCAGTGAGAATAGCCCACAAGCCGGCTTCGTTATATATATTATAAGGTGCAGGAACTTCCGTCCCCCACCCTACGCTTCCTTGCTCTCGCGCTTGCGCTCGTTATGGTCGAGCGTAATCTTGCGCATACGGATGCTTTCGGGCGTTACCTCAATGTATTCGTCGGCCTTGATATACTCGATGCACTCCTCCAGACTCATTTCCGTCTTCGGAATCACACGTGCCTTGTCGTCCGAACCCGATGCACGCACGTTGGTGAGCTGCTTGGACTTCGTTACGTTGATTACCAAGTCCTTGTCGTGAACGTGCTCGCCCACTACCTGTCCTCCGTAGACCTCCTCTCCGGCATCGATGAAGAACTTTCCGCGGTCCTGCAACTTGTCGATGGCATAGGCAAACGCCGTTCCGTTCTCCATCGCAAGCATAGAGCCGTTGGTGCGACGGACGATTTCGCCCTTGAACGGCTGATAGTCCTTGAAACGATGCGCCATAATGGCTTCGCCCTGACTGGCCGTGAGCACGTTGGTGCGCAGTCCCATAATGCCGCGCGAGGGAATCTCGAACGTGATGTTCACACGGTCGCCCTCGGTGTCCATTCCGAGCAGTTCGCCCTTGCGGCGCGTTACCATATCAATCATCTTGCTCGAGAAATCGTTCGGCACGTTGATGGTAAGCTCCTCAACCGGCTCGCACTTCTGCCCGTCAATCTCCTTGTAGATAACCTGCGGCTGTCCCACCTGAAGCTCGTAGCCCTCGCGGCGCATCGTTTCCACCAGCACCGAAAGGTGGAGCACGCCTCGCCCGCTCACGATCCACTTGTCCATAGAGTTCTCAACATTGCTCACACGCAACGCCAGATTCTTCTCCAGTTCCTTCTCCAGACGCTCGCTGATATGGCGCGAGGTGCAGAACTTTCCCTCACGGCCGAAGAACGGCGAGTCGTTGATCGTGAAGAGCATACTCATCGTAGGCTCGTCCACGGCAATCGGCGGCAGGGGTTCGGGATTGTCGAAGTCGGCGATGGTGTCGCCTATCTCGAAGTTCTCCAGTCCTATCACGGCGCAGATGTCGCCCGAGCTCACGGCAGCCGTCTTCTTGTGCCCCATACCCTCAAAGGTATGCAGCTCCTTGATTCGCGTCCGTTCCGTAGAGCCGTCGCGGTGGCAGATGGTGATGTTCTGTCCGTCCTTGAGCGTTCCTCGGTGCACGCGCCCCACTGCGATACGCCCCGTGTAGCTCGAATAGTCGAGCGAGGTAATCAGCATCTGCGGCGTTCCCTCGAGCTGCTTCGGACCGGGAATGTTCTCCACAATCAGGTCGAGCAGATAATCAATATTGTCGGTCTGTTCCTTCCAGCCCGCGCTCATCCATCCGTTCTTCGCCGAACCGTAGACCACCGGGAAATCCAACTGGTCCTCGGTTGCGTTGAGGTCGCACATCAGGTCGAACACCATCTCGTACACCTCCTCTGGGCGGCAGTTCGGCTTGTCCACCTTGTTTACCACCACCATCGGCTTCAGTCCCATCTGCAACGCCTTCTGGAGCACGAAGCGCGTCTGCGGCATCGGTCCCTCGAAAGCGTCCACGAGCAGCAGGCATCCGTCTGCCATATTCAGCACACGCTCCACCTCGCCTCCGAAGTCGGAGTGTCCCGGCGTGTCGAGAATGTTTATCTTCGTTCCCTTCCAGTTTATACTGACGTTCTTGCTCAGAATTGTTATCCCTCGTTCGCGCTCCAAGTCGTTGGAGTCCAAAACCTCGTCGCTGTTGTTCTGTCCGTCACGGAACAGCTTGCCGGCGAGCATCATCTTGTCCACCAAGGTTGTCTTCCCGTGGTCGACGTGCGCAATTACTGCGATGTTTCTAATATCTTGCATTTACTTACCTTAAAAAGCTTTTCAAATTTTAATGAGTGCAAAAGTACAAATAATAATCCAAAAAGTATTGGCAATCAAATAAAAAGTTGTAACTTTGCAGCGCAGTTTCGGAGAATCCGATGCATTCAGCGTTGCAACCCGTTGTGATTAAGGCGGTTGAGCGACAAAAGGATGTAATTGCACAAAATCATTAATCAATACATCAAAATGTACTTAAGCAAAGAAAAGAAGCAGGAAATCTTCACACAGTTCGGTAAGGAGCAGAAAGCCGGCGACACAGGTTCGGCAGAAAGCCAGATCGCACTCTTCACTTACCGTATCAAGCACCTCACGGAGCACGTAAAGAAAAACCGCAAGGACCACGTTACCACACGTTCGCTGACCCGCCTTGTAGGTAAGCGTCGTGCCCTCCTCGATTATCTGTACGACCGCGACATCGAGCGTTACCGTGCTATCATCAAGGCACTCGGTCTCCGTAAGTAAGATTCCGGCAAGCATACGAATCCCCACAATCTGCAAAGGTTGTGGGGATTCTTCGTTATACATCCTGTAAACTGATAAAATCAGAGAAAGCATTAATCAAAAAATGAGACTACACACACCACCGTGCATAGTCTCATTCTTATTTATCATTCCTATATTTATTTCTTTATAACTTTAGGAACGGTGTTTATAACAGGACGTTTATCAGTCTCTCCAAGTAGGATCATATCCCCAAACGTCATCTTCTTTATCATCTTCATTAAATTTTATCGGCTTGGCACCTTGATCAGGCACCGTTACATCGCCGTCAATCGGTACGATTGATTTATTACCGAATGCACCCTCTAATATCTCGCCACTGGCATTGAGTTTAACAACGTGGCAACGTGGCATTGAATATGATTTTTTCATAATCGTCATATATATAAAGAACCGTCGTTCTTATGGTTTATATTTTTATAATAATAGTTAAGTAGCTTCCGAATTACTTAATAACCACTTTCTTACCGTTAATAATGTAAATTCCGTGTGTAGGATTGATTACGCGGCGGCCCTGAAGGTCGAATATTTCCATCTTATCGGCACTCTTATCCTTGTCTACTTCCGTTATGCCAGTTGTTCCCGGGTCTTCGCCCAACTGAAGGATAAATCCCTTGGAGTAGGCCATTGATGGGTCGAGCATCATAAACGCCTTGTTCATAGCAAGCTTTGTGCCTGTGTACTTATAGAAGCCGATAGGATTATTTACGTCGGCAGCATTCTTGTTCAACACGCGAAGCTCTTTACCGGCAACAAGTACATTGGCAACATCGTCGCCAAAGAAGATACCTGACAACAAATTGTCTGTCGGAGCTGCAACGCCCTCCTGAAGTACAGGCAACAAACGGTTTGAAGCCGGATCCGTGCCATTGCATTCCAAAACGACCGGAGTAGCTATCGGAATGATTTCGCCTTCTTTGGCTACAACTTCTACCTTTGCCACACCAACGCCGGGATAATTGGCATTTTCTGAAATACCAGAAATCTTGTAAACCGTCATCCCGTCCATAACCTTCATAGGGAAGTCAGTATAAAGAGTTGTGTAATATTTCCCTGTACGCCCCTGAATAGAAGCCAGAGGTTTCACGCCAAAATAGTTGTCAGGTTGGTCGCCGACTGGTTCCAAAACCCATTTTGCCGCATCGCCGGCTACCGGACGTTCAGGACCATAGTAGTGATTAGCAGGATCGCCATTGTTTACAAAGTCGAATTTTGCCTTGTCAGCCGAATATTCATTGTGTGCGGAAGCCGGATCTGCTGGATCATACTGCTTTCCATTACCAATTACCTGCTTGATATCACCTTCTATCAATGAATACTGCTGACCTTGATTAATACGCTTTGCGTCTATATAGCTTTTAACCAACTGAACAAAATAGTTTGTTTCTCCGTATGTTGCCTTCAGTTTCTCATAAACTAATTTTTCTGCATAAAGCCATAAGGCGTCCGCACCACCCTCAAAGGCAGCAATCTGTTCCGGAGTAAGGATGGTATTAACATTTATTCCCAAGAAAGGTCCCACAGTCTTTAACAACTTATAGTAGTCCACGGCACCTTGCAAACTTGGTACTGTGGCATAGGCATAATAAGCTTCTTCGCCCGTAGTAAGTGAGGTCTTTTCTAAATGCATATTCAAATCCCACTTCTTAAATTCAGCTTCAATAGCTAATTTAGCTGCACTATACGTCCCCCCTGTACCAAGTTTAGCCTTAAGCAAATCATCTACCTGCTTTTTAGCTACTTTAATGGCAGGAACCAAATAACCATTGATTACATCAACGCCCTGCGAACGCAATGTCTTTACATTATAAATCGATTTTCCATTGATAACAGTATCCTTTACTTCCAATAGAATAATGGAACCTGCCTCTGTTTTTACTTCGCTCGCAGTCTGATCCGGCTGGGCTTCATACTTGCCTCTTACCTGAACATACTGCTTACCGTCTGGACGGGTATAACCATTCTTTATGCGATAATACCCTTTTTGAATACCTTGAGCATTTGCACCTAACCCCAAAAGGCACGCCAATGCTAAAGTCGTGAGTCTAAATTCTTTTGACATAAATCACTACTGTCCAAAGAAATTTTTCCATAAGATCTGCTGACCATCATTGGAGTCATTCTGAGGACGTTTTGGTTTAACGAATAGTTCGCCTAAGGGTTTCCTCTCAAAGAGAACCTTCCCGATGGCAGCCGATAAAATATAGAGATCCTGTTCAATATGGTACACTTTCTTTGCAATGGCAAGCAGCAGATAATCGCAGATAGCAATCCAAATCTGCGAGAATACAGCATTCTGGCTCGTTCCGTAGAACGAGTTGATGTGCATTCGCTGCTTTATCCATTTGAAGAAGCACTCCACTTGCCAGCGTTCCCTGTAGAGTTCTGCGATTGTCAGGTAGGAATGAGTAAAGTCATTGGTCAAGAATCTGTAGACGTTACCTGTGGCATAATCTTCGTAAACAACCATACGCAGTGTGTCTGGATACCACTTGGAGGTTCTTGGTCCTGTAAGTCTGACAATGGTGTCGTTTGTAACTCCTGTCTGTTTGTCTACAGGACGTTCCTCAACTACCTCATACCTCATGTTATCTTTTGCCCTTGTCACAAAGAAAGCCTGCTGACGATGGAAGTGGTTGAACAACTGTCTGAAGTCAACATAACCCTTGTCCATGAGATAGTAGCTTCCTGGTTCTACGGGAATCAGACTCATGGTCTTGGAATCATGAACAGCAGCCTCCGTCAGATGGATGAAGGTTGGTATGGAGCCACGCAAATCCAGAAGTGTATGCATCTTTACACCCCCTTTGTCATGATGCAGACGAGCCCACGGGCAAAGCTGGAGGCACAGTTTGATGGTGCTGCTGTCAAAGGCATACACGATGCCATCCACGTCAAGCCGGGACGGTTCGTCCTGGTACAGCTCTCTTGCCCAGGCTATCAGGCTCTGCCCAAAATCATGGTATATACGCCAATCCTTGGTCTCATTGATATGGGCCAAAGTCGAACGTTGGATATACTTTATTCCACTCGAATAGAGCTTGGAAGAGAGAGCCACCAGCGTCGCATCAATGCTGCGGAGACTAATCTGGTCGGTGAACTGGGCAAAGCTCATCACCATAAACTGGTCTCTGCATTTGAAGCCGATGGCATGTCTATTGCCGTTGTATCTCTTTACGCACTTGTCGAACTCATATCTTGGTATGAGCGACATGATTTGAGCGAATACGGTCTTTCCTTGATTCATGAGTTCTGCCTCTTGCAATACGATTTGCAAAAGTACAAAACCAAATCTCGAAAAAATAATATTCGCGTAACTCATTGAAAATAATCAATTTGAATTAGGTTCAAGAATTTTTCTTTGGACAGTAGTGGACATAAATATATAATTAATTAAGTGAACATATAATGAACCTATCAGTCATTTCGCTGATATCCATAAACTTTCTAATATTTTATATTGGCGTGCAAATATAACTAAGAATTTAAGAAATAAAACAAAAACTACGTTTAAATTATCTTAAAATTAATACAAATCGTTTCCATAAATATTGCCGTGGATTCCATTAGTAAGTGCAATCTGTACCATCAGTAAGAAATAGGCTCTCGCAGATTACGCAAATCAATTAAATCAAAGCCTGTGATATCAGCAAGAAACAACACGCCCGCAGGCAAAGAGGTATTTGCACAATTCATATTTTTTTCGTATATTGCATACGGAAATGCTGAAAACGTGCTTTATTGTTTTCTTTTTCCACCGTGCAGCCCATTCACGGCAGCTATTATTTCTTGAATAAAAGTATGTCAGGGGGCAAGTGAGACCGGCATTGCGGCGAAGCCGACCGAATTGCCCTTCTCTATTCAGGAAGACCATCACACCATCGGTTTACCTCATCTGCTGCCCTGCGCTGTGGCCACCCCTCTTCAGGGCACTTCCCCGCGCCTTCCGCCCCCTTCTACCACATAATTATATAAACAAATATCTATATATGTATGTATTTAAAGACATCAAAACAACATTTACACGAAACGTTACAGTGCCGGGGCTGCTCGTACTCCTCGTGCTTTCGCTCGCCTGTGCGCTTTTCCCCGAACGGATGAACGAAGCACTGAATGCAGTCCAATCAGTTATCTACACCAAGCTCAGTTGGACCTATATCCTCATTGTGTCCTTCTTTGTCGTATTCCTCTTTACATTGGCATTCAGCAAGATAGGAACCATCCGACTGGGAGCCGACAACTCGTCGCCACAGTACAGCTTCTTTTCGTGGATAGCAATGCTCTTCGCAGCCGGAATGGGAATCGGACTGATGTATTTCGGCGTGGCAGAGCCAATGTCTCACTATGTGAACCCGGCTCTTCCCGGCACATTGCAGCCTGCAAAGGACGCTCAGCTTGCCACCTTCTTCCACTGGGGACTGCACGCGTGGGCTATCTTTGCCGTGGCAGGGCTTATCCTCGCCTACTTCTCCTTCCGATACAAGCTGCCTCTGGCCATCAGAAGCGGGCTATATCCCATACTGAAAGACAGAATAAACGGGCCGATAGGCGACGTGGTGGATATCTTCGCACTCGTCAGCACCTTCTTCGGCATAGCCACCTCTCTGGGTTTCGGCGTGGTGCAGCTCAATGCCGGACTGGTGCATCTGGGCATATTCAGCGAGTCAAGCTACTTATTCCAGTGCATCATCATCACCGTTGTCAGTGCCGTAGCCATATTCTCCGCCGTGGCGGGAGTGAACAAGGGAGTGAAGAAACTCAGCGAAATCAACCTTGGGCTTGCCGTGCTGCTGATGATATTCGTGCTGCTCCTCGGCCCTACAACCTTCCTTATGAGCGCATTCAGCGAAGGCGTGGGCAACTATATCGGGCGACTGCCCTCGCTTACCTTCAACACCTTTGCCTTCGAGTCCGACAGCCGCGAATGGTTCACGTCGTGGACGGTGATGTACTGGGCGTGGTGGATCAGCTGGGCACCGTTCGTAGGGCTCTTCATTGCCCGTATTTCCAAAGGAAGAACCATCCGCGAATACATCCTCGCAGTGCTCTTCGTGCCGTCAGTTTTCATCTTCCTGTGGATGACTGTCTGCGGAAACGGCGCAATCTACATCGACCAGCATACAGCAAACGGTGCACTCTCGGCGTTGGCAGGCAATCCCGACGTGCTGCTCTTCACTTTCTTCGAACAGTTCCCCTTGGCAAAGCCTCTGTGCGTGCTGGCCGTGATGATGATTGCCGTATTCTTCGTTACGTCGGCAGACTCGGGAATCCTCGTAATGAACAGCATCGCATCTGGCAACCGTCCCAACGCACCCAAGTGGCAGAATGCTTTCTGGGGAGTGCTGCTGGCAGTCATAGCAATGGCCCTCCTGCGCACGGGAGGCCTGAAATCCTTGCAGACAATGACACTCATATCGGCACTGCCCTTCGGCCTCATAATGCTCCTGCTCTGCTTCTGCCTGCTCAAGGCTTTGCGCACCGACCGGCTCTACCACAGCTCGCGCATCCCATACGGCAGCCGAAACTGGGACGGCAGCCACTGGCACGAGCGGCTCGACCAGATTCTCACCTTCTCCAAGCGTCAGGACGTAAAGCGGTTCTTCGCCGAGAAGGTGCGGCCGGCCTTTGAGGAATTGCGGCGCGAACTTTCTGAACGGGGCATCGACGCACAAATCCATCAGGGCAAAAGAGGCCCTCTCTCCTTGGAACTCCTCATCCCGCACGACCAGATATGGAATTTCAGATACGGCGTGGCGGCGGAAGTGCAAACCATATCCAACTATCTCATCGACGACGACAACACGCCCGAAATAGACGACAAAAAACAGTATCTGCCCGTTACCTACTTCAGCGACGGCAGAACCGGCAACGACATTCAATATCTTACAAAACAGGAAATCATAGCCGATGTGCTCCGCGAATACGAACGCTACATCAGTCTGGTGGCAGACGAAAACAAAGCCATAATGTTCGTAGACAAGGGCAACCTGAACTGACATTCAACACTCCCTCAACCAACCGCATAAGAACAGCCCTTTCCCTTGATGGTTTTCTATCATCGGAAAGGGCAATTCTTTGCAAAGAAAATGAGTATCCACATTGTTTTCATAGCCCAGACAATACATTAAAACGCACAACCACCTAACTGCCAATATTCTATATATTTATTATTTTATATTATTCTATTTATAAATATACAGTTATTTATATTTCAACACACTTATCCTCTCTTCATCCACTTACCCAATCCTCGTAATTCATCCTCTCGCTGATACCACAGATTAAGCCGATTCCATTTCACATAATTTGCGAGATTCGCGAAATCTGCGAGAACCATTCTCTCGCTGATGGCGCAGATTACGCAAATCTTTTTCAGCCCATTTGCGGGATTTGCGAGAACCACTCTCTCGCTGATGGTACAGATTGTGCAGGTTTATTTATATTATTATATAAAAACATTATTATAAGTAACCACATTAAAACTCTTATAATCAATTTTTTAAATATAAATATATTTCTATTTTTAAATTTATATGAAAGAACATATAAATATTACAACGGAAAAACATAAAAATATTAATCTGCAAGCATGCGAAGAATGAAATGCAATCTTCGCACATTTGTCGCACAATCTTCGCACACTCACGCTGCATTCTTGCGAAGAATGGAACAGGCTAACTGCAAACAGAGCCGACAAGGGGAGCTTATCAAGCGTTTTTCACATTGATTTTCGGCAATATTTCCCGTCTTCTTCAGCGCACTACAAGAATCAGTTGGCTGATAAAGAGCGCATTAAGGATAAACTTTAGGAACTTAAAATTTGTTCCTTTTTTGTCGCCAATAATGAAAATTCCACTTATTACAAAGGAAAAATTGAAAAGAAAAGAGTTTACTAATTTGTCGCAATTAATCTATTTTCACAATTTACCCTCAAGCAGAAAACACAAAGTTGAACCTGCCCTTCAGGCAAAAAGAGGATTTTTCTTCGATTTAAGGCGACAAAAAAGATTTTTGCAGGGCAGACAAGGAAAATCATCTAAAACGCTTAGAACGCAAAAAAATGAGTAAAGATTTAAGAAATTCTCAACATTCTCCCCTATGAGAACCGATTTTTTCACGTAAATCAAGCGAAAACAATGGAAAAGTAAGGAGAAAAATAGACTTATCTATCTGATTTTCAATGCTTTCATCCAATCAAATCAAACAACCACCGACAACTCATCACGCAACAAACGTGCGACAAAATAGGAGTATTCACACTTCTACCCTCACGAATCTGTAAAGAAAAATCAAAATATCGCAGCCAAGCTCTCCCTACCGGGCAACTACCGGACACTCGGAAAGTTTGCCGAAAATCGCCTTTTATGCCACGCCCGAACGCTGAACCGATGCGCCAACGCATTAAACATCTCGCCAACAGCCACACTCCCATTCGTTCCCTGAATTTAGCTTTCCACACTCCACGGCTCATTTCCGCCGAAAAAAGCGACAAATATGCTTCTATCTTTAGATAGAAGCTATGCAAGGGTACGAATCGTGTAAAATATTTTCAGCATTTTCCTTTTTTGTCGTACTTTTGCAAATATCAGTTTCCTAAACTATCTCCCTTTTTGTCGATGATAAAATTTAAGTTTTTAAATATCATTGATTTCCAATTATTTATACAGTAAATTATAAGGATTAAGAAAATAGAATGCAGCGACAAAACAAATGATTCATAACAGATAATTCAGCATAAAACAATCAGAAAACAGAGAAAATCCATAATTTTGTCGGAATTAATTACTGCTAACAGGAATTTGCTCCTAATATGTCGAAGCGATACTACAAATTTGTCGCAGACGTGTTTCACTCTCCTACTAACTTGTCGCATCTACCCTACAAATTTGTCGAACCATACTTCCCTTGTTGTCTGCGCTAAACTACATATATGTCGCCAACAAACCTTGTAACAATCTTTCTATCAGCACCTTGCAAGCCCTTATATAATATCTAATAATAGATAAAGAAAGATTTTCTAAACTTTTGAGAAAGTTTTAAGTTTGTAAATCTCTATTTTTTTGATTTTTCTTTCCGATGATTTTACTAAAAGTTTTCCAGCGACCCTCCCTATTTGTCGCACAGTTGCGCCTTGCTTCAGTTCCCTTTCTCCCCCACCCTGCTTCCCCAAAAATTCATTTCCGTTAGTTTTTGTCTCCTTCATTGCGCTTTTCTGTTGCCCCGTTCCGTTTGTTGAGTTCTCTCTGCTCCCTTTTGCAAGCCTCCGTTTCCTTTGTTTTGTCTTCGCTGCTTCCTTTTCTGTGTCCGATTCTTTTATTTTCTTCCCCTCTCTTGTCCCCTTTCCGTTCATCGTTCTTCCCTTTCAGCTTTGCGTTTTCGCCTCTTCCGTTGTCCTTTCTGTCCTTTTTCTGCTTTTCAGTTCCTTTCCTTCTCAATTTTTCTCTGTCCTTTTACCACTGTTTTATCTCCCCGTAAAAATCCGCCCCCTACTCTATCTCCCTAAAAATCAGCTAACTGCACGCCTTCTTCTTTGTTTGGAATATTACTTCCTAATTTGTCGCACTATGATTTTATTGGTTCCTATTTTAAAACTTCCTTTTTTGTCGCTATGCTCCATCTGTGGATAGTGTCAGATTTCATATTTATCTCCTCTATCTGCCTGACGATTCGTTTTTTTCGCGTTAATTCCACGTTCCCTTTTTGTCGCACTCACATTGCGGAAATCTCCAAACTTCGCTCCGTTTTATTTTAAATCCTTTCATTTATCTGTCTCCAGAGCATTCTATTCTTAGATTATTTCGGCGACATATTAGTAGGTTTATCAGCTGATTTTCTCTTTTCTTTTATCTTTAAATCGCTATTAATCAATTTATTATGCCGTTTTGCTCTATCATTTCAGCTATATTTTCACAAAACTTTTCACTTTTTTGTCGCACTTTGGTTTTATCATTACCCATAACTATTCTGTAAATCAGTTATTTATCTCAAGTTTTCGCACTCTTTTTTCTGCTTCCTAATTTGTCGCACTTTGTTTGTCTTGCTCATTTTGCCCCATTTTTCGCACGGCATTCCTGTTTTTTCATTTTTCAGGCTTTATTTCGGTCAGTTTTCACTTCCTTTTCGTTTGCTGCTCCAAAATCTTCATTCTTTTCCTCCCCCACTCCCCTATTCCCTTTCGCACTCGATTCTTTGTTTCATCCTTTTAGCAGTTTTTCTTCCTAATTTGTCGCTAAATCCTCTTTTTTCTTCTGCTGAGCGAATCCTCCATATTTGTCGGATAGTTCGTTAAACAGCATTCTGTTTATTTGTTTTATTCTGTAAATATATAAAAATATAAATAAGAATGAAAATATTTATTTTATTCTTTGTTTGAATAAAAACATTAAAATATTTTGTTATTTCTGTTTGTTTGCTTAATTTTGCGATGATAATAGAGATGTGTTCCCTGCCGTGAATATATAGAAATATGATTATACATATATATAAGGTGTGATTTGAGATAAAGAAATGCGCTGTTTTTAGCGGCATCCTCTTGTTTTCTGTTGCATATTTATATATTTGCAGAAATAGGGTTTTGCGCGAATAGGTTGAAATATATTTATATAAATGTGTTTCCCCGCCTGAGGCAAACTTTTTTTTTACGGTGGTTTTATCTCTTTATATGAATATGTAAAAATACAAATATGAATATATCGCAATTTAAAATATCGAAAATATCGAAGGCCGTGCTCAACTGGTCTTACTTTATATTGGTAATAGTAGTTGCATTGGGATTTCACAATGCTTGGGTTGGAATGCCGAAAACGGAAATGAATACGGTGGATGGTACGGCGGTGCTGCAAGCGTTGGATCCGTTTCAGGTGGTGCAGAATGTGCTCTTCGTGCTGTCGGAACTCGCCATCTTTGAAATTTTCCGCCGTTGTCTGCAAAAAGCAAAGCATTTTTCTATGAATCTGATGATGATTCTGCTGATGGTGCTCAGCTTACTGATTACTGTTGTGCAGCTGATACCGTCGGGCGACACGATTTCCGTGCACGGAACGTTCCAGACAACCGATTTCAGCAAGTTCAAAGACAACTTCGTGCCTATCGCCAATCTGTTCCTTTTTCTGTCGCAGATGGTGCTTGGCGTCAGCCTTATCCGAAAATTCGTCGGCAAAATCAGGCAATACGGGTGGGCATTGGTGCTTTGTCCGTTGCTGACACTTGTTTTTCAAGGGCTATACACCTATATGTACACATCGGTGGGAGGGCTGTCGCTCAACGATCTTGCCACCTATTTTACCATCAGTCAGATTGCCACATACGCAATGATGATTGTGCCTTTGGTAATGATACGCTTCACAATGTCAGACGACCCTCAATATGAGGATGGCGACGACACGGATGTGAGTGAATATAAATAAATATATCTATTTTGTTTTGTATAAATGTAAATATATAAAAATGAAAATCTGTAACTATATTGTTGTTTAGAAATCTTGATATCAATTAGTTGTGGAGTAATAATGCGATGAATATGAAGAAAGAACTGATATCTCATTTACCGATTACACGACAAATCAGCGTGTTCAATAAGATTTGTTTTGTGCTTTTTGTCCTCGGACTGCTGCTGATGGTTTATTCAGCTTATGCCGATTCGGAATTTCTGATAGGTAAGGCAATGGACGAATATTCATACGCACCGATGGAAAAACTGTCGCTCGCAGGCGAGATTATTTCAATGCTTTCGGTCGCCGGGCTGCTTGTGTCTATATATAAAGGTATGAAGAGCGTACAGGCAAAGTTTCAGAGTGGGTATTATCCCGTTGTGTCTTTGATAGCCTCGGTGGCTCTGGTGCTCTATATGCTCCAGACGCGCGTCTTTGGGCTGTGTTTTCCCAACTATATGGGATGGCCTTTTTACAGTTTCGTGTCGGCAGTCTTTTATGGAGGATTCTTTTGTGGAGTCGTGCAGGTGCTCGTTGCGCTCTATAAGCATTCCTGTGGAGAGCTGAAACGGCAGTGCCATCGCTTTTTCCTTGAAGTAAGTGGTGCGTTCATCCTCTTCATCGTCAGCCTTGTTGTTTTAATTGCCGGTGGCAGTATGGGCATTGTCAATACTGTTTTGCTTTTGGTTTGTGTGCTTTCAGTAGGAGCATTCACTGCTGCTTATGAGATGATGAAAGCAGAGTAGGGGAGTGGTGTATGCGTCTTAAGAGTGAAAACAACCTCTGTAAGGCTCGACGAACAGGGATTTTGTGTTTAAATAAAATAATATAAATATATAAATAATGAAAAATAAAAAAATAGTTTTCGCCAATCAGAAAGGTGGGGTAGGGAAGAGCACACTCTGTATTCTCTTTGCCAACTATTTAGCTTTTAAGCGCAAGCCGGTCTGCATCATAGATACCGACTTGCAGAAGACCATCCTGATGCAGCGACAGAAGGATGCGGAAATCTATCAGGGCGTGGAAGAACCGTACAGCGTGCAGGATTTCGACGTGAGCGAACCCGAGGTGATGCAGCAGTTGATGGACTCAGCATCTGAAGTAGACGGCTACGTGCTCTTCGACTCTCCGGGTAACGTCAGCGAGGATGGTCTTGTTCCGTTGTTTGCCAATGCCGATTACATCATCTGTCCCTATGAATATGAGGACAAGACGCTCGATTCCACCGGTACCTTCGTGCAGGTTATCAATATGCTCAAGGCGCACAATCCCGATATGCACGCCGAAATATTCTTCGTTCCGAACAGAATCGACCCCCGAATCGGTACGAGCGACGAGCAGCGTATGTGGAACGAGACGAACGAAATATTCCAGCAGATTGGCAAGGTTACGCCGGTGGTGAACAGCCGCGCAACGCTCAAGCGCATCAACACCTTTGAACTCTTGGCAACTCAGCGACAGGCCGTGCAAGGCGCATTCGACTATATGCTCAAACGAATGAAATAGAGTGGGGAAGGACTAACCGTCTGAATCCTAATATAGTATTCAAAAGAGTTGAAATATAAATATATAAAAATACAGAAACGCAAATATTGAAACATATATAAGTGTGATTACTTATTTACGAGTGTTCTGTCGGACAATGAACGCTCTGTTTCAATACTCAATTTTTCATAAGATATGGCAAAGAAACCACAAGTTACGCTTCCCGGAAGTATAAAGAATATTGTGCATTCAGTGCAGAATCCTGAGTCGGCAACCAACGTTGGTGCGACAAAAAAGGAAGAAATTCAGAACGATAACGCTGCTGCCGCCAGTGCTGCTGCGTCGGCTGTGATGCAACCAAGTGCGACAAAAAAGGAAAATGTTCAGCCAACCGATACGAAAGACCGAACGGCACCGGCGGCAAAGAAACTGCCGAAAGCCGAGGGCAAGGATCTGGCAAAGGAATACACCATCAGGAAGGAGAGCGGCGAAGAGAGCTGGCAGCTCTTCCTCGACCTCGCAAAGGAATATAAGTTGCGCGATTCCAAGCTCGCCACGGTCTACATAGATTCCGACCTCAAGCACATTCTCGACCGTCTGAAGTCGGCCAACAGCATCAAGATGCCATCGACGGCTCTGCTCAGTGCCATCGTTGCCCGCTTCGTGTTCGACCACGAGCAGGACATCAAGAACGCAATCTACGGGGATAGGTTGTTGTAAGTTAGTTTACGAGTTTACAAGTGAACGAGTGGACGAGGAGGTTAGTTTATGAGGGGCTAAGTGAACAAGTAAACTGGTAGACGAGTAGACAAGGAAACTGGTTTATGAAGTGGCAAGTGCAGTGCCTTGCATACAGGTAAAAACAAACGAGGAGATTTGCTTACAAAATCTCCTCGTCTATTCCGTTCACGAACTTAGTTCTAAACTAACCTCTTTGTAAACTTGTAATCTAACTTCCTTGTTCACTCGTCCACTTGTCTCCTCGTAAACTCGAATCTAACCTCCTTGTCTTCTCGTTCCCTCTGAGTTCGGGACTTATCCCGAACTCAACAATTCACTTTGCCGTATCCTTGCTGCTGCGTTTTGTCCGCTTGAAGGAACGGTAGTCGTCGAGTTCAATCTCAACGTCGGGTTCGGAGAGTTCGCCCGATTGTGGCAGGTGGAACTTCATATACTTGATGTTCAGCCCTCGCTCTATCCATTGGTTTTCGTAGTAGGTGTGAATGCCGAGTATTTCCCTTGTCTTCTCGTCGATGTCGTCGGCCTTTACTCCCTCTGTCTCGTTTCCGTAGAGGTCTTCTGTTCGGAAAAGTACGGGCAGGTTGTTTTTCTCCACCATATACGTGGTGTAGGTAAAGAGGAAATTCGAGTCGGTCTTGAGGTGTACGATGCCGTTGTCCACGAGGAAATTCCGGTACCGGTTCATAAAGAAGGTGGAGGAAAGCCGCTTGTGAACGTTTTTCATCTGTGGGTCGGAGAAGGTGAGCCATATCTCCTGCACCTCGTCCTTGCCGAAGAACCGGTCTATGATCTCGATGCTCGTGCGCAGGAAGGCCACGTTTTCCAGATTCTCTTCCAGAGCCTGTTTCGCCCCGGTGTAGATTCTCGCACCTTTTATGTCCACCCCGATGAAGTTGATGTTCGGGAACACCCTTGCCAGTCCTACGGCATACTCGCCCTTTCCGCAGCCAAGCTCGAGTATTATCGGATTGTCGTTGTGGAAATACTGTTCGCGCCAATGCCCCTTCATCTCAAACGGCACCTCGCTTATCACGCCATAGGGATATTGGAAAACATTGCTGAATGTTTCCATCTCTGCAAATTTCTTTAGCTTACCTTTACTCATACGGCTGCAAAGTTACAATAAAATCAGGAGACTTGAACGGGGAGGGGGAGGATTTTTTAGAAGTTGAAAGATTTGGGAGTTAAAGGAGTTAGAGGAGTTAAGGGAGTTAAGACAACAGCTTTGGACTGCAAAACGTTTCCTATTTCCCATTATATTGGGAGTTAAGGGAGTTAAAGGAGTTAAAGGAGTTAAAGGGAGTTAAGACAATGGTTCAATCTGCACGGCTTTTTTCCATTTCCCATCTTATAATAAAACAGAATCAGCGTAATCTGCGCCATCTGCGAGAAACCATCTCACGCAGATTACGCCGATTTTGCGAATCAATGAGATAGAGCCTGCACTATTTGTGAGAAATACCCCTCTCGTGGATTGCACAGATTCACAGATAGCTGTTTCTCGGCACAGAGAGTGCAATCATTATAAGGATAGCACAGATAATGTTTGCAGCAATGCGCGAAAAAGAATAGATGCGCAGTTGTGTTTATGGATGCTTTGTGTGAATGCGTGCCGAAGAATGAAGACAATATAGCTTTTATTGGTGTGAAGACGGGAACTAACTCTCTTGTATCCTTGTTCTCTCGTTTGCTCATCCCCCTTTACTTTTTTACCCCTTCCCAAGCTCTGTCGGCAGGCAACGGCGAGACGGCGGAGATGTTTTCCTTTGAAACGGGATGGATAAACTCCACGCGGTGGCTGAGGAGCGAGATGCTGCCGTCGGGATTGGAACGGCGCGCGCCATACTTGAGGTCGCCCTTGATGGGGCAGCCCATATTTGCCAACTGGCAGCGTATCTGATGGTGGCGGCCAGTCAGAAGGTTCACTTCGAGCAGCGTGTAACGGTCAGTGGAGCCGATGGTCTTGTAGTGGAGAATGGATTTCTTGGAACCGGGCACTTCGTGGTCGTAGGCATAGCTCTTGTTCTGCCGCTCGTTGCGCACGAGCCAGTCGGTCAGCGTGGCTTCGGGCACGGCCGGCGGCGTCTGCACCAGTGCCCAGTAGGTCTTATGCACTTCGCCCTTACGGAACATTTCGTTCAGGCGCGCGAGTGCCTTGGAGGTTTTGGCAAATACAACGAGACCCGAAACGGGACGGTCGAGCCGATGGACCACGCCGAGAAAAACGTTTCCCGGTTTGGCATACTTCTCCTTTATCCACTCTTTGACTGTTTCGGAGAGCGGACGGTCGCCGGTCTTGTCGCCCTGCACTATCTCGCCGCTTTCCTTATGGACGATGATGACGTGATTGTCTTCGTAGATTACTTGCATATTAAAAAGTGAGTGAACAAGTTTACAAGGGAACGAGGAAACAAGTAGGTTAGTTTACAAGGGGACAAGTTGATTGGTAGTTCACAAGGAAACAAGGGGGACAAGTTTACGAGTAGGTTTCTTCATTGCAATGTCATTGGCATTTGCTGCCATTTTCCTGACCTGCCACCCGTAAAGTAATCTCCTTGTAAACTTGTCCTCCTGTTCACTCGTTTACTTGTCCGCTCGTAAACTTGTAAACTAATCTACTCGTCTACTTGTTCACTCGTTCACTTGTAAACTTAAAAACTTAAACTTATCAACTTACATATTCATACCGCCGTCTACCTGAATCACCTGTCCGGAAACATAGCTGGAGAGGTCTGAAGCAAGGTAGAGGGCTGTGTTTGCGATGTCCTCGGTTGTGCCGCCGCGGCGCAATGGAATCTTTGAAGCCCATTCCTTGCGGATTTCTTCGGAGAGCTGCTGCGTCATAGCCGTGTCGATGAAGCCGGGGGCGATGGCGTTGGCACGGATGCCCTTCGGACCCATTTCCTGAGCTACCGACTTTGCCAGAGCTATCATACCTGCCTTGGAAGCGGCATAGTTAGCCTGACCGGCATTGCCGTGAACACCCACGACGCTTGCCATATTGATGATGCTGCCGCCGCGCTGACGCATCATCACGGGCACACAGGCGTGGATGAAGTTGAACGCGCTCTTGAGGTTCACGCCGATTACTGCGTCCCACTGTGCCTCCGTCATTCGGAGCATCAGACCGTCCTTCGTGATACCGGCATTATTGATGAGAATATCTATTGCGCCAAATTCTTCCTTAACCTGCTTCACTACTTCCTCCGACTGTGCGAAGTCGGCAGCGTTGCTCGCATATCCCTTGCACTTCACGCCGAGAGCGGCGATTTCTGCCTCGGTAGCCTTACCGTTCTCGTCGATAACGAGGTCAGTGAATGCGATGTTGGCACCTTCCTGTGCGAACTTTACGGCGATAGCCTTGCCTATGCCACGTGCAGCACCCGTGATGAGGGCTGTCTTTCCTGATAATAATCCCATAGTCTTATTTTATTTTAGATAGTTATTTATTATATATAATAAGGTAAAATCCCTGAACGTTTCCGGGCTTCCGGGCCTTAGAAATCGTCCTTCGGCTCGAAGGGCTGCCTGTTTATCTTGTTTCCGAGCGCACCGTAGACCACCTTTGCCACGAGCGGGCGGCTGGTTTCTTCGGTGAGTCCGTGCCCGAGCCGTCCGTAGATGAAGGGCACTTCCAAGCCCTTGATGCAGTAGTGGGTGATGTCGGCCACGAGCTCCACGTTGTCGATGTCGATCTCCCCGGCCTCCTTCGCCTCGGTATAGACCTTGCGGAAGAGTTCTATCTCGTCCTCGTCGAAATTCTTCCTCACCTTCTCCACCATCCAGATGTTTCGGAAGAACTCGGCACGCAGGTTGCCGTTGCGCATCACGGTTTCCTTGATCATGCTGAGGTGCGTGTAAATGAGTTCGATGATCTTGTCGTGTGGCGGAATATTCTTCGATGCCACCTCGTCGAGCTTGTCCGACAAGCGCACCAGCTCCGTTTCTATCACGGCGTAATACACGTCGTCCTTGCTCTTGAAATAGGTGTAGAGCGTGCGGCGACCCTTGCCCGAAGCCTTCGCTATATCGTTCATCGTGGTGTTGGCAATGCCGTTCTTGGCAAACAACTGCCTGGCTACATCAACGAGTTTCTGTCTGGTTTTGGAAATCGACATCTGTTTATCCTTATTGGTTTAAATGGTTTGCACAATACAAATCTAATGTGCAAATATAGGAAAAAAAATACGAACCCACAAGTTATTTAAGAAAAATCTGAAAATGGGAGATGTGAAATGGGAGATGGAAAATGTGAAATGGAAAATGGGAGATGTGAAATGGGAAATGAGAAAAACTTTGCAGCTCGAGCTGTTGTCTTAACTCCCTTTAACTCCTTAACTCCTTCAAATGTCTTCACTCCCTTTCACTCCTTTCACTTCTTCCCCCCTATAATGCCCCTCTCACGGATTCTTTTCCTTCTGGTCAGGTGTCAGGCCTGTGTTCTCATTCCAATAGTGCGATAAACGCCGTACAATCTTCGTGCGATTGGCGTGCATTCTTGCGAAGAATAGCGTGCATTTTTCGCACGTTTTGAAAACACAAGGTTATCTCCTGATTATCAGATGTGAAATGGGAGGTGTGAAATTTGAAAATCCTTATAGCTTGAGCTGTTTTTATATAATTACAACGTGTATGTGGTGTTATTCATTGTGTTTTTGCTTCTCGGGGGTTTATAATGGGATATAGCTTGCCGACGTTAGGCAGAACAGATGTATGTTATCTGCTTAATTTATTTCCATAATCATAAATATGGAAATTTATTATTTTAAATTCTATCCATTTGGGTTTTAAACAACGGAATAAATGACATTGCGTCAAAATCGCAAAATTGGTCTTTATATTTTTTCAACATATCGCAAACGTAATTACAAATGTCATTGCAGAGCTTTTGCCTGATTTCATTTTCTGTCAAATTCAGATAATCATCCAAAGCAAGCATTTGGTCAATAACAAGCCTTTCTTTTTTCTTTATATACCGGGTATACGACTTTAGTTTACCTTCTTCTATTTCACTTTGATGAAATAATCTTAAAACAATTAATAATGAAGTATTATGATTTTCGACTTTACGAAGTTTATCATATATTGAATTTTGCCAAGTCCAATCATTGAAATTATCAATAATATCGTTTGCGGCTCTTTTTATTATTTGTCTTTGTTGTTCTACTGCGATGAAATGTAATTCATACGTTGCCTTTATAAATCTTACCATAATGTTATTTTTAATGTGAGCTTAATGAATTATAATTCGTTTGTAGATTTTGAGAATAGCAATATTTATAAATAGTTACTCCCATATTATTTCACAAAGAGCCAGCTTTGTATCTTCATTACAGATGAATGCCCGGTTGTTCCACACGTCTAACAATCGGAAAGTACTGTATCCGCGAGGCATAACGAGGTCGGCCAATGTGCAGTCAGCAAGCCGCAATAGTTTTTGCTTGCCTTTCCACTCATCTGTCTTGAAAATGGAAGATAAGATTAGCCAAGTTCTGTCTCCGGAGAATTTACCTCGCATCCCGTATTTTCCGGGCAGATTGTTTAAATAGTCTTTGCCCCACAGTTTCTTTTTGAACAAGCCGTTGGACTCTAATTCCATATACCAATAATATCCCATTCCAACTAAGCCTGCCGGATTAATCGTGCTACTTTCTAAGAAAGCATATAGATGTCCAGCCTGTTCTTGAATGGAGCCTATCAGAGGATAGTTGTAGCTGAAAGCTGCTTTGGAGAAATCTCCCTTTGCTTTTGTTACCGAATCAAGATGCGTCTGCCGGATTCCTGCCTTGCTGTACACGCAAGAACCAATGTCGGACCAACGGGCAGTCATTGTTGCGAAATTGACAGTCAGAGTTGTGAAACTGTTTGTTGCTTCCAGAAGCCTGTCTACCCTGCATACGATAGGAAATACGTTATGTTCTCCCGTAACAGCTATTGGCATAGGTATGCCACCGACACACCAGTTGTCCATAGGAATAGAAATCCAATCGCCATTTATTTCAGATAACCACCAAAGAGTTTTGCCGGCTCCACAAAGAAACAATATTCCGTTGTTGCAGGATAAAAGTACGGGTGCTTGAGCAAGGTCTTGCATTTCTTGGGGTTCTGGACTGGGGATAAATCGGGAAGCATCTCCTTTTACCCATAGCACTCCTTTCGATTTTTGCTGTGAATGATAAATGGAGAATACTATCTCATCTTCGCCGCGAGCAACCATTCCTTTTTCGCCAAGTGGGCTATATTTGAAGGAAGTGCCAGACAATTTTATTCCGTCAAACTCCCAATCTTTTATTCTTGTCAGTTTTGCTTTCATCATTGAATTTTAATGTTGCGAAAGGAATACCGTTTAGATATTACTTTGCCTATTTATAGTTCCGTCTATCTTGCCTTGTTGCCGTTTAGGCAGAGCGGCTGCTTGTCATCGCTACATTTGGCTGATGCAATCGGTTAATATACCGCTAATCTCCTTGCAGTCGCTGACTAATTCTTCCAATTCGCTTTCATCCATAAAATCTGCCAATTCATATTCTTGTGGGGTGTTTATAAAATTGTTCAGACCATTTAGAAGAAGCATTGCATCATCTTTTGATGTAGAGATAGAAAAAAAATTAGAATATTCACTATTAGGGTCTAATTCCTTCATATTGACCTTTCCGTTTTTTATGCTTTCCAGTAATATGGCAGACAGGTCTATTATTACGTCAGTAGCCATATCAAAGTGAGGCTCATAAGATTCATTTATGGTAAAATAAGCATCCCCTTCATTTACCGAGTTTTCTTTCAATAAGGTGTTCAAATGAATATCGGATAATATTTTGCTTAATTCCAAGTTGTCTTGCTTTTGACTTCCGAAATAGTCGAGCAATAGGAATGTGTCATCGCATCCACCGACATAATTGCCCCACCATTTTTTTATGTAAAGTTCCATATTCAATATTTTTTAGTATGTAATTTTTTAGCGATAACTTTCTGCTGACAACGAAATCAGCTGTTATTTTCAAGTATATCATTAGTGTGAGCAAATATACAAAAAATTCGCTACACCACGAATGAGGCACCGTATTTTCTTGGTAGATAGGACAGGATTTAACATTTATGGCAAAGTGGATGGTGCGAGTAAGATAATTGACAGGCAGCCGATTGAAAGTGGAGTATTATTTAGTATATTGTTCTAAATTCTCGTAGCTGCCGTTATCGGCTTTTCGGAAAGCGCATTGTTTAAGATGTTAGGCAATTTGTTGCCCGCAACTTGTTTATTTGTTCCAAAGTATGGCTGTAATGCTTTTTGTTTGGATAAAAATAAATATGGCTTGGAGTATGTATTAGCGGTTCTAAATCTCCGTTTATACAGTTCCAAAAAGAAAATTTTTCAAGATTGGGCATAGACGAAATAAAATTAAGGTTACTCACCTTTTCCACAAATAAATCCCGGATGGTTTGATTTCCTTGCAAAAAAGACAAATCGGCAACTTGTCCACATTTTTCTATATGTAATTTTTTAAGATATGCGAGTTTGCTTATAGAGTTTACATCTGTTAGTTTACGGCAATACAGTAGTTTCAGACTATTTAAATTCTTAAATGCTTCGATGCCTTGTAAACTTGTGATTTTTCCTCCAGATATTCGCAATGCCTCCAAGTTTCGCAAATTTTCAAGATGCGTCAAATCCGTATGTGAAGTAGAACTAAGCAATAAATGCCTTAGATTTATCAGTGCCTCTATATTTTTCACTTTATTATCGCCAGTAATATAAAGTGTTGTCAAATTGCTGAATTGCGATAAATCTAACCGTATCGGTTGGGAGATACTTAAAAATTCAAGATTATGTAAAGTGTATAAAGCGTCAATATTTAGAATTTTCTCTATAAGAAAACAATCTCCGATTATTAGTTTTCTAACAAAATATTTGTCTGCAAAGACGGAAAAATCCAACGTATATCGTTGCCCATTATTCTGATTTAGGCAACGAATCCGTAATGCTGTATATTCATTTTTCTCTGCATACGACAGTCCAACCGACAGAGCCGTTGGGTCTATCTCGAAGAACCCTATTTCTTTATTGTAACCGTATTTTGCCATATTTTTCTTGTTTTGTGGATAACTTTCTGCTGACAACGAAATCGGCTGTTATTTTCAAGTATATCATTTGTGTGAACAAATATACGAAAATTTCGGTACACCACGAGCGAGGCACCGTGTTTTTTCGGCAGATAGGACAGGATTTAACATTTATGGCAAAGTAGATGGTGCGAGTAAGATAATTGACAGGCAGCCGATTGAGAGTAGAGTATTATTTAGTATATTGCTCTAAATTCTCGTAGCTGCCGTTATCGGCTTTTCGGAAAACGCATTGTTTAAGATGTTAAGCCGTTTGTTGTCCGCAACTTGTTTATTTGTTCCAAAGTATGGCTGTAATGCTTCTTGTGTCTTAACTCCCTTAACTCCTTTAACTTCCCCTATAACTCCTTTCCCCTTCATAGCAAACTGCTCAACGCTGCGTTACCTTGATGTCTGCGGAAAAATCATCGACCGCAACGCTTACATAAAGTGTGCGTTTCCTGCCTGTGGTGTTTGGCTGTGCTGTCATCTTGAAATGTGTAACCGTGAATTGCGGATATCTGTATTTGACAGTCAGCCAGTCGTAAGTTACAATTACCGTATCGTATTCTCCCTGTGTGATGGTGCCAGGCCCGTTTCCATCATAATCGTGAATGGAAATGTTACCAAAACTTTCTGAGCCGACGCAAACTTTAGAGCCGCCCTCTTTCCCAAATTTCATAATCCTCGGGAAGCCATAGTTGTCCAGAGGTGCACAGGCTGCAAGCAGTAATGGCAGCAATAGAGCCGTGAGCCACAGATTTCTTTTCTTTGTCTTTCTCATATTTTTGGTTTTAGTATGTGATTTTTTAGCGATAACTTTCTGCTGACAACGAAATCGGCTGTTATTTTTCAAGTATATCATTTGTGTGAACAAATATACGAAAATTTTGGTACACCACGAGTGAAGCACTATGTTTTTTCGACAGATCGGACAGGATTTAACATTTGTGGCAAAGTAGATGGTGCGAGTAAGATAATTGACAGGCAGACGATTGAAAGTGGAGTATTATTTAGTATATTGCTCTAAATTCTCGTACTGCCGTTATCGGCTTTTCGGAAAGCGCATTGTTTAAGATGTTAAGCTGTTTGTTGTCCGCAACTTGTTTATTTGTTCCAAAGTATGGCTGTAATGCTTCTTGTGTCTTAACTCCCTTAATTCCTTTAACTTCTTTAACTCCTCCTATAGCTCCTTTCCCTTCATAGCAAACTGCTCAACGCTGCGTTACCTTGATGTCTGCGGAAAAATCATCGACTGCAACGCTTACATACAGTGTGCGTTTCTTGCCTGTGGTGTTTGGCTGCGCTGTCATCTTGAAATGTGGAACCGTGAGCGGATATTTGTATTTGACAGTCAGCCAGTCATAAGTTACAATTACCGTATCGTATTCTCCCTGTGTGATGCTGCCAGGCCCGTTTCCATCATAATCGTGAATGGAAATATGATAGAAACCTTCTGAGCCGACGCAAACTTTAGAGCCGCCCTCTTTCCCAAACTTCACAATACCCGGGAAACCATAGTTGTCCCAAGGTATGCAGGATGCAAGCAGCAATGGCAGCAATATAGCCGTGAGCCACAGATTTCTTTTCTTTGTCTTTCTCATATTTTTGGTTTTAGTATGTTTTTTTTTAGCGATAACTTTCTGCTGATAACGAAATCGGCTGTTATTTTTCAAGTATATCATTTGTGTGAACAAATATACAAAAATTTTGCTACACCACGAGCGAAGCACCGCATTTTTTCGGCAGATCGGACAGGATTTAACATTTATGGCAAAGTAGATGGTGTGTGTAAGATGATTGACTGTCAGACGATTGTAAATGGTGTATCATAATGTTGTGTGTTTAGTATATTGCTCTTTTTTGCTTTCGGTGCGTTGAAGTTGTAACTTTGCAACTGTAAACGGAACGGATGAGGAACGGATGAGTGTCCGGGAAATTCTACTGTTTTGTTTTAATATATAAAAATATATACATATTATAATATACTAATCTATTTATATGATTATGATTGATTATGAAGAAAAACTGTCGCCACATTTCACGGTGGGCGAAATGCTGAGGTCGGGAATAGCGATTCAGCGGAATATAAAGAATGTGCCGTCTGCGCATCCTGAAGACGGACTGACGGACGAGGAGATGATTCGGAATCTGAGGGCATTGTGCGTGAATGTGCTCGAGCCTCTGCGCCGAAGGGTCGGGAGGGTAATCGTAACGAGTGGTTACAGATGCAAGCAGTTGAACAAGGCTGTGGGAGGCGTGCCCAATTCGCTGCACATAAGGGGAATGGCGGTGGATATCCACGTGTCGAATATGGAGATGTGCAGACGGTATGAAAGGGTTCTACGCAGTCTCGGGAAATGCACCGAACTGGTGCTCGAACCACGGGGAATGCCAAAGAAAAGATGGATTCACGTGGGGGTTGAAATGGGAAATGGGAAAAGGGAGATGTGAAATGGGAGAGGGGAAATGGGAAAATCCTTGCAGCTTGAGCTGTTGTCTCTTCACTCCTTTAACTCTTGAAAAGTGAGCTGTTGTCTTAACTCCTTTTGACTTCTTTGACTCCTTTAACTTCTGAAAAGTGAGCTGTTGTCTTAACTCCTAAAAGAAAAATCTCCTAATATATATTTTTTTTAACTTTTTAAAAGCTAGTCCTTGCGAAAGACTCCGGGAAACCGGGGAGAGGCAATTTGAAATTATGGCAATTAAGTATCGTATGTATCAGAACAAGCGCACACTCGGCGGTAAGAAGGGGTTTTGGTATGCGCGTGCAGTGGTGAGCAACCGTGTGGGAATCAGAGAGTTGTCGGCTCGAATCAGCGACCGATGCACCGTAACCGAGTCTGACATTCTCGCCGTTGTGAGTGCGCTCGTGAAAGAGATGGAGCACGAGCTGAAGCAGGGCAGCCGTGTAACGCTCGATGGTTTCGGTTCGTTCAAGGTGGCAATCCATTCCCGCGGCGTAGAGAATCTGAAGGACTTCTCGGTGGCAAAGAACATCTATAAGCCTCACGTGATTTTCCAACCGGAAACGAAGGTGGGTGCCGACAGGGTGCGCCAGAAGACTTTCATCACGGGTCTGAAGGTGGAGGAAATGCCTGTTTACGAGGGCGTGGAATCGGAAAAGAAGACCACTGAAGAGAGTGGCGAGGAGAATCCATAAGCACCTCTTTAATAGGGTGTTGCACTGTATGTGCGACAAAAAGGGAAAATAGTTGGCAAGGGACGAGGGAACAAGTTTATAAGTGGACGAGTTTACAAGTGGACAAGTGAACGAGTTTACAAGTAGATAAGTTTACGAGTGGACGAGGATATAAGTTTGCAAGGATATTTGTTCGGATGGCTTAGTATTGACTTGCTCTGTCGTATTTCTTTGAATTGCGGGATGAAATCTTTGCAAACCTGTTCGCTCGCTTCCCTGCAACTATTTTCTTTTCAGTCTGTTATCCAGACTTTGAATTCAGGGAAATAATATGTTTAATTTAAATTGTGGAGAAACTATGAAAAAAGAAACTTGGAAATTAGTGATTCAGTTGTTGCTGTCTGTTCTTACTGCGCTCGGCACCACGCTCGGCGTAACGAGCTGCGCGGGAATGATGTAAATAATAGTCGTACAACAAAATTTTACACTTTTTTGTCGCTATTTATATATTTATATAAATGTTTGTGGTGGTGGGGAGGGACTGAGAGGAGACAAATGGACAGGTTTACAAAGGAAAAAATGGGCGAGTGTAATAAGTATATTCCTTCATTCATTTAAGAGAGTGAAAGTGGAATATGGTTGGAAACGTAGGAAAAATACCTATCTGACTAGTTTGGTTCTGAATTAGTTTGTTTTTCAGAATTCGGATTTATGGGTTTTCCAAAATTAAGTAAGTCTTCATTGCTGGAATTCCATTTTCAACTTCATTACTTCGAGGTATGCCTTTACTTTAGCCAGCCACTCCCTGAGCTGAATGAGCCATGTTTTGTTGTTGTGAACATCTTGTGCTGCAAAGCCCACCGCATTAATACCGAGTGCTCTGGCTAGGAATATAGCACGCTGGCAATGGAATCGCTGTGACACTACAATACACTCATTGAGTTGAAAAATCTCTTTCAGTCTGCTCATCGAAGCCATTGTGCGCTTTCCCATACTATCTTCTCGAATTATTTCGGTTGGAATGCCCTTGTCAACAAGCAGGTGGCGCATTGCTTTTGTTTCCTGTCCGTAGCCACTTAAGATGATTTTATTGTAATGGCGGGTCTGCCATATGCGCCAGATAGCTTCCAATCGATGGTGAAAATAGGGATTGGGCTCGCCGTTTTTTCGTAATGGTGCAGTTCCCAGCACAAGCACTGTACCACTGGTGGGCAAAAGGGTGGGGCTCTTAGTTATGCTGCCATTGGTGGTTTTTATAATATAAATGTTGCAAGCTACAATAATTATAGCTATAACTGTAGCTATTGCAACGACTGATATAATTACAATATACATATTTTGGTGGTGTGCAGGCAATTACCTCTTTACTTAGTGTGTGTAAGTAGAAGATGCTGTGCCGAAATCAGCCGAAGGCTTTTAGCTTTGAAATATTTCTTTGCTCTATGGTATTAAGCTCTGATGCAGGAATCTCGGTACGTTGTGGTGCATACCAGTCGAATTGCATAAAGAAATCTCGGTACTGCTTTTTTACAAACCTTCGGCCATGGCGTGCGTAAACGGCGTTGCGTAGGTAGCCGCAGGCTTCACTGAAGTTAAAACCGTAAGCATCCATTAAACGGTAAACATCCGATTCTGTTACGTTGCGTTGTGCCAAATAGTCGAACTCAGTAGGGTATTCTGTATAAAGGGACTGTGGCTCTGGACTTGGCTGATGTTTGGTTTTGTCGCGTTTGATGATGGCCTTGGCTTCGGCTACCAGCTTGTTAATGGAATCGGCCTTTGCCATGGAGTCGGCTTTCTGCTGGGCGCGTTGTTCAATCATCTGTTCCAGGTTCTCGCTTTTGCTCTTGTTGTCTTGGCAGCCAATGATAATAATGGCAGCCATAACCAGTGAAATACTGAAGATTTTCGTTTTCATATCAGTTTTTTGTATGTAATAACTTCTACTGTGTTTAGGGTTCGGCCAATTTTAGGAGCTTGGTACAGTGTATGTAGCCCAGTAGAGTACCTCTCTGGTTGTATACCCTTACCCAATCGCGGCTGAAATAATCATCAGGGTTGGCAAGAATGATACTTCCATCTTTTACTTTACTCACAACCGCACCGCCAGGTCGTTTTCTTATATTGGTGTATCCGCCTTCCGGTTCCACCAGGTAAGGCACGGCATATACGTTTGGCCAGTCTACAATTTTATTGCGAGCCATGTAGCCTATTACCTTGGCCATGCCATCTTTCGAGTATTCATAAACCTTTACCCAGCCCGTTCGCAGGTCGGTGTAGTTCACAAAATATCCGTCTTGGATTTTATCAACGATGGGACTGTTTACGCTAGGCCGCTTACGCACGTTAGTGTAGCCCCCTCGTCTTTTACAAGACCGGAGCTTTGCCATTGTGCGAATGTGGTAATACTGGTGAAACAGAGACCTGTGAGCAAAATGGTTTTCTTTATCGAAACCTCGGATATGATAGCTGAACAGATTGTTGAGATATTGGAATTCACATTGATTGGGGTTAGGTTTTACAGCTACAAAGATAAAGCGATAAGAGGCTGAATGAAAAGGGAAAAATGAAACGGAGTGAGCGGAATACGGGAATCGAACCCGCCTCCCAGGCTTGGGAAGCCCGTGCACTACCGATGTGCTAATTCCGCCTTTAGAGCCGATACCGGGACTCGAACCCGGGACCTACGCATTACGAATGCGTTGCTCTACCAACTGAGCCATATCGGCGATACGACTGCAAAGATACTTACAAAAAAATAATTAGCCAAATAATACTCTATAAAATTAATGCTGCTTTGGCATTTTAGGTGTATCTTTCTCGCAGATGGCGCAGATTTCACTCTAAATTTACAGAAGATTGCGGCTCGGCCGCATAAGAAAGCAAAATAATATGTAAAAACAATGCCAGCTCAAGACACTATCCTACCTTTGCTGTCGTAAGGAAGAATCGGTCTGTCGGAGAGGTAGGCCCTGGATTCCGCCGGCACGGAAGCCATAATCTGTCCAGAACCTCCCCGACATAGTCGCGGAGACAAGATAGAAAGCTACCGGCCTTGGAGCCTTGTCAGAGTTTCAGTCCATACAGCTATTGACCATTTCTGATAATTAAATTAGTGACAACCGCAGTGGGAACACCGGTGACTACAGCAAGCCGCTGTGCAACTTCCTTTATGGGAGGGGATTCGACGCATGGCCTGAGAATGCCAAGAGTGTCAGGGACTCCTCGGGTATCCGGAGACTGAAATCGGACCGCGCCGATGCCTCAATGACAGCGGAGTATGCAATGCGTAGCCATGACAGGGCCGCCATGTACGACCCGCTCAGCGAGTCGCTTATGCAGCCCAGGGAGCTGTTCCCCCACAGACAGATGATAGTCAGGCACGGGTGCAACTTCCAAGTCCGGAGAGGTGAGAAGAGACTCACCATGGAGAAATCGTCCGTCAAGACTATGATCTCCCAAAGCGGACGGCATATCGTCTCGGAGTTGAACAGGGAGATAGAGAAGGTGGACAGGAGGATTGCGTCCCTGATAGAGTCTGACGGGGAGCTTACCTGGATTTTCACCATAGTTACCTCCATACCCGGCATAGGAACGCAGAATGCCGTGTGCCTGATGGTCTGCACGGACAACTTCCGCAGGTTCAGCCACGACCCGCGGAAAATATCCTGCTATTGTGGATTACTCAAGGCTTGTCGCAAGAGGGAAAAAGAAGCAGGTGGCACTTGACAACGTCAGAAACAAGCTTGTCCACATAGTGGCCGCCATAATCAGAAATGGTCAGGTTTTCGATAAGGACTATAAAATATCAGCGTAAAGGAAAAATAATGGCCAAATCATTTGGATTTTAACATAGAAAGCAGATTCATAGATTTACACTTATTTCCCAATACAGAGAAGGCAAAGCCTTCTCTGTGGCAAAAATAAATGTCTCTGATTCTGTGGCATTCGTGAGAGATAAAACCACAAGATGACTGAATTGTTATTAACGCAATCGAATACTTCCAAATTCGGATGTATACTCAACTCAAATATATAATAAGGTGTAGAAAATCGGACACGCTTATGCTCATCTTCATTTACGTTATATTATTTCCCTGAACAAAAAATGGAGGAAAAGCAACCCTGCATTCTACTTTTTGCGTACCTTTGCATCAATAAACAGAGAGGGAGAACTGCCCACGGGGAAAACTGGGTGCGTCTGAAAACCGACCGACACGACAACTTGTCCACTCGTAAACTTGTCTCCTCGTCCACTTGTTCACGTGTCTACCCGCGAACTTGTCCTCTTGTAAACCTGTTCACTCGTAAACTTAAAGAAATATATTCCAATGAACTACTCTATTGAAAAGGTGGCAACGCTCATTGGCGCGCATCGCTACGGAGAGGCCGACGCCAATGTGGGTTTCGTGCTTACAGATAGTCGTTCCCTATGTTTCCCGGAAGAAACAATCTTCTTTGCGCTGAAGTCTGAGCGCAACGACGGTCATCACTATATACCCGAGCTCTACCGGCGCGGAGTGAGAAACTTCGTGGTGGAAGACGTGCCGCAGAATTTCGGGCAGCTCTACCCACAGGCAAATTTCCTCAAAGTGGCGCACGCCCTCTCGGCGTTGCAGCGTCTGGCCGAAAAGCACCGAAGCGAGTTCAGCATTCCCGTTGTGGGCATTACCGGCTCCAACGGCAAGACGATGGTAAAGGAGTGGCTCTATCAACTGCTTTCGCCACAGATGACGGTTACGCGTTCGCCGCGCAGCTACAATTCGCAGATTGGTGTGCCGCTGTCGGTGTGGCTGCTCAACGAAAACTCACAAGTCGGCGTGTTCGAAGCGGGCATCAGTAAGATGGGAGAAATGGAGGCTCTGCGCAACATCATCCGCCCTACGATAGGCGTGCTGACGAGTCTGGGCGACGCGCATCAGGAGAATTTCGCATCGCTCGAGGAAAAGTGTATGGAGAAGGCGCGCCTGTTCCACGACTCGCAGGCCATTGTCTATTCGCTCGACGACGACATTGCGGCAAAGGCAATAGAGGAAACGGGATACGAGGGAAAGCGACTGGGATGGTCGATGAAGAATGAACGGTGCGCCTTCTTCGTGAAATCCATCGAGAAAAAGAACATCACTTCCACCGTTTCCTACGTCTGGAACAGAACCACGGAGGGCACGTTCACGCTGCCATTCATAGACGATGCGAGCCTATGCAACTCCATTACCTGTGCCGTAGTGGCATTGCAACTGGGCGTTGAAGCCAGTGTACTGTCGTCAAGAATGGCAACACTCGAACCCGTTGCTATGCGGCTGGAAGTGAAAGAGGGGCAGCACGGCTGCACGCTCATCAACGATTCCTATAATTCCGACATCAATTCGCTCGACATCGCGCTCGACTTTATGAACCGTCGTCCCGACCACAAGGGCCGCAGACGCACGCTCGTGCTGAGCGACATCTTCCAAAGCGGCGAGACCGACCGACAACTGTATCAGGAAGTGGCCGACCTTGCGCAGAAGCGTGGTGTGGAGAAATTCATCGGTATAGGAACGGCTCTGCAATCGCAGCGAAACGCATTCAGGTATATCGGCGAGAAATATTTCTTCGCCACCGTAACGGACTTCATCCACAGCGACGTGTTCGGCAGTCTGCACGACGAAGTGATTCTGCTGAAGGGAGCGCGCTCGTTTGGGTTCGACCAACTGACGGAACTCCTCGTGAACAAGGTACACGAAACGGTGCTGGAGGTAAACCTCAATGCGATGGTCGGCAATCTGAACTGGTACCGTTCGTTCCTCAAACCGAGTACAAAGCTCGTCTGTATGATTAAGGCCGACGGCTACGGAGCGGGTGCCGTGGAGATTGCAAAGACGCTTCAGGACCATCGGGTGGACTATCTCGCCGTGGCTGTGGCCGACGAGGGCGTAACGCTCCGAAAGAACGGCATCACGAGCAGCATAATGATAATGAATCCGGAGATGAGTTCGTTCAAGACGCTCTTCGATTACGAGCTTGAACCGGAGGTTTACAGCTTCCGTCTGCTCGACGCACTCGTGAAGGCGGCGCAGAAAGAGGGCATCACGGGCTATCCGGTACACATCAAGCTCGACACGGGGATGCACCGTCTGGGCTTCAATCCGCTCACGGATATGGACGAACTCATCGACAGGCTGAAACATCAGAACGCCATTATCCCCCGTTCGGTGTTCTCGCATTTCGTGGGTTCCGACGCAGACGGCTTCGATTCCTTCTCCGCCGAGCAGTTCGCACGCTTCGACGAGGGCAGCCGCAGACTGCAATCGGCTTTCAGCCATAGGATTCTGCGCCATATCGACAACTCGGCGGGCATAGAACACTTCCCCGAACGGCAGATGGATATGTGCAGATTGGGGCTGGGACTCTACGGTGTGAACCCACGCACGAATGCCATCCTCAACAATGTTTCCACGCTGAAGACCACCATTCTCCAACTGCGCAGCGTTCCCAAGGGCGACACCGTGGGCTATTCGCGTCGGGGAACGATAGAACAGGACAGCCTCATTGCGGCAATTCCGATAGGATATGCCGACGGACTGAACCGGAAACTGGGCAACCGGCACTGCTACTGTCTGGTGAACGGGCAGAAAGCTCCCTACGTGGGCAACATCTGTATGGACGTTGCAATGATTGACGTAACGGGAATAGACTGCAAGGAGGGCGATTCCGTGGAAATCTTCGGCGACAACCTGCCCGTAACGGTGCTCAGCGACGTGCTCGAAACCATTCCCTACGAAGTGCTCACGAATGTCAGCAATCGTGTGAAGAGGGTGTATTTCCAAGATTAGCGGCATCGGAATGATTCGCCGAAGTTGTGAAATCCGTGAGAGAAATAATTGATTGGCGCACTCAAAACAGCTCCCAACCCTTTCAAAAAGAATAAAAACAAATATAAATAACAAAATATGGACATCCTAACGCTCATTCTCGGTCTGCTCATCGGTGCTTTGCTCGCATATCTATACCTGCGCAGCGAAAGCGAACGACAGGCAAGCCAACTCAAAGAACAGCTTGCCGTACTGAAAAATCAAATTGATTCGGAACGGAAAGCCGCCGAAGAAAGAATCCTCACCGAACGTAAATACAACGGGGAACTGCGCAGCGAACTGCAAAAGCAGATGGAAGCAAAAAACAGACTCTTGCAGGAAGAAATGAGAACTATGGCTGCCGATATGCTTTCCGAAAGCAGAAACAAACTCAACACGGCAGACAAGGAACGGCTCGACAGCCTCCTTGCGCCTCTGAAAGAGCGACTCGAGGCTTTCAATCAGACCGTTATAACCAACAGCAGACAGAACGCCGAACACAAAACGGAGATTAAAACGGCTTTTGAAGAAGCGATGAAACGATGGCACGCCGAACAGGAAATGACCGTGAAAACAATGCGTGAGGATCAGGAACGCACCGTGAAGCTGCTCCAAGAACAGACCGAACGCATAGGAAACGATGCCGCATCGCTGACTCAGGCACTGAAGGGCGACTCGAAGATGCAGGGCGACTGGGGAGAGATGATTCTGGAAAAGACGCTCGAGGACTGCGGACTTGTGAAGGGCCAGCAGTATTTTCTGCAGCAGAACTACAAGGATGAGAACGGCAACAACTTCCGTCCCGATGCCGTGATAGAGTTTCCGAACGAGGACCGTGCCGTGATAGACGCCAAAGTGTCGCTCACGGCCTATCTCGCAGCCATAAAAACCGACGATGCCGACGAGCGCGAACGCCTGCTGAAAGAGCACGTAGCGTCTGTAAAGAAGCACGTGGACGAACTCTCGGGCAAGAACTACGAGTCGCTCGTGCCCGGCTGCATCGGCTATGTGCTGATGTTCATACCCTACGAGAGCGGCTACTCGGCAGCATTGAAGTCCGATTCGGGCATCCTTCAATACGCCTATCGCAAACACATTATTATATTAAGTCCCAGCAACCTGCTGATGGCACTGCAACTCACGCACACAATGTGGCAGAACTACCGGATGAACAAGAACGTGGAAGAGATTCTGCGCCAGTCCAACGACCTCTACGACAAGTTCGTTACCTTCGGCGAAACCTTCCTGAAGCTCGGTTCGGGCATACAGCGGTTGCAACAGGATTTCGACAAGGCGCATTCGCAGCTGAGCGAGGGCAAGGGAAACATCGTCCGACGGCTCGACGGAATGAAAGCCCTGGGCATAACGCCGAAGAAGGAGATTCCCGAAAATCTCTGAAGCTGAACGGTCAATCGGATTCAAAATCCACACACCTCATCATTTGGATTCGGAAGCACGCTGCATCGTTCTATCTTGCTGAAAATCAACCTTCTGCAACACGCTTTCCATTCTTGCGAAAAATGCAGTCCAATCTTCGCACAAACGGTCTGCATTCTTCGCACAAACGAAGGCCGTTTTTCGCACAAATGGAAAACAATGTTATGAGGCTTCATTCCTGATAAGGAAAACATCATCAACATCATCTGCAATTTTACAAGAAAGAAGATATGATAAAATACGTTTCGGGCAACATATTGCAAAGCAAAGACCAGTATATAGCCCAAGGAGTAGCAACAGGTTCGCAAGAAGGATTAGGCACAGGACTTGCCTTTAAGTTGTCAAGTCAATTCCCTGAAATACAGAAACTTTTTAAGAAATACACACGAAACACCAAGTTTCAAGCAGGCGATATTTTCATAGGAGAAATCAAGGGGCGTTTCCCGGGTATAATCTACATAGCCACACAACCCGATATGTACCACGCAGAACTTTCATTTCTCAACAAGGGATTGAAAGAATTGAAAAAAATATGTAAAAGCAAAGGGATAAAAACCGTATCGCTCCCGAAAATAGGTGCGGGATTGGGTAAATTGGATTGGGACAATGAAGTAAAACCCTTGCTTGAAAGCATTCTATCAGATAGTGAAACTATATTCAATGTATATGAAGATTACAAGATTGAATACGAAAATTAGCATTACAAGTGCAGACACTCTATTCCCCTTAATATGTCTTCCTTAATATAATCACAACCGAACTCGGGATTTTTTGAATACACCAATCGGGGCGAATGCACTCTTGCATTCGCCCCGATTCGTTATTTTATTTCCCTGACAGCATACTGCTTATACTGCGTTTCAGCAAGACGCCTGTTCTGTCCGGCGTCGCAGTCGCTGCATCTCAGCTATCAGCCTCGGGCTGCAGTCGTTTTCTTTTTGGCGCATTTGCCCGAACCCTGATTCTGACAAGCCTTTGCATTGCCCTTCTCGCACTTGCCGCAATCCTTCTTACCGGCTTTTGCGCAGTCTTTCTTTGCCTCCTTTGCGCCGTCCTTGCAGCAATCCTTCGCAGCCGCGGTCTTCACTTTGTCGGCACAGCAGTCCTTCTTTTCCGACTGCTTGCCACTCTCGCACGCCTGACGCGTTGCACCAGTGGCACAATCGGCCGTTGCCTTGCACTGCTTGTCTGTGGAATTAACACTCTGGGCAGATGCTGATACCGACAGCAATGCCACTGCTATAAAACTTAAAACGATTTTCTTCATATTCTTCAATCTGTTACTGTTAAAATTAAAAACTGCAATCTTTTCATCTGCAAAGATACACTATGTAAACCGAAAGCATTTCTTATGTGTCCAAAATTTATTATTTGTTCACAAATTCTTTCAAAAAGCGAGCAGAAACAAACCCAACATCCGTAATTCCCCTGCAAGGAAATCTCCTTCTTCCCTCCTTCTCATCGGATTCGGAAAAACGGTGTGGAACAGGGATTTTTCAATCATATTCTGGATTAAGAACGTCCATCAGGAAAGTCCGTTTCAGAGACTGACATACAGATTGACAGGGAGGAAAGGAAAGATGGGAAACAGACAAGGCTACTGTGGCTTGTCTGGAGAATCAGAATTTCGGTTTCAGATGTCTGGAACCTGACGATACAGAAATCGGGCTGCAAGACCTTTCTTGCAGCCCGATGAATTTATGGAGTAAGGTGTGAGTATTAATAGGAACGCGCGATAAGCACACGGTATTTGGATGGCTTTCCGCTTACCATATCCACGCCTTCCGTCTGCTCGAACATAAACGGAACGCAACGGATGGTGGCCTGTGTGTCTTCCTTGATCTTGTCTTCCGTTTCGGAAGTGCCGTCCCAGTGGCAGAGGAAGAAGCCGCCGTCCTTTACCTTGGACTTGAACTCTTCGTAGTCGTCGCATTCGTAGATGTGGGCATCGCGGAAGTCCACGGCTTTCTTGTAGATGTTTGCCTGAATGTCGTCGAGGAGATTCTTCACATAGTCCACGATACCGTCGAAACTTACGCTTTCCTTCTCGAGCGTGTCGCGGCGCATCACTTCGATGGTGTTGTTCTCCAAGTCGCGGCCGCCCATTGCCAGACGCACGGGAACGCCCTTGAGTTCGTAGTCGGCGAACTTGAAACCGGGACGCTTGTTGTCGGAATTATCGAACTTGACGCTGATACCGAGCGCGCGGAGCTGGTCGATTACCGGCTGGAGCTTCTCCGTAAGTGCGTTGAGCTGTTCGTCGCCCTTGAATATCGGGATGATGACTACCTGAATCGGGGCTATCTTCGGAGGGAGCACAAGACCGTTGTCGTCGGAGTGTGTCATAATGAGTGCGCCCACGAGACGTGTGCTTACGCCCCACGATGTGGCCCATACGTATTCCGGTTTATTTTCCTTATTAAGGAACGTAACGTCGAACGACTTGGCGAAGTTCTGTCCGAGGAAGTGCGACGTGCCGCTCTGGAGTGCCTTTCCGTCCTGCATCATCGCCTCGATGGTGTACGTGTCGAGTGCGCCTGCGAAGCGTTCGGTCTCGCTCTTCACGCCCTGTACCACAGGAATGGCGAGCCATTGCTCGGCAAAGTCGGCATAGACCTTGAGCATACGCTTTGTTTCCTCTTCTGCTTCTTCACGTGTTGCGTGGGCGGTGTGGCCTTCCTGCCAGAGAAATTCGGAGGTGCGGAGGAACGGACGGGTGCGCATTTCCCACCGCATCACGTTGCACCACTGGTTGCACATCAGCGGAAGGTCGCGGTAGGAGTGGATCCAGTTCCTGTAAGTGTTCCATATAATGGTCTCACTGGTAGGACGGATGATCAGCTCTTCCTCGAGCTTTGCGCTCGGGTCCACCTCTACTGCATTGCCCTCCTCGTTGGAACGGAGGCGGTAGTGGGTTACAACGGCGCATTCCTTGGCGAATCCCTTCACGTGCTCTGCCTCCCGGGAGAGAAAGCTCTTCGGAATGAGCAGCGGGAAGTAGGCGTTCTGCACGCCTGTCTCCTTAAACATCTTGTCGAGCTGTGCCTGCATCTTCTCCCAGATGGCGTATCCATAGGGTTTGATGACCATACAGCCTCTGACGGCAGACTGCTCTGCAAGGTCAGCTTTTACTACCAAGTCATTGTACCATTGAGAGTAGTTTTCGGCTCTCTTGGTAAGGTCTTTGAGTTCTTTTGCCATAATTATATTTTGTTCTTTGTATTCTTGCTTTGTAGGAGAAATCCTACGTTATTTAGGAATTTCCCTTTGCTTATGTGGCGTATAAGCCGTAACTTTGTGCAAAATTACAAAAAAATGTTGGCATAAATCCCTACAATGTGCAATTTATTGTATCTTTGTGCCGTGCTGAAGGATTTGACAGTATGAGGGATGGGGCTTTTCTCCTCGTAAACTCGGAAATTGGGACAGGCCGACAAATTAGGTAAAAAGAAAAAATATTATAAATTTACGACATTATGAAGAATTTAAAGACAATCGCAGCAGGTATGTGTGTGCTCACACTCGTATCCAGTTGTGCAACAAAGCAGGGAACTTTCGGTTTGGCAGGTTCAGGTGCAGGCGCAGTAGTTGGTGGTATCATCGGTAACATCATCGGCAAGAACACGAAGGGCACTATGATCGGTGCGGCTATCGGTGCGGCTGTTGGTGCTGGTGCTGGTACGCTCATCGGCCGTCATATGGATAAGGTGGCTCGCGAGACTGCCGCTCAGGTTCAGAATGCAAAGATTGAAAAGGTAACCGACGCTAACGGTCTGGAATGTGTGAAGGTAACATTCGACAACGGTATCCTGTTCGGTCTCAACAAGTCCGACCTGAATGCAAGCTCAAAGAAGGAGTTGGCAGACTTCGCCAAGGTTATGCAGAAGAATGCCGACTGCGACGTGGCTATTCAGGGCTACACCGATGCTTCGGGCAACGACAACATCAACATTCCTCTGTCTGAAAAGCGTGCTTCTGCCGTTTCAAGCTATCTCCTTTCACAGGGCGTTCCTGCCCGTCAGATCCGCACGGTAGAGGGTTTGGGCAGCTCAAATCCTATCGAGAACAAGACCGTGAGCGAGAAGAACCGCCGCGTGGAGGTTTACTTGTATGCTTCTGAGTCAATGATCAATGCTGCCAACAACGGTACATTGAGATAATTGTAAGAGACGAGGAGACTAGTTTACGAGGAAACAAGGGGACGAGAAGACAAGTCCACAAGTTTACGAGGGAACGAGTTTACAAGTTTATAAATTTACAAGCAAATTACCCGAGTTCGGAACAAATCTGAACTCGGACATAAATAACATATAGGGAGAGCTTCTTTCGGAGTTCTCCCTATACATTTATATAATACGGAATAGGCACAAACGGGTTTGAAACGAAGAAAGCAGCCTTTACGGGCTGCTTTCTTTATGCTTGTTTATCCCCGGCTTAGTCGCCAAGGTTTATTTTCTTTGAAATAATCAAGACTTCAGCGAGAATTGCTGCGAGGGTGGTTAAGAATCCGAATGTCATCATAATTAATTTCTTTTCTTCTTTGCTGCGCGCCCCATTGGCACGTCATTGTTTGTAATAACTTTAAATATCGGTGCAAAGTTACTGTTTTCCTGCCGATTCTCCAAGCGTGGAAGAGCCTATCAGTTAGCTTACTGCAACTTTAATGACATACATCAAGTGCATTGATATGAGTCAAAAAGCGACAGGGAGAGCAACGAAAACGGCTTCGGCATTTTCAAAAACGAATTACACGCTTTAAATTTGCAGCATTAGAGAATTATAAAGATTGATGATTATGGATAAATTAGTTGTAAAAAATCAAGAGTTTGACGCAGCCATCGACCTTCGCGTAGAACAGATTCTGAGTGGAAGAAAGCAGGCGTTGAAGAAGATGAACAGACGAAGAGGAGTTTTATAAGTGGACAAGAGGACGAGGAGACAAGTGAACGAGCAGGTCAGCTTGATTATAAGGCAAGTCTCCTTGTTCTCTCGTTTCCTTGTCCTCTTGTCCACTTATAAACACAAAAAAAACAAAAGATAACCTTATCATTTGCCATTGTCAAAAAATAGTAGTAATTTTGCAACAGATATATCCAGACAATAACGTTATTGCACTTATAAATATATGAAGAAATTACTTTTTCCGATCATTGCGTTTGCTATGATTATTTTTATTACAGGGTGTGGGTCCACGAAAAAGTTTACCTACTTCCAGAATATTGATTCTATCAGTCTCGCTGCATCAAAAGGCTTGTATGATGCGAGAATTATGCCGAAAGACGAACTTACAATCCTTGTTCAGACCACAGACCCACTGACTTCAAAGCCATTCAACATCCAGCAGCAGACAACTGGTGGCGGCAATGAAAAAAGAGTTGCGGGCTATTTGGTAGACAATGACGGCTATATAAACTTTCCTATCGTGGGCAAGATTCACGTGGGAGGACTGACCAAAAACGAGTGTGAGGACTTGATTAAGAGCAAAATACAGCCTTATCTGGCACGCACCGAGAACCCATTGGTGGCAGTTCGCACGAGCAGCTACCGAGTAACGGTTACGGGCGAAGTGAACAGTCCGGGCGTTATTCCCGTGGCAACGGAGAAGATGAGCATCGTAGAGGCACTCGCCGAGGCCGGAGACCTTACCGTGTACGGCAAGCGCGACAACATTATGCTCATCCGCGAAGACGCAACGGGCGAGAAACACAATGTGAGGCTGAACCTCAACGACGCAAACCTGATTAATTCACCTTATTATTATTTACAGCAGAACGATATTATCTACGTGCAGCCTCAAAAGGTCAAGGCTCGAAACGCCTTCTTCGGTAGCAATTCCAGCATCTTGTTCTCTCTGGTCGGTCTTGCAAGTACGGTGTCCAGTCTGCTGATAACGATATTCAGATAATCAGGGAGCGGCTTTTATATGAAAAGACACTATTATACATTGCTCGGAGGTTTCTTATGATGAATGTTTTAAATCTGTTTTATTATCATTCAAAAACTAACATTTAAAACTAATTCAGGAAACTATGTGTGGTATAGTAGGTTACATAGGGACAAAGCGACAGGCTTATCCCATTTTGATTAAAGGTCTTAAAAGACTTGAGTACAGAGGTTACGACAGCGCAGGCATTGCGCTGATCAACGGCAACGACGATTTGAACGTCTACAAGGCAAAGGGAAAGGTGGCAGACCTTGAATCCTTTTGCGCTGAAAAGAATATTGAAGGCTCCGTAGGTATTGCCCACACCAGATGGGCAACACACGGAGAACCTTCTTCTACCAATGCGCATCCGCATTATTCCGAATCCAAAAATCTCGCCATCATTCACAACGGAATCATCGAGAACTACGCAGAAATCAAGAAAAACCTGATGGACAAAGGCATCAAGTTTGTTTCCGACACAGACACGGAAGTGCTCGTTCAGCTCATTGAATACATTCAGGAAAGAAAGAATCTCGACCTGCTGACAGCCGTCCAGGTGGCTCTGCATCAGGTTATCGGTGCTTATGCTATTGCAATTCTCGACAAAAGACACCCCGACACCGTAATTGCAGCACGCAAGCAGAGTCCGTTGGTGGTGGGAATCGGCGACGACGAGTTCTTCCTTGGCTCGGATGCAAGCCCCATTATTGAGTATACCGATCAGGTGGTTTACCTTGAAGACGGCAACATCGCCGTGATGAAGCTCGGTGAGGAACTGAAGGTGGTAAACATCCTGAACGAGGAACTGTCGCCTGAAATCAAGACGGTGGACATCAATCTCGGACAGATTGAGAAAGGAGGCTACCCCCACTTTATGCTGAAGGAAATCTTCGAGCAGCCCGAATGCCTGAAGAACTGTATGCGTGGAAGAATCAACGTGGAGCAAGACCACGTTACGCTGAGTGCGCTGATAGACTATCGCAGTTGGTTGCTCAATGCCAAGCGCGTGATTATCGTGGCTTGCGGCACCAGTTGGCACGCAGGCCTGATCGGCAAACAGTTGATTGAAACCTTCTGCAAGATTCCGGTAGACGTGGAATACGCAAGTGAGTTCCGTTATCGCAATCCTGTCGTTACGAAGGAAGATGTAGTGATAGCACTCTCGCAGAGCGGCGAGACGGCAGACACGCTTGCCGCCGTGGAACTGGCAAAGGAGAAGGGCGCATTCATCTATGGAATCTGCAACGCCATCGGCTCGAGCATACCCCGTGCAACGAACACGGGAACGTACATACACGTAGGTCCGGAAATCGGTGTGGCCTCAACGAAGGCATTTACCGGTCAGGTATCAGTTCTGACAATGTTTGCCATCGCCCTTGCAGATGCAAAGGGAACAATCAAGCACGGCGAATACGTGAAGGTGGTTCAGGAATTGGCAAGCATTCCGGAGAAGATAACTGAAGTATTGAAGACCAACGAACAGGTTGCCGACCTTGCACGCACGTTCACCTACGCCCACAACTTCCTCTATCTCGGACGCGGTTTCAGTTTCCCAGTCGCATTGGAGGGCGCACTGAAACTGAAGGAAATTTCCTACATACACGCCGAAGGCTACCCTGCCGCCGAAATGAAGCACGGTCCGATTGCATTGATCGACTCCGATATGCCGGTAGTGGTCATTGCAACCCACAATGCAATGTACGAAAAAGTGCGCAGCAACATACAGGAGATAAAAGCCCGTCAGGGCAGGGTTATCGCATTGGTGTCCAAGGGCGACGAGGCAATAGCGAAGATTGCAGATGCAGTCATAGAGCTTCCCGACACGATGGAGTGTCTGGAACCATTGGTTTCAACCATTCCCTTACAGTTGCTTGCCTATCACATCGCCGTCTGCAAGGGCAAGGACGTAGACCAACCACGCAACCTTGCAAAGTCTGTTACAGTAGAATAAATCAAAAAACATACCTTAAATAAATGGAAAAGAACATTCACGAAGATTGTGGCGTTGCAATGATCAGATTGCTGAAGCCTCTCAGTCATTTTCAAGAGAAGTACGGCACTTGGATGTACGCTCTCAACAAGATGTATCTGATGATGGAAAAGCAGCACAACCGCGGACAGGAAGGTGCGGGAATAGCTGCCGTGAAACTGTTGTCGGAACCCGGACGAGAGTATATGTTCCGCGAAAGAGCAGAGGGCAAGAATGCCGTTACTGAAATCTTTGCGAATATTCATAAATCCTACAAGGGCTATTCGGCAGAACAGATTGCCGACGTACACTTTGCTGAAGAGCATATTCCCTTTGCGGGAGAGCTTTATATGGGCCACCTCCGGTACTCCACTACCGGCAAGAGTGGCCTCTCTTATGTGCATCCGTTCCTGAGAAGAAACAACTGGAAGGCCAAGAACCTCTCGATGTGCGGCAACTTCAATATGACGAACATCAACGTGATATTCGACAAGCTCATAGAACAGGGACAATGCCCGCGCAAATACAGCGACACCTATCTGCTTCTGGAGCTGATGGGGCACCGGCTGGACCGTGAAGTGGAGCGCAACTTCGTGGACGCAAAGGCACAGGGACTGGAAAAGTATGACATAACGAACTACATAGAGGACCATCTGGAGATAAAGAACGTGCTCCAGACCACGATGCAGGACTTCGACGGAGGCTATGTAATCTGCGGCATCACAGGCTCGGGCGAATGGTTCGCAATGCGCGACCCGTGGGCAATCCGTCCGGCATTCTATTACAAGAACGACGAGTACGTAGCCTTGGCAAGCGAGCGTCCCGTGCTCCAGACCACCTTCGACCTTGAATGCGAAGACGTAACAGAACTCAAACCCGGTCAGGCGATCATCGTAAACAAGGCCGGCGAGTGCTCCCTTCAGCAGATTCTCGAGCCAAGGGGCGATGCAGCCTGCTCCTTTGAGCGCATCTACTTCTCGCGCGGCTCCGACCGTGATATATATAAGGAGAGAAAGAAACTCGGAGAACAGCTCACGGAACGTGTCCTGAAGTCGGTCGATTACGACACCAACCACACCGTTCTGTCGTTCATTCCCAACACGGCGGAAGTTGCTTTCTACGGACTCGTGGGCGGATTCAAGTCCTGGCTCAACAAGCGCAAGGTGGAACAGATAAAGGAATTGGGGCATCAGCCTTCCGACGAGGAGCTGCTCTCCATCGTCAATCAGTCCGTCCGTTCGGAGAAGATTGCGTGGAAGGACATCAAACTGCGAACATTCATTACCGAGAGTAATTCGCGCAACGACCTCGCTTCGCACGTCTACGACGTAAGCTACGAGAGCATAGTCCCCTATGAGGACAGTCTTGTCATCATCGACGACTCCATCGTTCGCGGCACCACGCTCAAGGAAAGCATCCTGCGCATCCTCGACCGTCTGCATCCGAAGAAAATCGTGATTGTGTCGAGTGCTCCCCAAATCAGATACCCCGATTACTACGGCATTGATATGCCGAGCCTCGAAGAGTTCTGCGTTTTCCGTGCCACCATCGAGCTGATAAAGGACCGGAATATGGAAAGTTTCCTGAGCGAAGTCTACAACGACTGCAAGCGGGAATTGGCAAAGCCGGCAGGCGAACCACTGAAAAACGCCGTCTGCAAGGTCTATTCCCCGTTCACGGTGGACGAGATAAACTGCAAAATCGTCGAAATGCTGCGCCCGGAAGGAATGACAACGCCCGTTGAGCTTGTATATCAGAGCATCGAAGGCCTCCACAATGCCATCCCCGACCATAAGGGCGACTGGTATTTCACCGGCAATTTCCCCACACAAGGAGGTATGCGGCTTGTGAATCAGGCTTTCATCAACTATTACAACAGTGTCTATAAGAAATAAAATGAGTATAGGTAGGTTCTAAAAATCACACGGATTTGAAGAACCTACCTATTATTTTGCTGAAGATTAAACCCAAACAACAAATATTGATAATGAGAAACGTAACTTTAGTCTTAAACGACGGAACGGAATTTCACGGAAAATCGTTTGGCCACGACGCTCCGGTTGCCGGCGAAGTTGTTTTCAACACGGCGATGATGGGCTACCCCGAGAGCCTTACAGACCCCTCTTATGCCGGGCAGTTGCTCACAATGACTTTCCCCTTAGTCGGTAATTACGGCGTTCCGCCATTTACCATCGGCGAGAACCGCATCCCATCCTTTATGGAGAGTGATAAAATCTATGCCTCTGCGCTCATCGTGTCAGACTATAGTGAGGAATATTCTCATTGGAACGCCGTGGAAAGCCTCTCGGCGTGGCTCAAGCGCGAGAAAGTTACGGGCATTACAGGCATCGACACACGCGAGCTGACAAAGGTGCTGCGCGAGCACGGCGTGATGATGGGCAAGATTCTCTTCGACGACGAGCCGGAGAACGTGCCCGAAGCCGACTACGAGGGCGTGAACTTCGTAGACCGTGTTTCAACGAAAGACATCATCCGATACAATGAAGGTGTGGGCAAGAAGGTCGTCCTCGTGGACTGCGGCGTGAAGGCGAACATCATCCGTGAGCTTGTAGACCGAAAGGTGGAAGTGATCCGAGTGCCTTGGAACTACGACTACACTTCGATGGAATACGACGGACTTTTCCTTGCAAACGGTCCCGGCGACCCCGATATGTGCAGCGACGCAGTGGAAATCATCCGTAAGCAGATGAGCATCAGCACAAAGCCTATCTGCGGCATCTGTATGGGCAACCAGCTGCTCTCGAAAGCTGCCGGTGCGAGCATCTACAAGCTGAAATACGGACACCGGGGCCACAACCAGCCCGTGCGAATGGTGGGTACTAACAAGTGCTTCGTTACCTCACAGAACCACGGATACGCCGTAGATGCAAAGACGCTTGGCAAGGACTGGGAAGAACTCTTCGTGAATATGAACGACGGCAGCAACGAGGGCATCCGTCATAAAACCAACCCTTGGTTCAGCTCGCAGTTCCATCCCGAGGCAAGCTCCGGTCCGGTAGATACAGAATTTATGTTTGACAAATTTGTAGAAACACTGAAATAATGAAAGACGAAACTATAAAGAAAGTCCTGCTCTTAGGTTCAGGCGCGTTAAAAATCGGCGAAGCCGGCGAGTTCGACTATTCCGGCTCTCAAGCATTGAAAGCCTTGCGCGAAGAGGGTGTTTCTACTGTCCTCATCAATCCGAACATCGCAACGGTTCAGACCTCGGAAGGCGTGGCAGACCAGATTTACTATCTCCCCGTTCAGCCCTACTTCGTGGAGGAAGTGATAAAGAAGGAGAAGCCGGACGGCATTCTCCTGTCCTTCGGCGGACAGACTGCGCTCAACTGCGGCGTGGAATTAGACCGTCTCGGTATTCTCGACAAGTACGGCGTAAAGGTGCTCGGCACGCCCGTAAAGGCGATTATGAACACCGAGGACCGTGAACTCTTCGTTGAGCAGCTCGACGAAATCAACGTGAAGACCATCAAGAGCGAGGCTTGCGAGGATGTTCAGAGCGCACGCGAGGCAGCACAGTCGCTCGGCTATCCCGTAATCATCCGTGCCGCATACGCTCTGGGAGGCCTCGGCAGCGGTTTTGCCGACAACGAGGACGAACTCAACAAGCTCTGCGAGAAAGCATTCTCGTTCTCTCCGCAGGTGCTTGTGGAAAAGAGCCTGAAGGGCTGGAAGGAAATAGAGTACGAGGTGGTGCGCGACCGTTATGACAACTGCATCACCGTCTGCAATATGGAAAACTTCGACCCTCTCGGCATCCACACCGGCGAGTCTATCGTCATTGCGCCGTCGCAGACTCTCTCCAACAGCGAGTACCACAAGCTCCGCGATCTGGCCATCCGTATCGTGCGCCACATCGGCATCGTGGGCGAATGCAACGTGCAGTATGCCTTCGACCCTCAGAGCGAGGACTACCGCGTAATCGAAGTAAACGCACGCCTTTCCCGTTCCTCAGCCCTCGCAAGCAAGGCCACGGGCTATCCTCTGGCTTTCGTTGCCGCCAAACTGGGTATGGGCTACGGCCTCTTCGAGCTGAACAACTCCGTAACCAAGACCACATCGGCTTTCTTCGAGCCGGCTCTGGACTACGTTGTCTGCAAGATTCCACGCTGGGACTTGAGCAAGTTCCGAGGTGTAGACAAGGAATTGGGCTCAAGTATGAAGTCCGTCGGCGAGGTAATGGCCATCGGACGCAACTTCGAGGAAGCCATTCAGAAGGGACTCCGTATGATCGGGCAGGGAATGCACGGCTACGTTGAGAACAAGGAACTCGAGATTGCCGACATCGACGCTGCCCTCAGAGAACCCACCGACAAGCGCATCTTCGTCATTTCAAAGGCGATGCACAGGGGCTACACCGTGGACCAGATTCACGAACTGACGAAAATAGACAAGTGGTTCCTCAACAAGCTGAAGCACATCATCGACATCGACGAGGAACTGAAGCAGAAAAACATCAACACGCTCGACAGGGAACTGCTCCGTTCGGCAAAGGTCTACGGATTCACCGACTTCCAGATTGCGCGCGCCGTAGGGCTTGAGGGCGAGAAGAGCAATATGCACAAGGCGATGCTCGTGGTGCGCAAGCTGCGCAAGAACTACGGCATTCTCCCTGTTGTGAAGCAGATTGACACGCTCGCTGCCGAATATCCCGCACAGACCAACTATCTCTACGTAACCTATGCGGGCGTAAAGTCGGACGTGAGTTTCGCAAACGACCGCAACAGCGTCATCGTTCTCGGCTCGGGAGCCTACCGTATCGGCAGTTCCGTAGAGTTCGACTGGTGCGGCGTTCAGGCTCTGAACACGATTCGCAAGCAGGGCTACCGTTCCATTATGATCAACTACAACCCCGAAACCGTGTCCACCGACTACGATATGTGCGACCGTCTCTACTTCGACGAACTCACCTTCGAGCGCGTTATGGACATCATCGACCTCGAGTGTCCTCACGGCGTGGTTGTTTCCACCGGCGGGCAGATTCCGAACAACCTCGCAATGCACCTCGATGCTGAGAACGTGCCCATCCTCGGCACGCAGGCAAAGGACATCGACAATGCCGAAGACCGCGCCAAATTCTCGTCGATGCTCACCGAAAACAACATCAATCAGCCCGAATGGCAGGCTCTGACGAGTATGGACGACATTGAGGAATTTGTAGGACGTGTGGGATTCCCCGTCCTCGTCCGCCCGTCCTATGTACTCTCCGGTGCTGCAATGAACGTATGTTCAAACAAGGACGAGCTTACACGCTTCCTCCAACTGGCAGCCAACGTCAGCGTGGACCATCCGGTTGTAGTGAGCAAGTTCATCGAGAATGCCAAGGAAATAGAGATGGACGCCGTGGCGCGCGACGGCGAAATACTCGCCTATGCCATTTCAGAGCACATAGAGTTTGCCGGAGTACACTCGGGCGACGCCACCATACAGTTCCCTCCGCAGAAACTCTACGTGGAGACGGTTCGCCGCGTGAAGCGCATCAGCCGTCAGATAGCAAAGGAACTCCACATCAACGGGCCGTTCAACATCCAGTTTATGGCGCGCGACAACGACATCCTCGTCATAGAGTGCAACCTCCGTGCGAGCCGTTCGTTCCCCTTCGTGAGCAAGGTGCTGAAGCTCAACCTCATCGACCTCGCCACAAAGGTAATGCTCGGAATCCCTGTTGAGAAGCCGAATAAGAACCTCTTCGACCTCGACTATGTAGGCATCAAGGCGAGCCAGTTCTCCTTCAACCGATTGCAGAAGGCCGATCCGGTGCTCGGCGTGGATATGAGTTCCACAGGCGAGGTGGGCTGCCTCGGCGATGACTCCTCAACAGCCCTGCTCAAGAGTATGCTTTCCGTGGGACACCGCATCCCGAAGAAGAACATTCTCCTTTCAACCGGCGGAGCAAAGCAGAAAGCCGAGATGCTCGATGCTGCCAAAACGCTCAAGGCGCACGGCTACGACATCTTTGCAACGGGCGGCACTTCAAGGTTTCTCACAGACAACGGCATTGAGAACACGCTGGTGTACTGGCCGTCCGACGAGGGCAAGCAGCCGCAGGCACTCGACCTTCTTCACGAAAAGAAGATTGATATGGTGGTGAACATTCCGAAAGACCTCAGTCCGCGCGAGCTGACCAACGGCTACAAGATTCGCCGTGCGACCATCGACCTCAATGTTCCGCTGATTACCAACAGCCGTCTGGCCAGTGCCTTCATCACAGCTTTCTGCAACGTGAAGCTCGAAGACATCGACATCAAGGCTTGGGGCGAATACTAACCGGCAAAGCCCATCGGCTGAAAAGAATCCATAAACACGCAAAACGGAAACAGCATACGCCCTGCCGGCTCTCCTTGGACTGCTCTTCAGGGCTGTGCTGCGCTCCCGATGCTATACATCTGTAAGTGGCTGAAAGTCAGCCGACAATCTTCTATCTTTCAATCTTGCGAAGAATGCAGCCCATTCTTCGCAGGAATACATTGCAAACGTGCGAAGATTGTTTTCCATTCTTCGGTCAGTTGCAAATCCGCAAATAATCCCTCCAATTAAATACATTTGAGAAATCAAAACAGATTTCAGCAAAAAACAGCAAAAAATTGGAAATATTGAAATAATATACTATCTTTGCTGCCAACAGCAAGAAGAATCTATCAAAGTCAGAAGATAATTATGAAACATTCACTTTATATGTTATTTGCTCTCTTGCTTTTTGCCTCGTGCAGTAAAGAACCAAGACTCATAGAAAAAGAAAAAGATGAAAATTCTCAGGAAACTTTCCGTTTGAGGGAAATGTATAATGAGAAAATCAAGGGTGTATGGGAAACTGAACAGACAAAAGGAAAATTCATAATCAGGCATTGGTATCATTTTGAGGAAAATCAGAAGATAAATGGAAAATTTATGATCTTATTCAAATCAAATAATTTCAGTCAGCCAGATACGGTGGTAAATACAAAGATATCGGGAAACTGGTCGCTGGTATACAATTCGGCAGAATCTTTTCCAACTTTGTGGCTTGACCTGATGAAAAATGAATTTCTCCCTTCCTGCCGCCCCAAAATCTATGGCGTAAGCGATTCCATACTGGAAATAGAATCTCCTACGCAATATATTCAGGGAATTATCAAAATGCGCAGAAGCAACAAACAGGCAGATGCCTGCAACTGACAAACATAACGCGGCACCTTCTGTCTGTTTATTTATAGCCTTGACAAGATAGGTTATCTGAATAAAAAATACTGAAAAGACCCGCGAGACTATTCTCACGGGTCTTTCCCATAAACAACTGCAAAATGAAATCATTACCTTATATATTTATGGCTCTCTTCCTCGGCGTGCTTATTTCGTGCACCTCCAATTCAAACCGGGGAGACTCACACTACGACACATCACAGGTAGACACGATGCTCGCCATCAACCTCGACAGCGGCGAGACGGAAAGCGACGACGTGGTGTCCGTCTGGAGCTACAATTCCGACAGCACGGAGGCCACCATCGTGAGTGCGCCGAACGGAAAATCGCAGTTGAGCAAGAACAACCGTATGACCATCAAAATTTTCGGGCTCGGCACTTCCAAGGCAAAAGCCTGTCTGGTGTTGGGCAACGGCGAACGGTTCGCCGGCAACAGTTTCGACACCACCAACATCGTGAGAGTCTATGCCCAAAACAAGGAACTGGCTTCCTACCAGTATTTCCCCGGCATAACCAAACAGCTAGATTCTGCCTACATCTCCTCCTCCCGCTCGCTGATTTCCAATCTCCAGACACAGAAATCCTTCAAAATCGAAACCTCCACCTTCACGAGTGGCTCCCTCGTCTACGACTTCGATGCCATCGGAACGCTGATAAAGTGAGCAGAGGATGAGGAACAAGGGGACGAGTTTACAGGGAAAAGAAATAGAATCGGCGTGAGCTATTCTCTCGCAGATTACGCAAATCTCGCAAATCAACGAGAATAGAATCGGCGAAATCTGCGCAATCTGCGAGAGACTCCCCCCATCAGAGTATATCAAATTCCGCAAAGGCTTTCGTGGCTATCTGCTCGTATTCGTCGCCGAGGTCGCAGAACTTCATTATGCAACTGTAAACGGCGTGCTTCACGGCAATCTCATCGCTCTGGAAACTCGTCTTCGCCTGATCCACAAACTCGTTGATGCCGCGCTCGTTCGGGGCTTTTCCGTCGGAGAAGAGACAGGCCAAGAGCTGATAGCCGCACACCTGTTTCATCGTGTTGTCGGAGGCTATGAACTGATAGGCCAGTATCGGGGCAAAGTCCACGTGGCGGAGCAGGTTGAAAGCCAGCACTTCGGCAATTTCCTGATTACTCACCTGCTCCATCCAGATGTCCACAAGGTCGGCTTCCATCTCTTCGGCAGGCATAATCAGCGTGGCGAGCACCTTGCATTCACGGATGTTCTCCTTCCACAGTTCGATTGCGAGGGAATAGTCCTTGCCGTATTCCGAGGCCATTTCCTTCAGCCGCGGCAGGGGAATCCCCCAGTTTATCTTGTAGTCCACACCCTTCTTGCGCATAGAAGTGGAAGTGATTCCGTCCATAAACAAACGGAACGACTGCTTTATTTTCTTCAGTTTCTCGTGCGTTTCTTCTGTCATAGCGTACCGTATTCTTTTGAATAGCGCAGCATCTGTTCGGCATACCCTTCGGTATAGTCCACTTCGATGTCTGCGATTTCGTTTTCTTCATTATATACTGGTTTCAGCACCGGGTTCAGGAATCCCTTGTAAGGGGCGATATTCAGGTGCGCATAGCGGTCGAGTATCTCATTGTGCAGACTTTCGTCAATCTTTATTGCATACTTTTCTACAAGACTGCGTGCCGCCTCGTAGTCGCCCTCACTTTTTATTCGTTGGATTTCAGCCAGTTGAATGGCAAAGATGTTGCGCAATGCTGCATAATCGTTGATGAGCACAAACGACTTTTCCGCCTTGCCGTCAGCCGTCTTCCGCCTGACGACTTCTATCACGTTGCTTTCCGTGCCCAGTTCCACAGCCCATCGGGCAATCAATGCACGGTTCTGCATGTGCGATTCCTCAATCTGTTTTCCGGGATTGATGCGCACCAACTGCGTCATCAGCCCGTTCATCATATAGGTGTAGTATTGAGCTTTGTAGGCTTCGTTGGACTCTAAAAGCCCGAGTTCCAAGAGCTTTTCGTCGGCCATATAGTACAGACCGAAGAGATCGGCGCGCGCTTCCTCAACCGTATTACCGTAGTTCTTCAGAGCATCGGAGTCCGTTCCCGGCAGAAGTTTGCCGCTTCCGTGCCCGAGACATTCGTGAAGGTCGGTGTGCAGGTTGTCGGTCTGGTCGCCGTACTGCTCTATCATTGCCAGCGTGGCGGCGTCAATGACAAATTCCGACAGGAATCCGTTGCCCTTCGCCGCCATATTGTAAGCGTGGGTGAGATTGGAAATCGTAACGCTCTTCGAGCCGTATTCGGCTCTAATCCAGTCGGCATTGGGCAGATTGATGCCGATAGCCGTAGAGGGGTATTCGTCGCCGCCGAGCATTGCCGCACAGACAACGTTCGCCGTTACGCCCTTTACCTTCTCTTTCTTGAACTGCTGTGCCACCGGCGAATGGTCTTCAAACCACTGTGCATTCTGCGATATGGTCTGCGTGCGCTTCGTTGCCTCCATATCCTTGAAGTGTACGATGCCTTCCCACGACGCTTTCAGTCCGAGAGGGTCGCCGTAGACCTCGATGAAGCCGTTGATGAAGTCGATACGGCCTTCGTGTTCGCCCACCCAAGCAATGGAATATTCATCGAAAACGGACAGGTCGCCGGTCTTGTAGTATTCCGTCAGCAGACCGATGATGCGCTTCTGCTCGCCGTTCTCGCAATATTGAGTGGCCTTCTCCAACCAATATACGATTTTCTCTATCGCCCTGCCATATTTCCCACCGAGTCTCCATACCACTTCCTTCAGCTCTCCACCGTCTTTCACGAGTGTGGAATTGAGTCCGTGGGATATGGGGTGCACCGTGTCGGCAGCATTCTTCGCCTTCTGATAGAACTGCTCCACTTCTTCTTGCGACACGCCCTCGTAGTAATTGCACGCCGAGGTCTCGATGATGTCCACTCCGTCAGCCTTGTTTACCTTCTTCGGCAACACCTCCGGATCGAAGATTACGGGAAAGATGGAATTGATGAAGGTTGAAACGGATTCATTTTCATCCATTCCCAGCAGCCCGCTGTCCACGTTCAGGAGTGCATCGCGGAAGTAAGACTGCGAGAATCCGGGGACAAACTTCTCCGAACCGTAGTGGTGGTAGATGCCGTTAGAGAACCATACCCTCTTCAGATAGAGTTCCAAAGCCTTGAAATTCTCGCTCTCGCGGTCGGTTTCCGACACGTACACGGCCTCGAGCGCACGACGGATTCGAAGATTGTACTTTCCGAACTGGTCGAATGTGATGTCTCTTCCGTAGAGCGTGGCCTCTGAAAGGTAGTATATGTATTGTTTCTGTCGCAACGACAATGCTTCGAAACCATCTAAATGATACCGAAGCATTTGCAGGTCTCCGAAGCGTTCGTCCGAAAACCTGAATGTTTCTTCTCTCATATTCTTATATAAATAATGTATAGGTAGGTGTTCAACATAAAAACCTACATCGCATTGCTGCCTATGCTCGTCTTTCCTCTCTCAGCAATCCGTCTTGGGCACTTGGCTACTTGCCCTTCCTTCCGGCCTTCTTTTCCTCTTTCTGGTCGGCAGGCAGCTCCTTGTAGTGAGCCAGTTTATACTCTCTCGGCGTCATTCCGTTCACTTTATAGAACGACGCGTAGAACGACTGCCTGTTGGCGAAGCCCACCATATCGCTGATATCCTCCATATTCAGTTCCTGATAGCGTTTGTCCGTGAGCAGAGCCATCGCCTCCTCGATTCTGAATTTGTTTACGAAGGAAGTATAGTTCGTATGGAAACGAACGTTCACCACAGCCGAAATGTATCTCGTATTCGTGCCAAGGTCTTCCGCCAGTTTCTTGGCAGAATAGTTCTTGTCCTTATATTTCTGCTGAATAAGTACAATGTTGAGGATTTTCTCTTTGAGTTCATCCATCAATTCAGGACTGACGAGATTTCTGTAAACAGCCGCCTTTTCCTTTTTCGGGGTAATGTTATACTTAGTCATAAGGATAGTAAGATTTAAACGATAAAAATGCTACATATTGCAAATGTAAACTTTTTATTTTACATTATCAAGTTTTGTAAGCATTTTTTTGAATAAAGATGGATTCCCGAAGCCAAAACACCGGTTACGGTTGATGGCTCCCACAGATGGCAGGCTCCCGCAAATGGCTTGAATACCGCAGATTTAGTTCTGCGATTCTTTCTGTCTTTGAGTATTCGGCTCTCGCAGATTTATATTTCCGAGAGTCGTACCATTCGCAAAAAGTGTTCTGTTTTTGCTCACAGATTTTTACAGACACACAGATATTGCCTTCTCTGTGGGCACACATTATTAAAATGAAATCTGTGCGTCTGTGCCATCTGTGAGAGATTCCTGATTTGCGAGATCTGCGCTATCTGCGAGAAAAAAAGTTCTTGCAGATGGCGCAGATTTTTTGAATTGGAGAATAAATCGTACAAAGCGAACAAGCTAATTTGAGACCTTTGCAAAACTCCGTGTGCTCAAAAATATCAATCTTGATTATCAACAGGTTATATATTTCAAGGTTTTCTGCAAGAGGATTTTTGCAGAGATCTCAATTTGATTTTCAGGAAATCCTTTTATCCGTTTTCCTTTCTGGCGTCTATATTCCGCTTCAGCCCTTCAAATTTTGCGCGCTTCACGGCTGAACCCTTGAAAAGTTGGCGGTACTCTTCTACGGTAAGGTTGTGCCAATCCTCCTTTTTCATCTGAAGGAGTTCGGGCTTGGGCTGGAATGCCGGTTCGGTGTTGGGTGTGGCAAAACGATTCCAAGGGCAGGCAGTCTGACAACGGTCGCAGCCGTAGATGGTGTTTCCCATTGTTCTCTTCGCCTGTTCGGATAGTTCGCCACGGTTTTCGATGAGCTGATAGGAGAGGCATTTCTCTGCATCGAAACCCGGAGTGTCCTTGATGGCACACGTGGGACAGGCTTCTATGCAACGGTGGCAGTTGCCGCAACGGCTCTCCATCGGCGAATCGTAGTCGTCGAGTGCGAAAGGGAGGAAAATCTCGCCGAGGAAAAACATCGTGCCGGCGCGGGGAATGATGAGCTGATGACTCTTTCCTATCCAGCCCAGTCCGGCTTTCCACGCCCAATAACGTTCGAGAACGGGGGCTGTGTCGCAGAAAATGCGGATCTGCGCATCGGAATCTGTGCTTCGAGAATCGGAAGATTGTTTTTGAGCGTGCGAAGACGAAGGAGGGTGGGGCAGGGAATGCTGTGGAAAGAGAGTGGCGACGAGTTCGCGCATCCGTTCTTTCATCACTTCGTGATAGTCCTGACCGTAGGCGTATGCGGCAAACTGGTATTCATTTTCGGGCATTGGCTGCGAGGGTGCGTAGTTCATAGCCAGTGAGAGGATGGTTTCAGTGCCGGGAACGAGCAGGCGTGGGTCGAGACGCTTGTCGGTGTGGTTGGCCATATAAGCCATATCTGCCTGACTTCCGGTGTCTATCCAGCCGTGAACCAAGTCTGCCGTGGCTTTGTCTACGGCTTCGGCTTTGGCTGCGCCACAGGCGAAAAAGCCGAGACGGAGTGCCTCGGCTTTGATGTGTGATAAGGAATGAGGAGATGCGAGGCTGGGTTGTTCCGAGCCTGAAGACCTTTCAGAGCTTCGCCAAATGCGGGAATGAGGTTCCTCGCCGACGTTGTGGGTTGAGGAATCGACGTTGCCGATGAATGTATCTTGTCTGTTCTCCTTATTCATTAGTTGTTTCAGTTCCTATCTTCTTCAGGGGAAATCTAAAAATTAATCGCCTTCCTTGAACACCTTGAACTCATAGCCCTGTTCCTTGAGCCATTTCAGAGCTTCGGGCAGAGCGTAGCGCAGCTTTTCTATGCTCTTGAGCGAGTCGTGGAAAGTGATGATGGAGCCGTTTCGGGCATATTTCTTCACGTTGTTCAGCACGTCTTCGCCTGTGAGCCATTTGGAGTAATCGCGTGTTACGAGGTCCCACATCACTACTCTGTATTTCTGCTTCACCCACCAGTAGACCGTATGGCGCAGCCAACCGTGGGGTGGGCGGAAGAACCGGGAATGAATCAGGCCATCTGCTTCGGTTACGTCCACGGCATAGGTAAGCGTCCAATGTCTGAACGAGCCGAGATGGTGGTAGGTGTGATTGCCCACGAGATGCCCTCGGCGCAGCACCTCCTCATAGATTTCGGGATGCTTGCGCACGTTGTCGCCCACCATAAAGAAGGTGGCCTTTGCCCCGAACTGGTCCAAGGTGTCGAGGATGAAGGGCGTAGCCTCGGGAATGGGACCATCGTCGAAGGTGAGATACACGGAACGGTCGTCCGGATCCATTCGCCACAGTGCGTGGGGATAGAGCCACCGCACCCATCTTGCCGGTTGTTCTATGAGCATAAATTGCCGTTTTTGAGTGGGATTATATGAAAATCAGGCTGTTTCTGAGCAATCAGAAACAGCCTGATTTTTTTTATTCTGAAAATTCAAGGAATCGCAACTGACCGCCTTTGGCAGTATGTGCCTTCATCAGCTTCTCCAATTCAGCCGCTTTCTGGGCGCGCCATTGCCCGTTGCCCTCATTGTACATAATGAGTCTTGACATTTCCTGCAACTTGCTTTCAGCCGATTCAGACACTCTGTTGTAGCGTTCGCCTTGGAATGAATCGTAGAAAGCGATGTACTGCTGCGCCGTTTTCCACAACTTGTTGAAGATGGCATCGGCCTTCTTCTGCTGCCCGAGTGCTGCGTAAGCCCGTGCCATTTCGCCCGAACCGCTGTAAATGGTAACCGGAACGTTGTAGTCGGGGATTTCCTTTTCCACCTTTGCCAACACTTTGAGAGCCTTGTCTTTCTTGCCCTCTGCAAGCAGGTGCTGGGCGAGCATAACCATTTCTATGCGGTGTCTGTAACACATCTTCATCACGGTTTCGTCGAGATAGATGCCCTTGGTGGACACACCGCCCCACTTGAACTTGTTCATCATCACGTCGTAGGTCTTCTCCGTGTCGTAATTCTTGCCGTCCTTGGTGTAGAATGGCGTGATACGGTTCACAAGACCTTCCTGAATGAAGTTGTCGCCGAGGTTCATAAAGTTCTCTCTGCCAACGGTTACAGCCACGTACAACGGACGGGTCCAGTTCGTGTTTGCTATCATTTCGAGCATCATAAGGTCCGACTTTGACAGCGCATTGCGGCCACCGAGCGCAATTGCCATACGGTCGGGGATACTGTCGCCCGGCTGCATCATTCCACTCTTGCGGACGGCATCCTTGTCGATCGTTACGTAAACGGTATCCGTCGGGATGACACGGTTGCGGGGATCGCTTGCACGGACGAAGTATTTGAGTACATTCTTCAGCTCGAACGGATCGTCGCCGAAGGTCTGGCGTGCGCTCTCCGGATCCTGTGCATAGAGTGCGAGCACGTCCTGTTTCATATCAGGCCTGATATGTACGAAATCGTTTGTGCCTTCTACGTAATCCAGACGCGGCCAACTGATAGGAACACTTGGAGAATCGTAGGCAGGGCGGAGCATCTGGTCGATATACCAGTCGGTCTGCAAGTAGGAAAGGTTGCAGACACGTGCATCCGTGCGCACGCCTTCAACATCCTGACTGTACCAGAGTGGGAAGGTATCGTTGTCGCCGTTGGTAAATACGATAGGATTTCCTTCCGTCTGTAGGGAGTTGAGATAGTTCTGTCCGAAGTCGCGTGCCGTGTATCTGCCCGAACGGTCGTGGTCGTCCCAGTTCTGGGAAGCCATTTGCAGAGGCACTATGAGACCTGCAACCGATGCGATAGCCGCTGCGACCGTGCCCGAAACCTTGAATTTCTTGAGCCAGTCGTAGATAGCTGCGATACCCAGACCACACCAGATGGCGAAGGCATAGAACGACCCTGCATAGGCATAGTCGCGCTCACGTGGCTGACCCGGTGTCTGATTCAGGTAAATCACAATCGCCAAGCCTGTCATAAAGAAGAGGAAGAACACCACCCAAAACTGCTGGATGCCGCGTTTTCCGCGCCAAGCCTGCCAGAAGAGTCCGATGAGTCCGAGCAGGAGCGGCAGACAGTAGTAGACGTTGTGTCCCTTGTTTTCCTTCAGCTCGTCGGGCAGCAGAGACTGGTCGCCATACATTATATTATCTATGAAGCCGATACCTGTAATCCAGTTTCCGTGCTCAATGGTTTCATCGCTCTGAATGTCGTTCTGACGGCCTGCGAAGTTCCACATAAAGTATCGCCAGTACATATGGTTGCACTGATAGCCGAGGAAGAACCGGAGGTTCTCCCACTGTGTAGGCATCTTAACACCGTCAGCATCGCGGCCTTCCACGCCGCCCATTACCATTTCGTATTGCTGAGCGTGTCCCTTGTCGTACATACGTGGGAAGAGCATCGTGTGATCGTAGACGGCTCTGCCCTTGCGGCGCACGATGAAATAAGAGTCCTTCTCAGCTGCTGAGGCTTTCTCCTTGCGCTGATAGACCGGCTTTCCGTCTTCCACGTAATCAACCACATTGCTTGTGTATGCCTGACCGCTGAACAAAGGACGGTCGCCATACTGCTCACGGCTGAGATAGCTGCCCAGTGTGAAGATGTCTTCCGGAGAGTTCTGGTCCATCGGCGGGTTGGCTGTAGAACGGATTACGATCATTGCGTAGGTGGAATAACCGATAATCATCATAAACATACAGAGCAACGCCGTATTCTTCATACGTGATGTTACGTAGTATGCGCTCGGCTCTTTCTTGCCTGCTTTCTTCTTGAGGAGGAGTACACGGAAGAGGGCGAAGAGAATGATGACACCAATGATGAATGCGCTCCAGCCGTAGCCGTAGAACGGAATACCGATGAGGGCAAACGCTATGATGAAAGCAAGATTCTCGCGCTTGATGTTGTTGCTCTTGTAGGTTTCGCTGATAGCCCAGACGAATGAACCGATGAGCAGGAAGAGATAGACGATTGTACCCGTGTTGAAAGACATTCCGAGCGTGTTGGTAAAGAAAAGTTCAAACCAACCGCCGACGGTGATGATGCCCGGTACAACGCCATAGAGCACGGCTGCAACGAGCATGCCGGATACGCCAAGTGCCAAGAGCGAACCCTTGAGATTTGCCTCGGGCACACGCTTGTAATAGTAGACCAATACGATTGCAGGGATGCAGAGCAGGTTCAGAAGGTGGACACCGATTGAAAGACCTGTCATATAGGCAATGAGAACGAGCCAACGGTCGGCGTGCGGCTTGTCGGCATTGTCTTCCCACTTGAGAATCAGCCAGAATACAACGGCCGTGAATGCAGATGAATAAGCATAGACCTCGCCTTCAACGGCTGAATACCAGAACGTGTCGCTGAACGTGTAGATGAGCGCACCCACGAGTGCCGAACCCTCGATGGCGATGAGCTTGCCGAGAGAAATCTCCTCGCCGTCGCGGACGATGAGCTTGCGCGTGAGGTGGGAAATGGTCCAGAAGAGGAACATAATACACGTTGCCGAGAGCAAGGCACTCATCGTGTTCACCATTCGTGCCACCTGTGTAGGGTCGCTCACGAACTGTGTGAAGATGTTTGCAGTCAGGGCAAAGAAAGGTGCCCCGGGAGGATGGCCAACTTCGAGTCGGTAGCCTGTGGTAATGAATTCAGGACAGTCCCAGAAACTGGCTGTCGGTTCGATGGTAGAGCAATATACCACGGCTGCAATCAGAAAGGCGAGCCATCCGAGCGTATTGTCTACTATTCTAAACTTTTTCATTTATAGAACTATTTTTTGTCCGTCCTGTGTTTCGGCGGAGTTTGTTATTTCAAGATAATCAGCTGCAAAGATAATAATATAAATTTATATTTACATCTTATAATGTAAGTTTTTAATCATCTTTTAAATTTAAGCGTATGCCTGTAACTGTTCTTCTTCCTTTATTCCCTGCCCGAACTCGGAATAAATGTGGATTCGGAAATATCAGGATTCTTCTGATAGTTCTTTAATTATCTTGTGGTTTTCTTGTTCCCTTGTCTCCTCATCTCCTTGTCCTCTTATAAACTTACTTCCTTGTAAACTCGTCCCCTTGTTCCCTTGTCCCCTTAAGTTCGGGATTCTCCCGAACTACTTCACAGCCTGTCTGCCCATATATGCTTTGATGATTTTGGCAGCAATCGGGGCAGCTACGTCGGCTCCGAAGCCGCCATTTTCAATAAAAACGGAAATTGCTATCTTTGGGCTGTACATCGGTGCGAAGCCTATAAAAACCGAATGGTCTTTACCTCTATTCTCAACCGTTCCCGTCTTGCCGCATATCGAATAGGCAGGCGTGTTGATTCCGGCTGCCGTTCCGCACTGAACTGCCGCCCTCATTCCGTTTACCACGGACGAATATGCAGCCGGTGCAACCTTCGTTTCCTTTCGTGTGGTGTATCTTGGCTGGAGCGGCTGTTCGGCTGTGCCGCGATGAATGTGGGGAGGATAGTACCAACCACGGTTGGCAACCGTTGCAGCAAGATTGCAGAGTTGGAGCGGTGTGGCCGTGATGTCGCCCTGTCCCATACCTGCCCAGATGATGGTTCTCGGCGTCCAACCCGATGGGTATCTGCGGCTTAGGTAGGAAGAATTGGCCACAAGACCACCTTTTTCGCCCGGGAGGTCGATGCCTGTCGGTCCGCCCAGCCCCATACTTACCATATAGTCGCGCCAAACGTCGATGGCGTTTTCCTTGCTGCCGTATTTCTTGGTGTTGGAAATCATCAGCGTGAAGGCTTTCAGAAACCACGTGTTGCACGAGAAGGCGAGCGCATTGGGAATTTGGAGGGGCGAACCGTGCTTGTGGCAACCCACTTTCAGCGTTCCGTCATTGTATGCTCCCAAACAGCCAATCTTCGACTTGGTGGTTACGATGCCTTCTGAAAGGAGCGTGAGAGCCTGTGCCACCTTGAATGTAGAGCCGGGCGCATAGGCCGTAGCGATGGCGAGATTGTCGTCAGGCCCTGAAGGAGAATTGGTTACGAGGCAGAGGATTTCGCCCGTTGCAGGATCTTCGGTAACGATGCTGCCGGTCTTCCCCTTCAGCAGTTCCGTACCCAACTGTTGAAGGTAGGGTAGGAGCGTGGAAGGATTTTCCCCGATAGGTATCTGGTTCTGTTTATTTGTCTTGAGTGCAGCCGTTGTGGTCGGCTTCTTCTCCGTCGTGGGTTGATTGGGATAGATTCTCTCCATCTCCCCGTGGTATTCCTGTGCCGTGATCGATGCTGCCATTAGCGACAGGGCAGCAATCAGCGTGATTTTTAATCTGTTCATTTAGTTTTTCCTTATGTTGTTTTTGTTATTTTTGTTGTTATTCTTGTTTTATTTAATGTATCTTCCTTGTCTCCTCGTCCTCTCGTAAACTCGTTCCCTTGTAAACTTGTCTCCTTGTAAACTTGTCCTCTCGTCCCTTCGTGAACTTGGCTCCTCGTTCCCTCGTCCCCTCTTTTTCAACGTGGCTGCAAAAATACAAAATATTCTTTTAAAAACCACTCAACTTGCACATTCCTTTACTTATTTCTTTTTATATTTGTAAGTTGCTGATAATCAGATGGTATTTTCTTGCTTTCAGATGTGCGAAGATTGCGTTCCATTCTTCGCACATTTGGTGTGTGTTTTTGCGAAGACTGGAATGTAATCTTCGGATACTTGAAATGTGTATGAATTTGACGTGAAATCTGCCTCAATGCTGTATGGTGGCAGGGCAGCGGCAGTAAGATGGGAAAGTTGGGCGAAGAACAGCTTTTTCATAGCGTATCTGCCTCCGAATATCGGGAAAATTTGCCTGAATTTGTGGAATAATGAATAGCTGAAATACACTTATCAGTTTATTTATATTTAGATATTATCCGTTATTATCCATTTTTATTTTTTAATTAACTAATTGAAAAACAGATGTTTATTAATTTTATACGCTTAGAATATATTTAGATTTAATTTAGATTGATTAGGTGGTATGGATTCTTTTTCATACCTTTGCATCGTAATTAAGTTACTATATGCAGTTATACTTTTTAGTAGATAGAATAAGTAATAATTAGATAATTATGCCGAACACATTTTACCAAGCGTGGTAAGTTTGAGTAATGATAATTTCGGATAAATTAGGTTAACATTTTCTCAATCAACAGTAAGCTAAACTCAAAGTACACTTAGACGTGAGTCTGAGTGTGCTTTTTCTTTTATACCTTGCTTCCCTCGATTTTTTTCTGTAATTTTGCTCTGATTCTCTGTTCAGAGAAAATACTGACTATAAATATGAACATCGCTATGCACAGAATACTCCTTATTATATTGTGCTTTATGCTCGGAACGTCGGCCTACGCCGATGGAGAGTACGATAAACTTGATGCGCTCATAGAGCAGAGCGACAAGATTACCACCGAGCGCATCAACTACATAAAGACCATCCGGCAGCAACTGCTTACCCCTGGGCTTACCGGCAGGCAGTGCTATGAAATCTGCAGCCGTCTTTATACGGAGTATGCCTCCTTTAAGTTCGATTCTGCCCTTGTGTATTCGGATAGGTTGCTTCGGTATGCCGAGCGGACGAACGACAGGGATTGCAGGAACGAGGCATTGATAAAGAAGGCGCACATACACAGTCTGGCCGGGCTTTTCACCGAGGCGAAGGAGATTCTGGAGCATATAAAGGAGGAGGAACTGGATAGAGATTTGCTCGTGAGCTACTACGAGGCTTGGAACTTGCAGCTAACGCTGATGTCGGAGTTTTCAAGCCACACGGTCATCCACGAGCGATACAGTGCCGAGGCATTGGAATACAAGAAGAAGATTCTGAAAATAGCATCGCCCGATTCCTATCTCTACAAGTCCACGCAGGCGGCCGTGATGAGCAGTGCCAACAAGAATCGGGAGGCATTGAACTTTTTTGAGCCTTATCTCTCGGAGTGGGAGACGAACGAGCACGAATATGCTATGATTGCCAGCAATATAGCGTCGTACTACGAGCAGATAGGCGACAGGGAAAATTGCAAAAAGTATCTGATAATGAGCGCAATGGCAGATATAGAGTCTGCCACGAAGGAGACGCAGGCGTTGCGCAAACTGGCTTCGCTGCTCTTTGAGGAAGGCGACGTGGAGCGTGCTTACAGGTATCTGAATATCTCCATCGACGAGGCAAATTTCTATGGCACGCGCCTTAGAAACAGTCAGGCGTCGGAGCTGATACCCGAGATCCAGAAGGTTTACGCCGCCAACAAGGAGGCGCAGAGCCGGCATATCCGAATACAGATGGCTGTCTTGACCGTCATTGCCTTGCTGCTGATAGTGGGAGTTGTCATAATCGGCAAGTTGTTAAGGCGTTACAGGGACATGAACAAGCAGGTGTATAAGATGAGCCAGAAGCTGAACGATGCCGTGGAAGACCTCCAGCAGGCGAACGGACAGATGCGCGAGGGCAACAAGCTGAAGGACGAGTACATCAGCCGTTTCCTCGAACTCTCTTCAACCATCATCGACAGGGCGGACGTTCAGCACAAGTTCCAGAACCGGCTGGCACGTGAAAAGAAGATGGATGAACTCTATTCGGAGCTGAAATCGAATGCCTTCATAGCCGAATGCACAAAAATCTTCTATGAAAACTTCGACGGAGCGTTCCTGAACATCTATCCGAACTTCGTAAGCGACGTGAACGAACTTCTTGTTTCAGATGGGAAGATAATACCGAAACAGGGTGAGCGATTGACCACCGAACTTAGAATCCTTGCCCTTATTCGCTTGGGCATTCAGGATAATTCTAAAATTTCCTCCATTCTTCGCTCGAGCATCACTACCATCTATACTTATCGCTCCAAACTGAAGGCTCGGGCGAAGGACAGAGAGAATTTTGAGGAGCTTGTAAAGATGATTGGAGTGTATGAGTAGAGGAGAGACGAGGAAACAAGTGAGCAAGTGGATGAGAGGACAAGTTTACGAGCGTACAGGTATATTACCTTATTAATATAAAGGGATGAAGGAAAGTGATCCGGGAATGGCAGTAGGCAAAGCAAGTTTTCTCGTCCTCCTGTCCTCCTGTAAGCTCGTCGCCTGAAAAAATATTAGATATGATTCGCAAAACACGGAAAGAAGAGATTGATATTGTGCTTCGTCTGATAGATGAAGGAAGGAAAAAGATGGTGGCGGAAGGCAATGTGAGCCAATGGGTAAACGGCTATCCTTCGCGCGAAACGATAGAGGAGGATATTCGTCTGGGCAATAGCTACGTGGTGGAAGAGGACGGAAAGCCTGTTGCCACCTTTGTGCTTATGCAGGGACCCGACCCTACCTATGCGGCGATTTACGAAGGTGCGTGGCTGAACAATAATCCCTATTGCGTGATTCATCGCATTGCTTCGGGCGAAAACGTTCGTGGCGTGATGCGCAGAGTGCTGGAATATGCTTTCCGGCAGACCGATACTGTCCGAATTGACACCCACGAGGACAACCGGACGATGCAGATACTGCTGACGAAATACGGCTTCACGCGCTGCGGCATTATCTATCTTGCGAATGGAGACCCACGAGTGGCTTTCCAAAAGAAAGTCTGACGGATTTCCGTAGCAGAGAGTTTCCACGAAATCCGGCGCAAACTGCCCTCGCAAGGACAAAAATAACAATCGGCATAACCCGATAATTCTCTGTTGGGCTAAACCAAACCGGACATTGAAATTTTGCGTATTACTTTGTTATTCTTACGGATAATTCGTATCTTTGCACCGACAATAAAATGATAAAACACGCTTTGGGATTATGATTGAGTACAAAGATGAATGGATTATCAGAGTAGACGACCTGAGTCTGCTCGATGATTCGAGGACTGCCGATATGGTTTTGCACGCATTGTGTGTCGAGGGTTCGTGTTCGTTTAGTTTCAATGGCGAGCAGAAGGAGCTTAAACCGGGAAGCCTTGTCATTACGAGCAAAACCCGTCTTCTCAAGCAGGTGTGTCCAAGCGGGGACTTCAGGGTGGAAGGCTTGTTTTTCTCGCCCAAATTCCTCGAACTTGCCGCACAGAGGTCCAGTTACACCATCCGCCACATTCTGCTTCTGAATGCCGATCCGGTGCTGGAACTTAACGAAATTGAGCGTGAACGGTGGAACAGGGACTATGAAAACATATTCTATCAGTTGAGCCGAACCGACAACAAATTCCGGTTCGAGATGATGATGGCCGTTTGCTGGCAGTTCTTCCTCGACTGTTTCGACTTCTCGAGCCGTGTTTATGGGCACAGGGACATCTCTATGCAGTCGTCTTCGCTCGTTACGGAATTTTTCGCAATGCTCGAGGCGGGCGAATACCGTGCGCACCGCAACATTCCTTTCTATGCCGACAAGCTCTTCGTTACGGCAAAGCATCTTTCGGAAGTGGTGAAGAGGGTGAGCGGGCACAGTGCCAACTACTGGATAACGCACTTTACCGTTGCCGACCTTCAGCGCACGCTGCGCACCACAAAAATGCCGATGAGCGAGATTTCCGACCTCTTCAATTTCTCGTCCGTGGCCTACTTCACGCGCTATATGCAGATACATCTTGGCGTGAATCCGTCGCAGCTGAGGGAGTAGAGAGGCGTTGGCTGTTCAGCTGACCTCGGATTGGAAGGTAAATGTTAGTTCAACGAATTTAATCAACTGTAAATTCTATGATTATTAGAGGTAATGGTTGATTTATGCTATTGAAGCCGTTATTGGCGGGCTTAAGTGCATTTGCGAAAGTAGAGCATTCAGAGCTAAGTCTTTGACAACTTTATCATACACTTATTAGGTGCCATTTTAGTATTGTATGTTTCAAAAAAAGCTGTGTATTAATGTACAAAAAACATTAATGCACAGCTTTTTCTATTTTAGGTTCGTAAAACCCACGTTAAATCATATTCAATCTTCTTGTTGTAAAGAATCAGAATAGAACTCTTCATCCCATACATCTTCAGAAGGATGGTATTCCTTGCTATCTGTTTCTTCTGGAGTAGTTCCTCCACTCACTGGTATGTTAAAATCCATAACCTCTCCTGTCGTGCCTATCTTTACGATGCTGGATTGTGGACTATTATATATCTTTTTCATATCCTTTTCTATTTTATGATTATTTTCTTTCCACGTTGGATATAAATTCCACGCTGTGGATGATTTACTTGCTCGCCCTTAATGTTGTACCAAGGCCGGTTATTATCAGTTTCAGTACCTTGAGTCGCCTTATTCTCCGTAGCAGGAACGCCATCAATACCCGTTGTGGCACTTGTATTCTCAAATTGGAATATGAATTGCTTGGCAGGGGCTGCTGCATTGTAGGAACCTATTATGCTTGTAGGCATAGACAGGTAGCTGCGATTGTAAGGCACAGTGCCGGTGCTTATGGCATAGCGGAATTTACCATCTTTGAGCAGAAGATTGGTATATTCTTCGCCTCCCACATTCTTTGATGGGGCGATTACTGTTGCATCAGTTACAGCCAAGAGATAATTCTTAGCCGAAGTCTCTACTTTGGCGTCGTCGCTTTCGCCGATGGTATAGGTAAATGTGCTGCCTGCCGTACCTTTGAGCAATGCACCTGTGTATGTTTCATAAGCTATGCCATTGTGCTCGTATTCACCTGTACGTGAGGGAATGTACTTTCCCGGAGTTTTTCCTCCCACAGATACTTCGCGCATAGTAACATATACATTGTTTCCGGCAGTTGATGCCGACTCGGCAAGGTATGCTGTTACTTCCGCTTCTGACAAGTCCACATCAAAGTCTCTGCCTAATGTAGATACTCCGTTCTCGTTCATCTTGGCCGGTATCTTATAGGCATAGTTTTGATACTTGTTCCATCCATCGGCAGCTTGATATATTCCGCTTTCATAAGCTGCTTTCTTCACATAGATTTTCATTTTTTCCACACCAGAATAATCAGGTTTTGGATATTGGTAATTGGGATTTACAATAACTGGTGGTGTAGTTGGGTTAAGCAGATAGATACTTCTAATATTTGTTCCCAAAATGATATTCTCGGAATACATTCCATAGTTTTTTTGAGATACACGAGCTATTTCTGTTACCGAAGCAGGAATCGTGAGTTCGGTAAGATTACCATTGTATGCAAAAGCACCATTATATATGGTTTTCAGCGAAGACGGCAACGTGATGTGAGTGAGGGTTGCATCTGAAAATGCTCCCTCGTGTATGGTCTCCACACGAGCCGGAATTGTATAACTCACATTTCGTGTGGAGGCAGCCGGATAAGCCATAAGGGTTTTGGCATCTTTGGTAAAAAGGATTCCCTCTATAACTTTGTAGGCAGTATTGGCTTCATCCACCGTAAAGGCTGTGAGTTTTTGGTTTCGGGCAAATGCAGCACCACCAATAGAAGTTACATTGGCAGGAATATTAACAGCAGTAGCATTTGTGCGCATAAACGCACCAACACCTATTGTTTTGAGTGATACTGGGAAAGTATAGTCCTCTAAAACAGAAGACCAGGCGAAAGCATCGTGTCCTATGAGTTCAAGTTCATTTTTGAAATCTACTTTTTTCAGTCCTCGACAATATTCAAAAGCACTTTCACGAATTTCCTTCAGATGTTCAGGCATTTTGACTTCTGTTAAGGAATTGCAACTTGTAAAAGCACCACTATGAATGATGGTAATATTATCTGATATCTGCAAGTCTTTGAGCTTATAATTATAAGCAAAGCAATGGAAAGAAATCTCCCTAAGAGGGCATTCATCGGGAATGACCACCTTGGTAATGTTGTCGCAAACATTAAATGCCTCGCTGCCCAACTCTTTCATTGTTACTGGAAAAACAATTTCTGTGAGTGCATCGCAGTCTTGGAAGCCACATCGTCCTATCTTTTCAAGATACTTGGGTAAAGGACCACGAAACTTTGTACAATCATTCATTCCGTAGTAGGCTACCTCTGTAATGGTTTCGGGGAAATTAACAGTTTCGAGCGAATAACATTTGGAAAAACAAAAATTACTTATTCGCTTAATGGTACTGCCTGCAGCAAAAGTTACAGTTTTAAGATTCTCGCAAGCATAAAACGGTCCATAAACACCTATACCAGCATCGCCGCCACCGTTTTCAATATTTGTTATGGTTACAGGAATTTTAAATGAAGTCATCGATTTATTGCGCGAGAAAGCGCTTCCACCAAGTGTGGTTACAGTCGATGGTAGTGTATAACCATCCACGTTTTTAGCCGCAGGGTAATAAATGAGTGTGGTCTTATTCTTATTGTAAAGTATTCCATCTTCTACTGTAAAATTAGGATTGTCGCCGTCGAACTTTATTTCCTCCAATTTGTCCGATACTCCTAATGAAGAGGCAGGTATGTTCCTGATACTTACTGGCAATGTAAGTGAAGTTATGTTACTTCCTCTGAAGATAAAACCATTTAAGGATTTTACCTCAAACGTTTTACCACCTAACTCTACTGTTTTGGGTATGACAACTGCGCCAGAAACCGACTGGTCAATTTTCGTAACTGAAGCTCCGTTTGAAAGCTGAGCATCATCTCCACTATAAGTAATACCACCGATAATTGCACTTTGCGGAGCTGCATATCCTGCCATACATAAAACTGATAGGAATGCGAGTAAAACATATGTTTTTTCTTTTATGTACATTTTCATCAAAATAATTAATTAACTTTAGAAAAATGGCTAAGTATATTGGAAGATTATTGTAAATTACACTTCAATGTCTTACCAATATCTTTAATTTTATTACTCTCTGTTTTTTTTCAATGTCTTACCAATATCTTTAATTTTATTACTCTACTGTTTTTTTTGCGATGCAAAGATAGATTATTTTTTAACACCCCCCCCGTTTTTACAATGTTTAACGTGTTTTTATTTATATTAAATCTTTCTGTGCTTTATCTTTGATGATGATTTTTGTCAAATCATCTATCTATGTTTTGTTTATGATTTGTTGATATATCAAAGTTATAAATTCATCGCTTGTTTATTTAGTATATTTGTCCTTAATTCGAGTGTTATTTGAGTTTAGAAGATAACTAAATTATCGGTTGATTTATTTTCCTTCCCAGTTACAGTTCAATGACGCTTCTAATCTCTTGTTCCTTGTTCAATTTGGTAAGTTGTTGCTAATCAACATTATTTCCTCTGTTTTTCATTCTTGCGAAAAATGGAGGCTATTTTTGCGAAGATTATGCTGCGTTTGTGCGAAGAATAGAACGCATTTATCCGAAGATTGTAAAACACATTTGAGACGAATATTTTTTAAAATAGTAAGTGAGTAGTTTTTTAGGAAAATATTTGTTTACAGGAAATCCCCACTTCTTTGTCTAAGATGAGACGTTCTATGCCTTGCATTGTCTTTTATCTTTCTTCTTGCTATTGCGAATAGATTATTTCGTGTGTCTGATTTTTGATTCCAACATCATATTGATAAACCTGTTGTCTGGGCATATATTATGATAGCTCTTGAATATATCGTGTTCTTTCGGAATGAGAGACAGAGAGAAATCTTTTACGAATATGCCAGACATATTGATACTCCGGCACTGAAGTCGAAATTCTGGAGTGCAAAGATGTTCAACTTCGGCTTACTTACTGTTGGCATACTGTTGCTTATTGCAATGAACATAAATGACAGGAGAATGATGTTTTGAATTATTTCATTCCTAATATAAATAGCGAGGGTTTGAGGAATTTAGAATAAAGCATATCTTCTTCATTCTGAATATAAACAAAAAGCCTGTTGGCAGAGTTAGGTATTTGCTGACTAAACTCCACCAACAGGCTGTGTTTTGTTTTATGGAAAGTGTTGTTTCCGATGGTTTCAGGCTTTGAAACGGAGTGGGGGAGGAATAGAATAATTTCTGTTTGAACTTAATTTCTATTCTTGCCCTAACTTCTATTCCTGCCTGAGTTTTCCTGTTTGTACCCGATTTTCTATCTAAACCAGAGTTTTTATTCCTGTCTGAACTTCTCAACTCCGATTTTGTACATATCATTGCCTTCTGAGTCTATGGCAACGATTACGGGAAGTTCTTCCACGCGGAGCTTGCGGATGGCTTCAGTGCCGAGGTCGTCGAAGGCGATAACTTCAGCTTCCTTCACGGCTTTCGCCATCAGTGCCGCGGCACCTCCGATGGCTGCGAAGTAGACGCCGGTGTGTTGCTTCAGAGCATCGATAACTTCTTCAGAACGAGAGCCTTTGCCAATCATACAACGAAGTCCGAGACTGATGAGCGTCGGGGAATAGGCGTCCATTCGGCCGCCGGTGGTGGGGCCTACCGAACCGATTGGCTGACCGGGCTTGGCAGGGCAGGGGCCTGCATAGTAGACAACTTGTCCTTCAAAATCGAAAGGCATTGGCTCGCCTGCGTCTATCATTTCGCACAGACGCTTGTGGGCTGCGTCGCGCGCTGTGTATATTGTGCCCGAGATGTAGACCATATCGCCGGCTTTGAGCGATTTTATCTTTTCGTCTGTGAACGGGGCGGATAAGATGCGTTTTGTTTCCATATATATAAGATGTAGCTTTGCCTCCCTTTATCCTCTTTGGAGAGAGGGCACAGACTTCACCTTGTTCTTCAGCTTGCGTCTGCACGGTGGAGGTAGTTGTGTTAAATGTGTGATACGAAAGATGAGAATTTCCCGCGACGGCTGCTGATTGGCAACTGCTTCTTTTGGAGAAGATGCGGGAAAGGAGGTTAGAGTTCGCCTTCGGAGTGTCTCGTAGCGTGGCAGCCAATGTTTACCGATACAGGAAGACCGGCAATGTGGGTGGCGTTTACGAGAATGTTTACGGCGAGTGCCGTGGTGCTGCCACCGAATCCACAAGGACCGATGCCGAGCTTGTTGATTTCCTCGAAGAGTTCTTTCTCCAGCTGAGCCACCTGTGGGTTGTCGCTCACGCTGCCGACAGGGCGGAGGAGGGCTTTCTTGCTGAGGTAGGCAGCTCGCTCCATCGTGCCGCCGATGCCGATGCCGACGATGATTGGAGGACAGGGATTGCCGCCTGCGTGGAAGATGGTGTCGATGACGAATTTCTTTATGCCCGGGATGCCGGCACTCGGTGTGAGCATCTTGAGGCCGCTCTTGTTTTCAGAGCCGAAGCCTTTGGGCGAAACGGTGATATGAAATTCGTCGCCCGGTACCATTTCGTAGTGGATGATGGCAGGTGTGTTGTCGGTTGTGTTCACACGGTCGAGTGGGTCTTTCACTACCGATTTGCGCAGATAGCCCTTGCTGTAACCTTGGCGAACGCCTTGATTAACGGCGTCTTCGATGAATCCGCCCGTGATGTGTACGTCCTGTCCCCACCGGATGAAAACAACGGTCATACCTGTGTCCTGACACATTGGGCAATGTTCGTTGCGGGCAATGTCTGCGTTCTGCACGATGGTGCCGATGATTTCCTTTGCCAATGGCGACTTTTCTGTTTTCCGGCGTGTGTTGAGTGCTGAATAGATGTCGTCGGACAGCACGTAGCACGCTTCTATGCAGAGTTTTTCTACCAACTCTGTTATCTTGCTTGCTTGTATTTCTCTCATAAGTGTTGTTTGTGTTTTGGAGTGGACGAGGTTACGAGTGGACAAGTGGACGAGTTAATGAGTGGACAAGTAAACGGGTGGACGAGCGAACAAGGAGGTTTCCAGTTGTAATCTGCTTGTCCCCTTGTTCTCTTGTAAACTTGTCTCCTTGTTTCCTCGTAAACTCGTTCCCTCGTCTCTTAAATATTCCTTGCTAAGAAATAGTGAGTGTTTCTGTTTGGGATATCCGTGCAGTTGTTGTCTACGATTCCGATAAGACAGTGGGTCTTCGTATGGTCGTCGTAGATGAGTTCCTTTACGAGTCCGAAATTCTGGATTTCAGAAGTGTTGTTCACCTGCAGGCGGGGGCCGTCGCAATCCACAATCCGGTCGCCAATCTTGATGTGTTCCTCATCGTAATAAGCTACCGGCAGCGACTTTGCAATCACTTCCTTGATGCAGGTCTCGAAGACCTCGAGGTCTATTTCCACCTTGTGGCTGAACTTCATCACGAAGCCGTTTCTGATGTCGGAGAAGTAATACGAGCTCGGATCGATCCCGTAGTTATCCTCCAACAGATAGCGTGTGATTTCTTCTGCCGTGTGCGCCATACGACGGTACTTCAATGATTGATGAACGATGTCGTAGATGCTTTCGGGAATGGGACCGAACATAGTCGGACGCGTTACGATGATTTCCTCGCCGATGCCCACGATGAGGTCGGCATTGCGCCCGAGTGCTTGGTGCAGGAGGTTGAAGTGTTCCACCACCACGCGCTTCTTATGCTCTATGAGTGTCCTGACGAACTCGGCAATCTCCCACATCTGGAGGAATCCTGAAAGGAAACGGATGTCGAGATGGAAGGACGACGTCTCCTTTATTTCGCCCATAGCAATCATATCCCTCGCCTGCATAATCTTGCGCGGATTGATGATGTCGTCGTCGTTGGCGAGTTCCAGTCCTGGGAACATACCCTTGATGAGCGATGATTTGCCCGATCCCGCATCGCCGATAATGCCGATGAGGTGGTCGTGATAGGAAAGATGCCGTTGTGAGATATGGTTTCCGAGGAAAATGAGACGCTCTTTGCCGCGGGGAGCAAAGTATTGAGTCGCGATGTGATATTCTTGTGCAGGGTTCAGCATAGTGCAGGGTGTTTGAGTGTGATGGTGTTCTTTTCAACGAAAATAACGAGTTGCCGCAGTCGCTGCCGCGGCACTCGTTATCATTATCAACTATATTTACAATTCAAATGAACTCTTCATCAGCGGAACGTGCTGCTGTGCACCGTAAACGTCGGTTTCGCCCAGCGAGCCTGAAGGAATAGGACGGACGATTGTAATCTTGATGGCCTTTGCAGGGTCGAAGTGTACAATGTTGATGATGTCTTCTTCCTTGATGTGATAGAGTGCGCAGAACATCTTTTCGTTGAATATCTTTGCATCCTTCACCTTATAGTACATATCGAAGTCCTTGAAAATGACGTCGAATGTGAGTTCGTAGGGTCCTGAATTCTTGCTGCGAATTACTGAAGCCACGTCTACCAAATTATATTTTGCCATAATCGTAATTTCATTTAATAGGGTTGATTACTTTGCTTCGCCTCTCTCGAAGTTTACGTACTCTATCGGGAAGAGACTTGTCGGGTCGTCTACCTCCAGCAGGTGGTAGATGTTGAACTCGAAAACTTCGCCCATCTTGCAGTCCGACGGGGAGAATGGGAATGCGAGGTTGCCTGATGTAGAGTAGCGGCCTTCGTAGCCGTAGTGCAGCATAGTGCTTCGGGCAAAGCTGCAAATGGTGTTGGCTGTTTCCTGTGTGTCTGCCACAGCCTCGATGATGATGAGCAATTCGTCTGAATGTGCTTCTTCAGCACCCTCGAACATAGCCATAACGCCACGCTTTCCGTAAATCTTGAAGTCGAGGAAGAAGTCCTTCAGGCCGTATTTCTCGAAGTTGTTCTCCACACGCTCGCGGACATTCTTGATGATATCGTCAATCTTTGATATCATAATAGGGTCCTTCACGGCTGCCGGCGACATTGTACGGTAGCCTACACGGCGCACGCCCTCGAGCTTAACGTAGTACTTGTCTGTCGGAACGAACTTACTGCCTGATACACGCACCTTGTTGTCGTCTACCTGCTCGAACTTGCATTCGTGCAGATTGATGGCACCACCGGGACCGGGCAGTATGTATGGATTGGTCTTTTCGTAGAGCGTATGACCTGCGATAGAGAAGGTCGTGCACTTACGGAGCGGCGACAATGGTTCGAGAACGAAGTCGTCCTTGTGCAGATAGCCGAACATACAGTCGCTGCCGCTGCCCGGGAGGGCGCAGATTGCAGCGCACTCGAGAATCTTGCCCAAGTGGATAGCCAATCCCTTCGGGAAACCTTCCTTGATAGGGAGGGCTGCAAACACGGAAGGGTCGTAGGAGCGGCCTGCGATAATCACGTCTGCACCTTCTTCCAAAGCCTTGATGTATGGTTCTTCGCCGATCTGTGCCACGATGTGTACTGCATCGTCGATGTCCTTTTCCTGAATAGGCTTTGCCGGAGCGAGTGGATTTACCTTGCCGTTGCGGAGTTCTTCCTTGATGAAGTCCTTCTCAAATTCAGACTGGATAACGGCCATCTTGAACGAAAGTGCCTTTTCCTTGGCAATTTCGCGGATGATATCGAGCACGAACTCTACGTGAGGACGCGCGCCGCTGCCGCCGGCTGTGCCGACGATAACAGGAACTTTGGCTTCGATACCGGCAGGAATCATAATCTCCAAGTCGCGCTTTACGGAGTTACGGTCTGTAAACGACTTGCCTGCACCGAGATAATAGGGACCCGGGTCTGACGAACCGGCGTCTACTGCAATCACGTGTGGATTGCGCTTCATTCCTTCTACGAATGATTCCATCGGAAAACCATAGCCGAGGATGGCAGTAGTGGAAAGTATTCTTATTTCTTCCATAGCATATTTGAGTTTTGAATGTTGAATCAGGAAACTTTTTCTTGCGTTTGTTTTACGAAGGAATGCTGAACGATGAGGCTTTGCGCCAGTTCAGCATTCCCCTGAAATCCTAATTACTTTGTGAGAGCCAAGATGCGGCTCATTTCGTTGAACACGATCATATAGCCCTCATCAACGCCCATACCCGGCTTAGCGAGATACTGAACAGGCTTTGTGGCCATTGCGATGTTGGCGCATACTTCAGCCGAACGGTTTGTCTCGTTGCAGGTACCGCCGAGGTAAGCACCCATATTGTTCTCCTTGCAGTAGAGCACGGCTTCGATAGTGTTGTTGATACCACCGAGGTCCGGAGTCTTGATCTGTGCCATGTGGCCTGCCTTCTTCTCTGTGAAAGCGATGATGTCTTCCAATGTGTTGCACCATTCGTCGGCTACGATTTCAGCGTCGATGCCGTCGCGGTCCATCGCTGCACGGATTGCTGCCAAGGCGTCAATCTGAGCTTCGCGCTCGCCCATATCAACAGGACCTTCCACACGCAGGTGGAACGGCTTAGCAAGTTCGGCAAGTTCGCCCACGTACTTAGCGATAGCCTCGAAATCGTTGTTGAACACGATGCCGAGCGTACCGTAAACGTCGATGTGGATAGTCGGGTTGTAGCTTTCCACCGGACGGAGCTTGATGATACGGTTGCGGAGCCATTCGATGTATTCCTTGATTTTCTCGCCCTTGAGACCCACCTTTGTCTCAACGTGGTTGAAGAGTGCGTGAGGCAAAACGTCGGCACCCTTCATAATCATCTTGTCGGCGTTCATATAACGGTCGTCGCCAGACTGTGAGAAGATAGGGATGATGTTCTTTGAAATCTCCGTGCCGTATTCTTCGGCAACAACCTCTGCCATCAGCTTTGACTGGCTCTTTGCAACTGCATCGAGACAAGCCTGAGTAACGCCGTAACGGATAGCCGTGTGGTATTTCTTGCCTTCGGCATCCACCTTCTTATCAACGAGGTCTGCCATTTCGCGGAAAGTCGTGATGTCCTTGCCCTCATAGAGAGGAGCGATTTCCTTCTCGATGACAGGAATAAAGTCAGCAGCGAGGAACAATGGGTCGCGGCCGCCTGCGCCTGAATACTGTACTGCCGCACAATCGCCGTGTGCGATGGCACCGTTCTCAAGAACAAACATCACGCTGATAGACTCACCTGCCTGACGAACTGCCGTGAAGCCCGGTGTTACTGGCTTTCCTTCATAGAAAGCACCATCGTTCTTTGCACCGGCCTTGATAGCCTTCTGATCGTCGAAGAAGAAACCTGTCTTACCGGGTGCGCATACTACTTTTTTAATTTTCATAATACAAGGTATTTTATTGAACGTCTCTACGGCTCAGTTCTTCCGATTTCTTTTCTGCACGGAAGCAAGTTTCCGGATGCCGCAGTTAGTCTTTTTGTTAATAAACTGTTTTTGTAAATTCTATGTTTTCAGTCTCTGGAACTGCGATGCTGCCCTGCATTTTCCCTGTCAGGGCATTATCTGCAACACCCCTCTCGGAGGGAGAGGGGGATGCTGTGAGAGGTTTATTTATCCTTCGGACGGCCAACGAGCGCACCCTTACCGATAGCGTAAACGTCGTCGATAACCATCTGGAAACTTACCGGACGGCCTTCTGCCTTGGCACGCTCCTCGAGTTTCTGGCGGTGGAAGATTACGAGGTCGTCGGACAGCGGCATATTGCCCATATTGAGCAAACGGATAGCACCCTGATTGTCGCGTGCAGGGAGCACCTTGCCTGCATTATACTTGCTCGGAGCGAACGGAATGTCGATAACGCCGGCTTCGATGGCAGCGCAAGTACCTATTGCCCAGTCGCCCTTGCCCAGTTCCTCAACCTTGTTGAGAATGCACTCCATTTCCTGCATAATGATTTCGCTTTCCTCCACAACGGCAGGGATTTCGCGGAAGTTCTGGTCCTTCAGCATATTGATGACCTGCTTAGTGGCACGCAGACCGGCAGCGTTGGCCTCCTTCGTAGGGATACCCATCGCTTCGTGAGGAGTCTTCACGATAACCTTCGTAGCCTTTGCTAACGCACCTGCGGCAGCCCCCCAAGAGATAACGCCGAAAGCCTTTGCCTCGTCCTGTGGAAAACCACCCATCCACTGGTGGAACACGGTGGTTACGCGTGCATCCTTGTAGCCGAACTTGTCAAGATACTTGCGTGTCATAATGTCGAGGGAACGGATAGCGGCAACGTCCTGAATGAGATTACCGCACTGACCGTAGCCCACCGTGAGGTCCTTAACGCCCTGTGTGGCGGCGAGAACAGCCTCGATAACGGCCACCGTGTTTGAGATACAGGGAGGAATGAGCGTACCTGTAAGCGGACCGAACGGCTCACGGTTGATGCTCACGCCCGCTTCTTCGTAGAGACCGCAGAGACGGTCGGTGTACTGCCAGTGGCGGATTACCTTGTCGATAGGATGGTTCTTGGCGTAAGGAATGTTGTAGGAGATACCGCCGCCTTCGTAGGAAGTGAAGCCCCCCGCGATGGTAATTTCTGTGAGAAGACGGGCATCAGGAGTTCCGTGGCGCACCTGCACCGGACTCTTTACAGCCGATGTAACCTTGCGGCAGATGTCCACACCGTAGTTTACAGCCGGAAAACCATTGAGCATAGAACGTCCCGTCTCGAAACTCTTGTCGATACCAATCTGACATTCGTTATAACGGTTCAAACGGGTGTAACTGTCGATGGTTGAAGGCAGCAGGTCGGCACCGCCTTCCTCCTCAAGGAACTGAAGCAGCTTGATGTGCTCGTCGTAGAGTGCCACACCGGCACGGGGCTGGATGAGCGTGTCGCCGCTTTCAACGGCTTTCTGCAACTTTGCGCCGAAGCGTTTTTCGGGCGCAATGCTCTTCTGATACTCTACTGCCTCTTCAAAGTCCACGCCCTTTCCGGTTTCCCAGTGGGTCAATACGTCAGCTCTTTCCTTGAAGAACTCGTCGTTTGAAAGTTTTTGATTCTTTATTTCCATAGCAAATGTGAAAAGCCCCGGAAGCTGACGCTTCCCCGCTGCGCTCCTGTGGAGGAGCGTTTTCGTCAAGGGCCGGTTTTTGTTATTTTATTCTTTAATTCTTCTTTAATTCTTTCTTGTTCGTAGGAGGTCTGCCACGGGTCTGTTCTCAGGCGGCAGACCCTCTTGAACCCTTCGGTGCATCGTGTTGGATTTCCCTTCGTTTATATATTTATATCTATATATAAATTTACTATTTCCCCTTAAATATATATTTATATCAATATGTGTGGAACGGAATCCCGTACCGTTTCTTTCTCAACTGCCTGCAATATGCTGTTCTCGGAGCGTCGGCACAATGGGCGGCTCTTAGATGGCCGTAATCTCCTTCTTCATAATTGCCAGAGCCACCTTCGGCTCGAAGCTGCTGAGCAATCCCATAGAAGCGAAGATATACTTCTTGTCGAGCATATACTTCGGAGCTTTCGGCTTTGCAAACATCGGATCGCGCGAAGCCTTCTTCTCGGCACCGTTCAGGATGCGTTCGGGATGGGCGTTGTTGATGATGGAACCACCGATTCCCACCACGTAGGGCACTTCAGAGAGGTCTTTTCCGGTGAGCGTGAACACCTGTCCCATAGGCGTGTAGGCTGGCTCGAAATAGCCGCAGTGGCGTTCTACTGCCACCTTCACGGCGTTGCGTGCCAGTCCTTCCTCGATGCGTGCCTCCTCGTCGTTGCTCGGAAGCGTTGCCGGAGCCGCCGCACAGGTTTCTATCCATTTCTCGATTTTCTCCTGTGGGATGCCTATTTCGTCGGAGAAAAGCTCCATACTGATTTCGTCCGCCATCGCCGTGAGGCTGTAACGCATACCGAGGTCGCCCTCCACCGTGCGCTTGCTGTATGGTTCGGGCAGTCCCTTCGTTACCACTTCGGCAATGGTGGGTTCGCCTTTCGCCATAGAGTAGATGTCGGTAGTGGCACCACCGAGGTCTACTGCCATCAGGTCGCCTATGCCCTCGTCCCTGCCGTGTCCCTTGCTCAGGAGTTCGCAGCCCGTGAGCACGGCAAGTGGCGTGGGAATGATGTCGAAACCGCTCATCTCCTGCACCTTGGTGAGTCCCTTGGCCTCTATGATTCGGCTGATGAATAGCTCCTTGATGTTCTTCTTTGCAGGCTCAATGTTGATGATGTTGAACTGCGGCATCACGTTTTCCGTGATTACACACTTCTTTCCACAATCCTTGAAAATCTCCTCCAGTTCGTCGGAGGCAGTCTTGTTGCCTGCCGCTATGATGGAGAAATTGCGGTCTATCTGGCAGAGTCTCCTTGCATTGGCGAGGATTACGTCCTTGTTGCCGCCGTCCGTGCCGCCGCAGAGCAGCACGAGGTCGGGATTGATGTTGTAGATTTCCTCCTGTTCGGCCTTTGAAATCTCGAACGAATAGGTCTTTACCACCTTTGCACCGGCACTCGACGCAGCCATCTTGGCAGCCTTTGCCGTGAGTTCGGGAACGAGTCCCAGTGCCACCATCTTCAGGCCGCCTGCCGCGCTGCTGCAGCAGAGCATACGGTCGTAGGCAAACGTGCCGATTTTCGCCTCGAGCTTTGCAAGTCCGTTGCGGAATCCCTCCATCACATCCGTCTCAATGGTTGTGAAAGCAGACGCTGTGCCAAGCACTTCTCCCTGTTCAGCGTCGATGGCTGTCAGTTTGGTGTACGTGCTGCCAAAGTCTACTGTAAGGTACTTCATTTAGTATTCCTTTCCTAACGTTAAATGGGAAATGTTAAATGGGATAATGTGAAATGTTAAATAGGAAATGGGAAATATGACAATGTGAGAAAACTGTCAGGTATTTCCTTTTAGTCTTCCTTTCCCAGTACTTTGTCGAGGTCCTTGATAGAGATTTCAATGTCTGTTCCGGGAGGATATACCTTTGTGAATCCCATATCGAGGAAACGCTTCTCCACGTCCTCAAAGTTCTGCTTTCCCACCACGAGGTTGCCGCCCACGAAGATTGGAATGCCCTGAAGGCCTGCCTCGTCGCACTTCTGGCGGAAGCCCTGACAGTCTATTTCGCCGTGTCCGTACATTGACGACACGAGGATGGCGTCGGCATTGGTCTCGATGGCGGCAGCGATGTATTCTTCCTGTGCCACCATCACACCGAGGTTCACTACGTTGTAATTGTGCTGTTCAAGTGCAAAAGCGATGATTTTGTTGCCCACGGCGTGTGCGTCGGCACCAATCACACCAGTTACGATTGTCTTTTTTTCCATAGCAATATGTATTTTTTGTAATGTTTTTGTATTGTAGGTATTCTTCAATTCAATGCAAACTTACAATCTTAATTTCTTAAAAACAAAGATAAGCCGAAGAAAATAAAAAATATAACATAAATTCACATTAAGAAAGAAACAATAACCAACTTTTACAAACTTATGCCCGAATAGCCCTGTTACAGGCATTTCCGTGCTGATAGGGAGTGCTTACAAATTGCTATCTTTTCTCTTGATTTCCCACAGACAATATCCTGTGCCGCGCTTTGTTCGTTATCACTCATTGATAATTTTGCTGACGGATGCCGATTCTTCTGTGAATTAATTTTACAGATTGGCTGCAGACATTTCTCCTTTCCGTGCAATGGAATGCTCCGTTAGAAAAACTCCGTTTTTTCATCGTTTTCATAAAATCCTCTGTCTTAATGCTTTGCCCTTCCTTCCTTTTTCTCGCTGTGGAAACCTCTCTTCATTCTTCGCACGAATGGGTCGGTTTTGTGCCTCTTTCCGTCATTTCTTTTCTTTTATTATCCTCTGTTTGTCTTCCGTTTAGGATGGATAGGCGTTCCGTTCTTCGCACAAACGCATTCCATTCTTCGCATAGTTGCCTTCCGTTTCTCGTACAGTCGCTGCGCATTCTTCGCACGCTTGCCGGGTGTCATCGGCTTTTCGGTCTTCCCAGCGTATATTTCTTCCTCATTTTTTTCTGTTTCATTGCTCTGCGTTTGTGTGATATTTAGAAAATTATTTTACATTGAGTATCTTCTTTCTGCTTTTCTGTTTCTCTTCTAAAAGTCCGAACTTGTTCCATATCTTACCCTCTCTCAACCTGTTGTTTTATCATCTATGCTTCGCCTGCAACTTTCATTCTGTAACCTCTCATCGTCCTTTCCTTTTGTCTTTGTTGCTTTCCGAATCGAGGTTTCAGGTAATAGAAAATTTCTCTTATAACTAATTTTAACAGAGTCTGCGGATGCTTGTCTATGTAGGGGGCATAATGTTGAATCATTTCCGAGAATGGAAAATATAAAAGAAGAGAGCAAGTCTTCCGACCTGCTCTCCTTTGCATTCACGATACAGATGTACTATCTTGCTTGTCAGCTTGTTCACTCGTAAACTCGTCGCCTTGTGAACTCGTCCACTCGTTTCCTCGTTCCCTTTTAATAATTCGCATTCACGGGATCGAACTCTGTCCAGTTGCTTGCCCAAGCGTCGTTTGCGCCGAAAGCACCCACATAAGCCACCTGACTGAACCAGTTGCCGAGGCCGTTCCAAGCTGCGCCTGTGAGCAATGGGCTGCCTGTGAGCGGCGTATAGCCGTTGCTTGCCACGAGCGTAGACCACGAATCGAAGGTCTTGTTGCCAGTCTGTGCGAGGAAGAACGTGCTTGCGAACGACTTTTTGGAAGCATCGGTAGTCTTGCTGCCGTAGTTGTAAAGCTCGTCCTTGTACACCTTATTATAATCGGAGCCTGTGATGTCCATTCCTGCAAACCAGATGTTCTGCAATTTGAGGCTGCCAGCCGACGCAGCACCCTGCGTGTTGCCCTTCTCGTTGTCGAGAATCAGGCCGATAGGATAGCCCACTGCGAGCGAGTTCACGCAGTTCAGGCGTGTGTTTCTGCGGATGTGCATTGCGCTCTGGTGCTTGCCGAGAGCCGAACCGTTGTTCGGGTTCATCGTGCCGCCGTTGATATAGTCGGTGTTGTTCTGAAAACCTGCATCGAGCTTAGGCCCTACGAAAGTGATGTTTGAGAATGTTGCCGAGGTGTAGGGCGTAACGTCAGAGCCTGAAGCATTGGTAGTCGTTGCGCATATTCATCTGTTCGAGCAGGTAGAGACGGTCTGTGCCGAAGTTCCCGCCGTTGCTCAGCAGCGCAGGGATGTCCATATATCTGAAGTTCTCCGGCATCGTGTTGCTGGAAGCGTTCCAGTTGTAGATGAAGTTGCGTGTGTTGTATTCACGTGTACGGTACTCGCCGTATGCACCCACCTTGAGCGATGGCTCGAAAGAGCCGAAACGGAACTTGTGGAGGTCGTTCACGCCTGCCGAAACGATGTGCTCGTCGAGACGGATTCACTCTCGTGACATGTCGTTTCCTGTGGTCAGGGCGAGCTGCCCGGTCTCGGTGGCGTCGTCGATGAGGTAGCGTCGTCGGTCGGGGATGAGACGGTTGGCGTAGGCGTAGTCCACGTTCCAGTCGAGTTCGTCGTTCGGCAGGGTGTGCTTGCCCGTGATCTGGCCGTTGTAGGTGGTACGGCTGCGGTAGTAGTATTCGGCGGAATGCTCCATATTCGACTGTGCGCTCACGCCCTCACGCCAAGTATAGCGGCTGCTTCCAATCTGGTTTACGATGTTCTTGAACTGGAATTTGTTGAGTCCGTTCGCAGTGAGGAGGGGCAGGTTGAGCATTGCGCCGAGACGCACGTTGTGGTTGTACTGGTCGTCTACGGAGTGCCGGAGATAGTTCTCGCGGTCGTTCTGCGCGTCGTATATGCCGAAGAGATTGTTCTGCATATCCTCGTAGGTACGGTATTCGTTGCTGTAATTTACCATTGCGATCATACCGAGCCGGTGTTCGCCCACGTTCCAGCGGCGGTTCCAGTTTAGCGAGAGCTTCAGGTCGGCTAAAGGAGTGTGCTTCTTCGTTGTCCAGTCGTTGTTCAGCCCGTTTCCGAGCAGGTCGGTTCCGCCGTTCGGGAGGAGGTTCATTCGGGTGCTGATGCCGTTGCCGAGCGAGCGTTTGCCGCCGTCGAAGCCAAGGAAGTCTGTGCCCGAGCCTTTGTAGGAATTGAAATCCTGAAAGGCAGTCTGCGTGTTCCAGTTTCCTCCGAGCATAAGCGACAGTGAGTTCTCGGAAGGAATCTCCTTCGTGTTCACGATGATGAATCCGCCGCTGTAATCGGCAGGGTATTCGGGCGACGGCATCTTGACAATCGTGAGGTTGTCTATCTGCGAACTGGGAATGATGTCGAACGAGAAAGCGCGCGAGTCAGCCTCGGAGCTTGGCACGGCTCCTCCGTTGATCCACACATTGTTATATCGCTGAGAAAGACCGCGCACCATAACGAACTTGTCTTCGATGAGGCTGACGCCCGGCACACGGCGGATTACCTCGCCTGCATTGGAGTCCTGCGTCTTGCTTATCTCCTGTGCCGAGATGTTGCTCACGATGGCGTCGCTGTTCTTCGTTATCTGGATCATTGCCTGTTCGGTGTTGCGCCGTGCAACTGCCGTAACCTGCACTTCCTGAAGCTGTTGGTCGTCCACCTCCATAGCTATCTTCACCACATTGTCAGCTCCTGAAGGTTGCGCCTTTACGCCGTCTATTCTCTTTGTCTTGTAGCCTATGTATCTCACCACGATGGAGTAGGTCTGATTCTCCAGTCCCGTGATGACGAAATCGCCGTCGATGTCGGTAACTGCCAGCGGCTTTCCGTCAGCCGACTCGATGGTGGCTCCGATTACGGGTGCGTTTGTCTTAGCCTCGTAAACGTTGCCTGCAATTTCCTGTGCGTTTGCCTGAATGCTCATCAGCAGTAGCAAGATGATGGCAATAAATCCCCTTTTTTTCTTTTTCATTTTTCTGAGAACTATGTTTGTTTTTACGTCTGCAAAATTAGTGCAGCGTTGTTACAGGAGAGTTGCGAGTGCGTGAAGAAGCATTTACGAATCTGTTGCTTTTCGGTTACAGATTTTATAAAAATGTTACCGTGGTGCTTGGAATCGTTTGCCGTAAGATTTTATTTATTATTGTAAGTGTCATATTATTAGTATTTTACAATGAGTTTGCGTTTGTGCGAAGAATGCGCTGCAATCTTCGCACACTTGCATTGCATTCTTGCGAAGATTGGCGTGCGTTCTTCGCACGTTTGGAAAACGGGAGTGCGGTGGGTGGTGTCGGACGGACTTCAGATTCTGGTTCAGAATGTTAAACGGAAGATTCTCTTGCTGCACGATGTTGCTGTCATAATTGGCTGAAACATATACATATATAAGGTGAGGAAGGAAGAGAGAGCTTTTTTAGGAATGTTAAATAAATGTTTATTCTCCGTGGTTTTAGTACAAAAATTTGGTGGAATGAGAAAAAATGGCTACCTTTGCACTCGCAATTCAGGAATGGGTTTACAACTTGTTTTAGAATTGAATGGTTAATATCGCGGGTTGGAGCAGTTGGTAGCTCGCCAGGCTCATAACCTGGAGGTCGCATGTTCGAGTCTTGCACCCGCAACTAAGGCGTCTGAAACTTCAAAAAGGTTTCAGACGCTGTTTTTTTGTGCTGTTTGGTTTTCTGTTTCTTGTGAGAATGAGTATTGCAGACCGAATATCCAATCGTTTTCATCGGACATCTGTGCCATCCTTGAAGGCTTTGCCTTCTCTGTGTTCGGGAAGGTAGGTGTAAATCTGTGAATCCGAGGAATCTGTGAGAGAGACTTACTATTTTATTCTGAACTCAGGTAGGGAGATAAAAGGGCTTTCGGCAGATAGGCTGCTGCGTCGTTGAATTGTTGGGAATGCTTGTGCGGAAGGCGGAAAACCTTGCTTGGGGAGATAAAAAAATAGGACACCTCAATGAGATGTCCTATTGTGATTCCGGAGGGATTCAAACCCGCAACCTCTTGATCCGTAGTCAAGTGCTCTATTCAGTTGAGCTACGGAACCATTTGAAATGGTCGCAACAGCGAATTACAAGTGATGTATTTCTTAATTGCGAGTGCAAAGGTAATGCTTTTTGGTGTATTGACCAAACATTTCAGCAGTTTTTTTCATCATTTTTTTCTTCCTCGTCGTGCAGAATGGGGAGGGTAATGTGATAATATACTGCAATAAAGCGTGTTAGACAGATTACGAGGAAGGTGGATATGGCGACGGTGGGCAGGCTGAAACCGAGCACGTAGAGTGCCCAATAGATGAATCCGCCTGCGATGCTCGCTATTGCATAGATTTCCTTGTGGAAGATGACGGGCACATTATTTAATATTACGTCGCGGATGACGCCTCCTGCCACACCGGTCATACAGCCCATAACGATCGCCAGCCAGAAGGGATGCCCCAGTTCGAGCGTCTTCTGCATTCCGGCAATGGTGAAGAAGGCAAGGCCGAGCGTGTCGAAGACGAACCAAGCGTTGTCGAGCTGTTTCATTGCCTTGCGGAATGCAACGGTGAGGATGAGTGCGAGGCCGGTAAAGAGGAGGTATCTGATGTCGGTTGTCCAGAAAGGAGCTACGCCGAGAATGAGATCGCGGATGGTTCCGCCGCCGATTGCGACGGCCACGCCGCATACGTATCCTCCGAACCAGTCGAAATGCTTTGCAGCAGCGTGTCTTATTCCTGAGATTGCAAAGGCGAATGTGCCTAAAACTTCCAATACCTGTTGCAGCGTGTGCACAAGTTCCGGGTCGTTGTATATCATCTGTGATTTGTGTTGTGTGTGATTTGACGGGGATACGCACAACAAGGGCGCAGGAGTGCAGACTGGTCTGCGCTTGCAGGACGGATTGCCTGACGGCCGTTCTCCTTGCAGTTCTGTTCTCCCTCGCCTTGTCTGCCTGTATTCAGCTTCTCCTTCAGTCTGTCAGCCGGGTTCTCCGGGGTTGGGTTGAGGCCGAAATCAGTTTACCACGTTCTGTGGATTGCCCTCGATGAATGCCCTGATGTTGTCGGCGCATATACGCATCAGACGCTGACGGGCCTCTACCGTAGCCCAAGCAATGTGCGGCGTGATGTAGGCGTGGGGGTGTTGGAGCAGAGGTGTGTCGGGCTTGGGCGGCTCTTCGGTCATTACGTCGGCGCAGTAGGCGAGCAGATGGCCCGACTCCAAGGCACGGAGCACGGCATCCTCGTCGATGAGCGCACCGCGTCCGGTGTTGATGAGTATGGTGCCGTCGCGCATTTCGGCGAGTGTCTCGTCGTTGATCATCCTGTTGGTCTCGGCCGTCAGCGGGCAGTGGAGCGAAATCACGTCGGAAGTGTTGAAGAGTCCGTTGAGCGTTGTCTTTCTAACCCATTCAGGCAGCGTGCTGCTGCTCTTGCTTGTGAATGCCGAAATGTCCATTCCGAGCGTATGTCCCACGTGTGCCACCTTTGCTCCGATGTTTCCCAGTCCGACGATTCCGAGCGTCTTGCCCGAGAGTTCCATCAGAGGCTCGTCCCAATAGCAGAACGAACGCTGCTTGCTCCATACGCCGCGGCGCGTCTCGTTGGCGTAATAGTCCACACGGTTGGCCACGTTGAGCAGATGGGCGAACACGCTCTGCGCCACGCTGTCGGTGCTGTAAGCAGGGATATTCGTAACGATGATGCCCTTTTCGCGTGCGGCCACGGTGTCGATGTTGTTGTAGCCCGTGGCAAGTTCGCCGATATACTTCAGTTTCGGCAGTTGGCTGATGATTTCGCGTGTGATGTTTATCTTGTTGATGAGCAGAATTTCAGCATCCTTCGCTCTTTCAATGATTTCGTCTTCCGACGAGAAGTCGTAGAGCTTGAACTCTCCGAGTGCTTCTACTTCTTCCCAAGAGATGTCTCCGGGATTGGCTGCATAGCCGTCTAAATCTACTATTTTCATTGTTCTTCATTTTTAAAACGCTCTCCCCAGCACTGCACCATCCACTGGTAGTGCCTTTCCTCCTGCGGAGAATGCTGGGCAAACCAGAAACGGCCGTCGGCGAGGGCGTCAGGTAAGTATTGTTGTTCGGTGAAGTGCCCGGGATAGTCGTGGGGATATTTGTATCCGTCGCTGTATCCGAGGGACGACATCAGTTGGGTGGGTGCGTTGCGAAGGTGCAGTGGAACGGGAAGGTTGCCGCTCCGGCGCACTTCCTGCAAGGCTGCGTCGATGCCCAGATAGGCAGAATTGCTCTTGGGCGACACGGCAAGGTAAACGGCAGCTTCGGCGAGTGGGATGCGTCCTTCGGGCCAGCCTATCTTGGTTACGGCATCGAAGGCAGCGTTGGCAAGCAGAAGGGCGTTGGGATTGGCCAGGCCGATGTCCTCGGCCGCGCTGATCACGAGCCGTCGGGCAATGAATTTCGGATCTTCGCCGCCCTCTATCATCCGTGCCATCCAGTAGAGTGCCGCATCGGGGTCGCTCCCCCGGATGGATTTGATGAATGCCGATATGATGTCGTAGTGCATCTCGCCGTCCTTGTCGTAGGCAAGGGGATTCTGCTGAAGGTGGTTTTCCACCAGTTCGTCGGTTATCGCGAGGGGCGTGTCGGTGGTTGAGCTGACGAGCAGCTCCAGAATGTTGAGCAGTTTGCGCGCGTCGCCGCCGCTGTAGCGCAGTATCGCGCCGGTTTCCTTCAGCTCGATGCGGCGTTCTTTCAGGTAGGAATCGTTCCCGATCGCCGAGTGCAGCAGGTCGAGCAGCTCGTCTTTCTCCAGACTGTTGAGCACGTAGACCTGACAGCGCGACAGCAACGGGCGTATTACCTCGAAGGAAGGGTTCTCCGTCGTTGCTCCGATGAGCGTAACCGTCCCTTTCTCCACGGCTCCGAGGAGCGAGTCCTGCTGCGATTTGGAGAACCGGTGGATTTCGTCGATGAAGAGAATGGGCGAGTTGGCACTGAAGAACCGGTTGCTCCGGGCACGTTCTATCACGTCGCGCACGTCCTTCACGCCGCTCGTTATCGCCGAGAGCGTGTAGAAAGGAGTCTCCAGCTTGTTGGCGATAATCTGTGCCAGCGTGGTCTTGCCCACACCCGGAGGCCCCCAGAGAATGAAGGACGAGATGCGGCCGGAGTCCACCATATTCCTCAGCACGGCACCCTTGCCGACCAGATGCTTCTGGCCGACATACTCATCGAGCGTGCGGGGTCTCATTCTCTCTGCGAGTGGTTCCATCTGTACTGCTTGTAAATTAGTAATCTGTACGTATTGCCTGAGTTCGGGAATCGGTAAAGGCACATCCTCAAAACTTCACTTCAATCTTTAAGAACCTGCCTGAACGTTACGTAATGCAAAGATACTAAAACTATTCCGTAAAAGAAGGTAATGCGTTTGTTTTTTTCCGACGATGCTTTTTTTCTGTAAAATGTTTGGAAGTTAAGACAATTGTACTTAATTTTGCATCGTTTTCCGAATCAGAATTTCGGCAGACGACATAAAAAGTTAGAACTGGAAAGTATATGAAGAAGCAAGGACAAGGACTATCTTTGAAGAATTTGACAAAGAGCAATGTATGGGAAGTGCAGGAAAATGATATTTTCCGTTTGTGGGCGCAGGCCGAGCGCGATGCCGACCTCAGGGATAACGAACGCAGATATATCGAAATCATAAAGAGTGCCTTTACCATTGAGGAAGTGAAGATAGACAAGCCCGAGGTAATAAAGAAATACGAAGACAGAGGTTGCAAGGTGGGTCAGGTGCGCCTGAACGACAGCACCGTTACGAAATGGGCGATCAAGAAGAAGCCCATCGTGCGCATTACCGACCTCACGAAAGACAATATCCACCACATTTCGGCCCAGAAGCTCGTGGAAGTGCTGGAACGCAACTTCGGAGGTGGCTGGGAGAGTCTGCCACGCAATGTTCAGGATATTATTCAGAGTGCTTTCGATGTGTCCACTACCACGCTGCCTACTGAACGCCTGAAGAAGTCCGGCGGCTTGTACGACAAGAAAACGGCAGACGGATACGAGGTGCTCGAAATCGTAAAGGGCACTTGGACAGAGGCTATCTTCGTGAAGGAGAAGCCACAGATAGACCATTCAGCATTCGACGACGAGCCTGACGATGAGGAACTGATGAAGATTCAGAAGGTGCTGCTCGACGACGACGGCGAACTTGACGACCTCCCGGACGACGACGAACGCGACCGTGATGACGATGACGACGACGATTTCGATGAGGACAAACTCACGGAAGAAAGTTACAGAACCACATTCGACACCAATCCTGACGACCTCGACATACAGCCAGGGGATGTATCGGATGAAGATGATTTCTAAAATCTGGATCAAGACGATAAGTCTGAAATAATAAAAAAAGGCAGAATGCCCTCAAAGCGAAACAGCTTTGAGGGCATTTTTGATATGATTTGTTAGTGTTTGATAATTTACTGATAATCAAATATTTAAGAATTAATTTCCATTCTTGCGAAGAATGCAGTCCAATCTTCGCAAGAATGCGCTGCAAGTGTGCGAAGAATGTTTTGCATTTATCGGACATTTGAAAATCGTCGTTGTTTGCCTGCGTGAAAAGGTGGTTTTTCTGCTGAACGGAGAGGGTGGATTTCTATCGAAACGGAGGCTTTAACCAACATTAACTACCTGTGAGTAACAAATGTTACCTTCCGCGGAAACGCAAAGAAATATCTTTGCACCCATAAAAATATTACAAGCATTAAAATACAAAGATATTATGGCAGAAAACAAAATGTTTTGTTTCCAGTGTCAGGAAACAGCTAAGGGCACAGGATGCACCATTCAGGGAGTTTGCGGAAAGAAGGCGGACACGAGCCGATGGCAGGACTTGCTGCTCGGAGTAACCCGTGGAATCGGTGCGATTGCCGACGCATTGCGCAGCGCAGGCGTGGCTACGGACCGGAAAGTGGGCGACTACATAGTGGAATCTCTCTTCATCACGATTACCAATGCAAACTTTGACGATCAGGCTATACTGAACAAGGTGGACGAAGGCGTTGCCCTGAAGAAGGAACTGCTCGCACTCGCTGCCGCAAACGGTGTGGCATTGCCTGATTATCAGGAAGTAAAATGGAGTGGGGAAAAGGCTGACTACGAGGCTGAAGGCTATCGCACGGGCGTTATGCGCACCGAGAACGAAGACCTCCGTTCGCTGAAGGAACTCACCGTGCTCGGTCTGAAGGGTATGGCTGCCTACTATGAGCACGCCGCACGTCTCGATAAGCGAAACGACGAAATCATTGCATTCATAGAGAAGGCACTCTCCGTTGTGTCCGATCCCGACGCCGATATGGACACGCTGCTGAACACCGTTCTCGAAACCGGCAAGTATGGCGTTGATGTGATGGCCCTGCTCGACGGCGCAAACACGTCGGCCTACGGCAATCCGGAGCTTACAAAGGTGAACATCGGCGTGGGCAGGAATCCGGGCATCCTGATTTCGGGCCACGACCTCCGCGACATTGAGCAGCTTCTGGAGCAGACCGAGGGCACCGGCGTGGACGTATATACGCACGGCGAAATGCTTCCGGCTCACTACTATCCACAGTTGAAGAAGTACAAGCACCTCGTAGGCAACTACGGCAACGCTTGGTGGAAGCAGAAGGAAGAATTCGCAACGTTCAACGGTCCGATTGTTTTCACCACGAACTGCATCGTTCCTCCGGCTCCAAATGCCAACTATGCCGACCGTGTATATACCACCAACGCCGCAGGTTTCCCGGGATGGAAGCACGTAAAGGCCGATGCCGACGGCCGGAAGGACTTCTCTGCCATCATAGAACAGGCTAAAACCTGTCAGCCTCCTACTGCCATTGAGCAGGGAGAAATCGTTGGAGGATTTGCCCACGCACAGGTATTTGCCCTTGCCGACAAGGTGGTTGAGGCCGTGAAGACCGGTGCCATCCGTAAGTTCATCGTGATGAGTGGCTGCGACGGTCGTCAGAAGAGCCGCAACTACTACACGGAGTTTGCAGAACAGTTGCCGAAGGACACCGTAATCCTCACGAGCGGCTGTGCGAAATTCAAGTACAACAAGCTGAATCTCGGCGACATCAACGGCATTCCACGCGTGCTCGATGCCGGACAGTGCAACGACTCATACTCTTGGGCGGTAGTTGCGCTGAAGCTGAAGGAAATCTTCGGCGCAAACGACATCAACGAACTTCCTATTGAGTTCAATATTGCTTGGTACGAGCAGAAGGCTGTCATCGTTCTTCTCGCCCTGCTGCATCTCGGCATCAAGAATATCCATATCGGTCCCACGCTCCCTGCCTTCGTTTCTCCCGGCGTGCTGAACGTACTGGTAGAGAACTTCGGTCTCGGCGGCATCACAACTGTTGAGGAAGACCTCAAGAAGATGGTGGGATAAAGCCAACGCTCAAGAATGGGAAACGGAAGATGGGAGATGGGAAATGTGAAAAGGAAAATGTGAAAAGGAAAATGTGAGAAGAGAGATAGTCTCTCAAGCTGTTGTCTTAACTCCCTCTAACTCCTTTCACTTCTTTAACTCCATAAAAATGGAAAGCCCTGAAAATCGAGCCGTTGTCCTCACTCCCTTTAACTTCCTTAACTCCTGAAAACCTCTTCCCCTCTTCTCTCCTTAACTCCTGAATCCCCCGATTTTTTGAAACGGAAAAGGTCTTTGCAGCAATGCAAAGACCTTTATATATATGTATAGATGAAAGATTAATGTATTTCCTATTGCGAAATAAATATAAGATTTATGCAGTAAAATAAATTCTTTTTTTCTTTTAGTGCAATATCCGTAAAAAGCAAACGCTCCATACATCAGAATGAATGTATGGAGCGTTGTGATATTTTTGTGTCGTTGCCGTGCTTTTGGCAAAATTATTTTCTTTGTTTAGTTGGATAGAATAAACAGCAAGCCAGTCCCTTAGTTGTATCTTTCCAAGTAGTCTTTTAGCCGTAAAGCCTGTGATTTTGTAATCTTGACGAACTGGATATGCTTTTTTAAAGTTTCAATTCCGTATTCATCGATTATCTTTCCTAATGATACATTAAGAAATATTGAAGGCAGGGAACTCACTTCTTCCATATTTGCCGTTACTTTTTCACCTTTGTTGATGGCTTTTATAAGCATTTCGTAAAGCACCTTTCCGGCATCAGGCAGGTTGCCTTTGGTGTTTAACACCTCGTTAATATTAATAGTACACATAATATAATGTATTAATGCTATATTTAAGTTTCATTTTTTCGTATAATTCTCAATATTATACTTAAAGTTCAAATTCTTCAAGGATTTCCTCTTCCTCCATTTTTGACAGGTCTACCTCGAAATAAACCAGTGTTCCCGGAAAACAGGCATCTGTTTCATACGCTTTTCTGCTTTCTTCATTTGCATAAAGCAATGCATTCCCGCTATAAATTCTTGCGGTATCCGCACAGGAGAGTATGTTGTCCAGCCCTTTCCCCTTGTTTCTGTCGGTGGATCCTACTGTGAAGTTGTTTTCAATGGCTTTCAGCAAGGCATCAGTGTCTTTTACTATCGTTGCATCGAAATTCCTCACAGATTTTGTAATGCCTATTCCAAAGTCTGCAATAGCAGCTCGCAGTGTCTTATTTTCTTTGTCATACATAATGAGCGAAAAGGCATTGTTGTTTGCTGAAGCGTGGTCGAAGACGTTATAGAAAGCCTCTACCAGACTCAGGTGTACGGCACTCAAGTCCTTATCTCGGAAGTAAGTGTTCTTAAAGTACTTTTCTATGTTTATTGCGTATGAATCCTTTTCAGAATCAATTATTCTCCAGAGGTTAAATACATTGTCAGACTCTTGTGCTTCAACGTGCTGCTGCCCTCCTTTCCAATAGGCTGAGAAGTTTAAATCATTGTAGATGTAATTGTCTACACTATGATTATTATAGTATAAATGCGCTTGCCAACCTTTGTCGGTAAGATGTTGTATCAGACACGCCAATGTAACGAGGTGCATTGGAGTCAGTTTTGATTTTACAACAGAATTATTAAATGAAATATATACTTTTCTTTTATTTCCCGAAGTATTATATTTCAAATGCGATTCCACAATCAATTTTAGCCATTGTGCCCTGTCTGTGGTATCAAATTCTATGATATTCTGTTTTATCATAAGAAAATTTTATTAACCACAAAGTTAGTAATAAATATTTATTACCATTCTATTTTTCTATCATTTTTAACTTTTATGCTGATTAGACGGGTAATATTCGCAAAAGCAAACGCTCCATACATTCGTATTGATGTATGGAGCGTTGTGGTGTTTGCGTGTCGCTGCCGTGCCTGTGCCGGCAGTCGGGCGTTAGTTCTTTTTCAGAATGCGCTTTGCACAGTCGGCAAGCGTTACTACCGCACCTGCCAGAATACAGGTGTCCTTGATGACGAGTCGGCCTGCACCGGAGAGCAACGGGAATCCGTGCTCGCCGCTTCCTAAGTCGGGCACCCAGCATTCGGGCGTCGTTACGAGGAAGGAGAGCGTCCCGAGCGTCATAATGAACACCAGTCCGGAGCCTACGAAACCTACCTTCGGCCACCAGATGCCCAAGAAGGCAAGCACACCGAAAGTAACGATGGCTGCACCCAAGCCCTTTGAGAATACGTATGTGTTGTTGTCCTCGTGCCATTCGTGCTTCTTCACGTCAAACTCGCCTTCCTTCAGCTTATAGTCCTTATATTCAGGAGCTTCCTTGCTGTAAAAGAAACTCATAAACGGACTGTTGGCAACGAAGGGAACGATGCCTTCGGCCTCATAGTTGAAAACTTTCAGACCGCCAATCCATACGAAAATCACGAGGATGGCTACACGGATGAGGTGGACGCCGATACCGGAGAGAGAAGCCGAAAAACGCAGCACCCAGTCTACTAAAGCTGATAATTGTTTGATCATAATTCTTGTTCTATTTTTGTTTATATTATGCAAGAGGGTTATCCTTAATGTTCCTCTTTTAGTTTCCACGTGCAAATATAATGTAATAATTACAATTACCAATCGTCAGCCTCCTGAATTTAACATTTTGAAGTGTTTTTTCTAATCAATATGCAAAAAACAGTTGGAGAATGGGTAAGCAAGAGCTTGCAAGACATAAGGCGACAGGTAAAGCTGCTTAATAGGTAAATAGTCGTCCTTTAAGAAATCCACTTCATCGAGAAGTTAGATGAGAATAACTTTTTGTGATTAAACTGTCATTTCAGGCTTCCAAAGCACGATTTGCAACTGACCGAAGAATGGCGCACAATCTTCGCAAGATTGCAATGCGTTTTTGCGAAGAATGGATTGCATTCTTCGCAAAATTGAAAACGGATATAATAACGATTGATTTTCAGATATTTACAAATCATAAAATACTTATCTGTCAGTCGATTTGTAATGATTATTCAGGATTATCCAAAACGCAGAACAATATTGCTCTTTTTGCGCTTTTCACTTTCCCGAACGACTAAAGGGAAACATTTGTTACCACTTTTAGGCCCGTCTGCCCAATGGCACTGAATTTGCACATTGCATTGTGATCAACAACAATTATAACACAATAATTATATATATGGAAAAGTTTGAGAAAGGAAAAGTTTTTAATATGAGCAACGTGATTGACTATGCCGAAGACGGAGTAATCAGCAAGGAAATCATCCACAACAATGCAGGCAGCGTAACGCTCTTCAGTTTCGATGCAGGTCAGGGACTTTCAGAGCATTTCGCTCCGTTCGATGCGCTCCTGTCCGTGTTCGACGGCGAAATGGAACTTACCGTAGAAGGCATTGTTTACAACATTAAACAAGGCGAAAGCTATGTTATTCCCAGTGGTGCACGCCATTCCGTCAAGGCCAATCAGCCCTTCAAGATGACGATTACAATGATTCGGGGCAACGAATAGGTATCAGACTTCGGATTATCTCCAAGTTCAGAGATGAAAGTTCACAGACGGACAGACTGCAGGGGGTACAGGGAATTTGTAAAGACTGAGAAACAGGAAAAGCGCAATGCCAAATATGGTATGACATTGCGCTTCTCTGTGCGTCGTTCCGTCTTCTGTATTCCGAGTTCGTACTTATCCGAACTCGGTTTTCTGTCTTTTCCGCTTTTTTATTTCCTACTCTTCCTTCGTAGGATAAATAAGGTTCTCGTCCGTGATTCGGTTCAGCACTTCGTCGAGATACTTTCTCGCCTCCCATTTTGCCATCGGGAGGTCGTGGAGCAGATAGTTTCCGCAGTCCTTCGGCTGTGCACCGGGTATCTCGCCCTCGAAGTCGGCAACAAACTCAAAGGTCTTTCGCATCAGGCTCACGATGTCCGACGACTGCAAATCGCCGCGGAGGATAAGGTAATTGCCCGTCAGGCAGCCCATCGGTCCCCAGTAGATCACGCTGTCTTTCCATTCCCCGTCGTTGCGGAGATAGGTGGCAGCCAGATGCTCTATGGCGTGCAGCGCACCGATGTGCAGCGCAGGCTCACGGTTCGGCTCTTTCATACGAATGTCGAAAGTGGTTATCACTTCGCCGCCCACGCTGTCTTGCCGGCTCACATAGATGCCACGCTTCAGCTTGAGGTGGTCGATGGTAAACGAAGGTATCTTGTCCATATCTTAAAAAATCTTTGTCTGTATGTTTAAATCTCAAAATCGGGGTGCGGCTCTCCTTTCAATTCGGAGGAGGGATGTTATAAGGACTGAATGAAGTGCCTTGTAACCTCGAAACTTCCTTCTGCCGCGCGGCTCCAGAAGTCGTAATACTGGCTGGCATTGGTGTCTTTCAGGGGCACGTCGCTGATGACACGGAACGACACGAAAGGCACATTGTAGATGTGGCAGACCTGCGCAATGGAGCAGCTTTCCATATCAACGGCCGTGGCGTCGGGGAATTTGTCCATAATAGACTGCATCTTTTCCTTGCGGTTCACGAACCATTCGCCGCTGACGGTAAGTCCGGCCCTCACATTCATCTTTATATCTGCCTCGCTATTATTCAGCAAGAGTGCCTTTTCTATGAGTTCCCGGGAGGCTTTGTAGCGTGCCGGCATTCCCATAATCTGTCCGAACTGCTGCTCGTCGCCACAGTAAGCGTCGTGGTAGACACACTCTTCCGCCACCACCACGTCGAGCATTTCGAGACTTGTGTCGGCACCTCCGGCACAACCGCTCGAAATAATCAGGTCGGGCTGATAATTATTGATCATTTCCACCGCGCCGACGGCAGAATTTACCTTGCCGATGCCGCACTTCTGCAATACGATTTCCTTCCCGCCGATCTGTCCAAGCACGAAGTCCTTGTGGTTGCGGTGCTCCGCAACGGCGTTGTCAAGAATGGACCTGAGTTGTGCGAACTCCTTGTCCATCGCTACGATGATTCCTATTTTCATAATGCAAAGGTACGAAAAAGTTGATATTACTAAGTTGTAAGTTGCGAGTTTTTTGTAACTTTGCACACATATTTAATATAAATAAAACAAACAGAAATGAATGCTTTCAAGAAATGTCTGCCTGACGTACTAGTCATTGTACTCTTTGCAGCAATCTCCTTTGCCTATTTCTTCAAGCCCGTTACCGAAGGGAAGATTCTCTTCCGACACGATTCCGAGGCTGCCGTGGGACTGGGACAGGAACAGAAGGAGTATAGCGAACGCACGGGCGAAACCACCCGATGGACAAACGCCGTGTTCGGAGGTATGCCCACCTATCAGCTTGCCCCTTCCTACGATTCTACGGACGGGCTGTCGGGCGTGATGACGGCCTACCACCTTTGGCTGCCCACCAACGTCTGGTTCGTCTTTGCCTATCTGTTGGGCTTCTACATCCTGCTGCGCGCCTTCGATTTCCGTGCCTCGCTGGCAGCTCTGGGCAGTATTATATGGGCATTCTCGTCCTATTTCCTGATAATCATCGCCGCCGGACACATCTGGAAGGTTATGGCTCTCGCCTATCTGCCCCCGATGATAGCCGGAGTGGTGCTTGCCTATCGGGGGAAATACCTTTGGGGATTCGTGGTAACGGCTATTTTCACGGCTTTTGAAGTGAAGGCGAACCACGTGCAGATGACTTATTACTATCTGTTCATCGTGCTCTTTATGGTTGTTGCCTATCTCGTGCAGGCTGTCCGTGAGAAGCAGCTTCCCCATTTCCTCAAGGCTTCGGGCGTGCTGCTCGTGGCGGGAGCCATAGGTGTGGGCATCAACATTTCCAATCTCTACCATACTTGGGAATATCAGAAGGAAAGTATGCGCGGGAAGAGCGAGCTGAAGAAGGCAGACAGTGCCAACCAGACTTCCTCGGGACTGGAGCGCGACTACATAACACAATGGAGCTACGGCGTGGACGAGACGCTGACGCTGCTCGTGCCCAATGCAAAGGGTGGCGCAAGCATGCCGCTGAGTATGAACTCGTCGGCAATGGACAAGGCAAACAGCGACGTGATGAACGCCCTGCCGCAGATATATGAAAGTCTGCCACAGTATTTCGGCTCGCAGCCGGGCACCAGCGGTCCCGTATATGTAGGTGCTTTCGTGCTCTTCCTCTTCGTTCTGGGCATCTTCATCGTGAAGAGTCCGCTCAAATGGGCATTGCTGGCAGCCACGCTGCTTTCCGTTCTGCTCTCTTGGGGACGCAACTTTATGGGATTCACAGACTTCTTCCTCGACTACGTGCCGATGTATGCCAAGTTCCGAACCGTGGCAAGCATCCTCGTCATCGCCGAATTTACGATACCGCTGCTTGCAATGCTCGCATTGAAAGAGATTGTGGACAACCGTGAAGTGCTCACGAGGAAGATTCGATACGTCTACGTGAGCCTTGCGCTTACTGCCGGCGTGGCACTGATAATGGCTTTGATTCCGAATATGATGGGTCCGTTCGTGAGCAACGAGGAAATACAGACCATTTCCGGCATTCCGGGAATGACGGCAGAGTTTCAGAACACGCTGACAACCAGTCTCTCCACGATGCGTGCGGCAATGGTGAGCGCGGATGCTTGGCGTTCGTTCGTCATCATCATCATCGGAGTGGGAATGCTGCTATTCTTCAAGGCGCAGAAATTCAGACCGGTGTATCTCGTTGCAGGCCTCAGCGTCCTCTGTCTCATCGACCTCTGGCAGGTGGACAAGCGTTATCTGAACGATGATATGTTTGTGCCGAAGAGCGTCCGCGACGAGGGTTTTCAGGCTTCTCAGACCGACCAGATGATTCTTCAGGACAAATCGCTGAACTATCGTGTGCTGAATTTCTCGTCGGGAGCGTTCAATGAGAACAACACTTCCTACTTCCACAAGAGCATAGGCGGCTATCATCCGGCAAAACTGCGCCGCTATCAGGAAATGATAGACAAGTACATCGCTCCCGAAATGAATGCCGCGATGCAGGAAATATCTGCAAAGGGCGGAAATATGGCGGAAGTGGACGGCGACAAGGCGTTCCCGGTGCTCAATATGCTGAACGCTAAATACTTCATCGTGCCACTTCAGGGTGGTCAGACGATGCCTGTTACCAATATTTACGCACAGGGCAACGGATGGTTTGTAGACAGAATCACCTACGTGGACGATGCAAACGCAGAATACGATCAGGTTGGAAAAATCAGCGTGCGCCACGAAGCCGTGGCAGACAAGCAATTTGAAGCCGTTCTCGGACAGACGCAGACCAACGATTCTTCGGCAATCGTGAAGCTCGACAAGTATGAACCGAACCGTCTTGAATACACCGTAAGCTCCGCAAAGGGCGGCATCGTGGTGTTCTCTGAAATATACTATCCGGGTTGGACGGCCACCATAGACGGTCAGCCGGCGGAATTGGGAAGGGCAAACTACATTCTGCGTGCGCTGAACGTGAAGCCGGGACAGCACAAGGTGGTGCTCGACTTCCACCCAACAAGTATCGACAAGACCGAAACCGTGGCATACGCAGCCATTGCCATCCTCATTCTGGCTGTTCTCGCAATAGTCTTTATGGAATGGAAGAAGCGCAGACAGAAGAGCGAATAGCTTGACCGGAAAACGAGCGAACGAGAAAACGCACCGGTCGGAATCTACCGACAGCCAGCAACGCACGTCTCCCTGTTCGCTCGTTTCCTCCTATTCAGCTCTCATATCCCTTTATCCAACCAACACACCAATCAAAGAATATGAAGAATTTTCTTGACCTCTGCAACGAACGCTTCGCAGCACGCAAGTTTACCGACGAGCCTGTGAGCGACGAGGATTTGCACTATCTGATGGAATCCATCCGTCTCGCGCCGTCGGCAGCCAATCGTCAGCCGTGGCGTTTTCTTATCGTAAGGTCCGAAGAGGCAAAACGGAAACTGCGCGAGTGCTATGCCGGGCAGTGGTTTCAGTCGGTACCTATATATATAATAGGTATGAAGAACGAATCAACGTGCTGGGTGCGCAAGGAAGACGGCAAGCCACACGCCGACATCGACCTTGCCATTGCCACCGAACATTTCTGTCTGGCAGCCGCTGAACGTGGTCTGGGCACTTGCTGGGTGTGCCATTACGACCCTGTTAAGCTCCGCGAGCATTTCTCCGAAGAAGGGTTCGAGGCCGTAGTCATCGTTCCTTTCGGACATCTTGCAGCCGACTGCCCACGAAAGGAAAAGGAACGCAAGGCGAGCGAAGAGATTTTTAAGGAAATGTGAAACGTGAGATGGGAGATGGGAAATGGAAAATGTGAAAACTTTCTGCCATCCGAACCATTGTCTTAACTCCCTTTTACTCCCTTCACTCCTTAAACTCCCAGATGTTTTTATGATTTTTACGCTGAAATTTTACATTACTGACAAGAAAACGGGGTTGTTACAAAATTTAACGCTATAAGTTTGAAATTTTTTCAGATTAAGTCTATCTTTGTAGCGTTAAATAAGAATTAATAAAATTATATACAAGAACATTATGAAAAAGTATGAATGCGAGACTTGTGGATACGTTTACGATCCAGAAGTAGGAGATCCAGACGGAGGTGTCGCTCCGGGTACAGCTTTTGAAGATATTCCAGATGATTGGGTATGCCCACTTTGCGGTGTTGGCAAGGACGACTTCGTGGTTGTTGAAGAATAATCATCGGCGTGAGGATAATCGAGGATATGGGCGACCATATCCTTTTTTGTTTTATTGAAGATGCGTCGGATACGGACGGCAGCGCAGGCGGAGAGTTTGGGTTCGAGGAACAATTATGGGGAATTGCAGCGTTGCGCACCGTCTTTTTTGCAATAGGTTGAGCCATTGTCGATAAAAACAATTATCTTTGCAATTTAAAAGCTATTATATTTTACGGAATGTTGGAAGTAAAGATTAAGGATTCAGCCTTGCGGGCTGCTGCCGAAACAGGCGAAGACGCATTTGTGCAGGTTTTTGTTGATGCCATCAGCGATGCCGTCGGTGGTGTGCTGACGCAGGAGAATATGCAGCAGCTCAGTCCCGACCAGATAACGCTGCTCGGTTGGAGCTATCTGCACGAGGAAGTGATGGACGGCGGATATATCCAGTTGATTCATAACGGCTTCGGTGCATTCATCTTCAGGAATCCGTTTGCCGCTGCGATGCGCAACTGGGGGCTGACGGAGTTGTATTTTCACATTCGCCGTGCCAAGAAGGCATACGACAGGTATCACGAAAGGATAGAGGAGGAAATGTCGGATGACGACTTTATGGCTCTCTACGAGCAGATGCCCGAGTTCGACAATTCGGACGACGAATTCATCGTGAACGAGGAGGAATGGACGGGTATGGTGGCTGAGTACATCGACAATCATATCGAAGACTTTGTAATTGTTGAAAATGAATAAGGAAGAACAGGAAATAAGAAAGAAGTCGCCGGTGCAGATACGCAACAAGAAGGCTTCCTTTGAATATTATTTTATAGATACGTTCACTGCCGGCATCGTGCTCACGGGTACGGAAATCAAGTCCATCCGTGCCGGCAAGGCTTCGTTGGTGGATACGTTTTGCATCATCAACAAGGGCGAGATATGGGTGCAGGGAATGAACATCTCTCCCTATTTCTACGGTTCGTATTCCAATCACGAGGCAAAGCGTATGCGCAAGCTCCTCCTGAGCAAGCGCGAGATACGCCGTCTGGAGGAAGACGCGAAGACGCCGGGCTACACCATCGTGCCGACGCTCGTGTTCATAGACGGCAACGGAAGGGCGAAGGTGGACATTGCGCTGTGCCGTGGTAAGAAGGAATACGACAAGCGGCAGACGCTGAAGGAAAAGGAGGACAGAAGAGAGATGGACAGGGCGATGAAGAGGTACTGATGTGTGCTTCGGATTATCGCAGAATGCGCTCTTGAAATTATTTTAAGAGGGAGGATGAAGCCGATGTTTCGCAGCGAGTGCTGTTGATGAGAACGGTGGATTCTTGCTCCTTTCGGTTTTCGTGGCACACGGAGGAGGACGGCTCTAAAATAGCGTTAATTCCTTTGCCGTGAACAGAATAAATATTACTTTTGCATAAAAGTTAATCAAGTAACAGATGATATTGAAGAAAAAGAGGTGGCACTGTCTTTCTGGACAAGAGCCTACCGAAATGGATTTGAAGATAATGGCCTTCGAGAAGAAAGGCAAGTTGGTTCCGACACGCAACCTTATCAAGACTCCTGAACAGATAGAGGGAATCCGTAGGGCAGGTGTTGTGAATACAGGCTGCCTTGATGCTGTTGCCAACGCAATACACGTGGGGATGAACACACAGGAGATTGACGATATCTGTATGCAGTACTGCAAGGACCACAATGCCACTCCGGCGTGCCTTAACTACGAGGGCTATCCCAAGAGTGTGTGTACGAGCATCAACGAGGTGGTGTGCCACGGTATTCCGAAGAAGGAAGATGTGCTTCAGGAGGGCGACATCATCAACGTGGATATGACCTGCATCGTGGACGGCTACTATGCCGATGCAAGCCGAATGTTCATCATCGGGAAGACTTCTCCCGAGAAGGAAAAGCTCGTTCGTGTGGCGAAGGAGTGTCTGGAGATAGGTGCCGAGGCGGCGAAGCCGTATTCTTTCGTAGGCGACATCGGACACGCTGTGCAGAAGCACGCCGAAAAGCACGGCTACGGCGTTGTGCGCGACCTGTGCGGGCACGGAGTGGGGCTGGATTTCCACGAAGAACCCGAGGTAACCCACTTTGGCTACCGGGGCACGGGTATGCTGCTCGTGCCGGGAATGGTGTTCACCATCGAGCCGATGATCAATCAGGGCACGTGGAAAGTGTTTCTCGATGCCGACGACCCATACGGTTGGGAAATCATCACGGGCGACGAACTTCCCTCCGCGCAGTGGGAGCATACGTTCGTGATGACCGAGCACGGTGTGGAGATTCTTACATATTAGGAACGAGGAAAGCGATCAGATGGAAAATCAGGATATATATATATTAGGTATAGAAAGCAGTTGCGACGACACGAGTGCGGCTGTCTTGAGGAATGGTGTCATCCTGAGCAATGTTACGGCGTCGCAGGATGTGCACAAGGCATACGGAGGAGTGGTTCCCGAACTGGCATCGCGTGCGCATCAGCAGAACGTCGTGCCGGTGGTGGATCAGGCCATCAAGCGTGCGGGCATCACTAAGGAACAGTTGTCGGCCGTAGCCTTCACACGCGGTCCGGGCCTGATGGGCAGCCTGTTGGTGGGCGTGAGCTTTGCAAAGGGCTTTGCGCGTTCGCTCGGTATTCCCCTGATCGACGTGAACCACTTGCAGGGACACGTGTTGGCACACTTCATAAAGGAGAGCGACGACGACAGCAGTATGCCTCCGTTCCCGTTCATCTGCCTGCTGGTGTCGGGAGGCAACTCGCAGATTGTCAAGGTAAATGCCTACAACGATATGGAAGTGATGGGACAGACCATCGACGACGCTGCCGGAGAGGCCATCGACAAGTGCTCCAAAGTGATGGGACTGGGCTATCCGGGCGGCCCCATCATCGACAGACTGGCACGTCAGGGAAACCCCAAGGCCTATAAGTTTGCCGAACCGAATGTGCCGGGTTACGACTATTCTTTCTCGGGGTTGAAGACCTCTTTCCTCTACAATCTGCGTGAATGGATCAAGGATGAGCCGGATTTCATCGAGAACCATAAGGAGGATTTGGCGGCAAGTCTTGAGTTCACGATAGTGGACATTCTTATGAAGAAGCTCCGTAAGGCCGTGAAAGACACCGGCATCAGGCACGTTGCCGTGGCAGGCGGCGTTTCTGCCAACAATGGTTTGCGCAACTCCTTCCAAGAGCACGCAGCCAAGTACGGCTGGACTATCTACATTCCGAAGTTCAGCTATACCACGGACAATGCGGCAATGATTGCGAGTGTGGGCACATTCAAGTATCGGGACAGGAAGTTTGGCTCGATAGATATGCCCGCATTCAGCAAGGTAACATTTGAATAATCTGCCGAAAGGCTAAAAACAATTACAGATGGAATTTGAAAGCAAGATTATTTCCCGCCAGATCGGCGACTTATTATACGCATCAGGCTTTACACTCGGTACGGCTGAAAGCTGCACCGGAGGCCGGATCAGTCAGGCTGTCATCGCCATTCCCGGCTCTTCCAACTATTTCAAGGGAGGCGTAGTGGCTTATACCGATGAGGCTAAGGAGCAGATTCTGGGCGTCTCTGCACAGACCTTGGCGGAGAAAACGGCTGTCAGCGAGGAAACTGCACGCGAGATGGTGGAGGGAGCGTTGAAAACCCTGAACGTTGATTTCGCCATTTCGGCAACAGGCATCGCGGGGCCGGGCGGCGGAACACCGGAAACTCCGGTGGGAATGATATGGATTGGCTACGGCAACAGGGACGAAGTGCGAACTTTCAAGCTCACGGAAAACTTCGGACGCGACATCAACCTCGCCATTGCCACCAACAAGGCAATGCGCTTAATGCTTGATTTTCTGACAGAAAAGCTGCCCAAGGACGTATAAAATCACAAAAAAGATTAATTGCACTGATTATCTTGCAGATTCTTTTGCTTGTTTAGATTTTTTTTGTAATTTTGCACCCTGTTTGGAATAGGAATCAATTAACGAATTACAAAACTTAACGATAGAGATGTCTAAGATTTGTCAAATCACAGGAAAGAAGGCACAGCGAGGTAATAATGTGTCTCACTCAAAGCATCGCACAAAGCGCAGCTTTGACGTAAACCTCTTCAGCAAGAAGTTCTACTATGTAGAAGAGTCTTGTTGGATTTCTTTGAAGATTAGTGCTGCTGGTCTTCGTCTCATTAATAAGGTTGGCTTGGATCAGGCTTTGAAGCAGGCAGTTTCAAAGGGCTATGTCGACTGGAAGGATATTAAAGTTATAGGAGAGTAATATAATGGCAAAGAAAGCTAAAGGAAATAGAGTTCAGGTTATTCTTGAATGCACTGAAATGAAGAGTAGCGGTCTGCCAGGTACAAGCCGTTATATAACAACAAAGAATCGCAAGAATACTGCTGAGCGTCTTGAGCTCAAGAAGTACAATCCGATTCTGAAGAAGATGACTCTTCACAAGGAGATTAAGTAAGCACGTTTATAACAAGTTAATAGTTAAAAACAATTAGACTATGGCAAAGAAAGCGGTCGCTACCCTTCGTGAAGGTTCTACGGATGGTCGCGCATACACAAAGGTAATCAAGATGGTTAAGAGCCCTAAGACGGGTGCTTACGTCTTTGATGAGCAGATGGTTCCTAACGAGGCTGTTAAGGACTTCTTTAAGGATTAATATTCTTATTACAAGATAGAATAAGGGTTGCAGGTTTCTGCAACCCTTGTTTGGTTTATGGGCGTTATATGTACTGTTTCCAATATTTTTCTTCGCTTTTTCGCTATATGTAATGCTACTTCACATTTTTTTCGTACGTTTGCATATTGAATGTTTCGCACAATGTGGGCATACAGAAAAAGTAACAGAGAGAAGAAAATGAAAGCATTACGCATAATCATATTGTTGGCAGCGTTTCCACTGGCATTGTTGGCGCAGCGCACAGTCAATCCGAATATCCCTCAAGGGGCAATCTTCTATAACAGCAGTTGGAAGGGAGTGCCGAAGGCGTCGCAGGCTGCATATTACAGAATGATTGCTATTGACGATAAAGGGCAGAAGATGTTCTATGATTATTACATCAGTGGGCAGCTCCGTGCCGAAAAACACTATGTTTCCATCAACAGGCAAGACGACAAGCGGACGGTTTTGTCGGGACTTTGCCGCACTTTCCACAAGTCAGGCAGGGTAGAGTCCATTATGCAATACCGAAACGGAAAGGCACACGGACGCGCTGTCTCGTTCTTTCCGAGTGGAAACGTGGGAATGAAACTGAACTACAAGAACGGCGTTCTCGACGGTACCACCTATACTTACAGCGAGTCAGGAAGACTGGAGTACACCACCGTATGGCGCAATGGCTCGAAAGTCAGCGAGCATCAGGGAGGAAAAGATAAATACGTGGACTGGGAAACGAACACCGATCCTTTCTGCGACGAATACCGAAGCGACGAAACCCTGATAATGGCGCAGTCGGCTGCGATTGCCGAAAACAGAACGCCTGCACGGAATATCGGCAACCACTCCGAATACAATCCTGTGGGACTGAAGTTTATCAGCATGCCATAGGGTAGATGCGTCAGGTTGAGATAGTTCCATAACTGGCGACGATGGGGCGTGTCGATATGGGCGATGGCTTTCAGCTCGACGATGATGTTGCCGTTTACCACCAAGTCCATGCGATAACTCTGGTCGAGTTTTACTTCTTTCCAGAATATAGGCAGGAATACTTGTCGCTCTACGGTGTAGCCTTTCTGTTCCAGCAGATATTTCAATGCCACTTCGTAGGCATTCTCGAGCAGTCCGTAGCGGTATTCCCGATGCACCCTCATTGCTTCTCCTGCTATGTCGCGAAAGAAAGCATATCGCCTGTTATGTTCTTGTATCAAATTCATATTGGTTAATGTTTTACTTTTATATCTGTTTAATTTGTGCAGATTTGATAGATTTCTGCCGTTAGGCACTCCTGTTTGATGTAGTCGCTCTGCCGAGCGAGAAATCTTACAAATCATTCCAAATCTTTTTATTCATTATATATATTATTATGTGAGATTTTGTTTCTATTTGTAGGATTTACTCGCCTGTCGGCTCATCAACTCGTCTGCGCCGTGAGGCGCACTCCTTTTTCTCGTTAGGTCGGACAGACACGGGGGCTGTCGCTACGGCTATAGCCCTGTCTCCCCCTCCTTTGCAGGGCTTTTGGGGGAGGTTTCGGCTCGGGGGCTATGGGTTGTCATCCTCGCCGCTGCCATTTTCGCCCTGCGTACCTTGCTGCTTGCGCCGCTTGGGGTTGTCTACCACCAGTTCCACGCTCTTTGCCGAGTCGCGCATCTGCATCTTGGGCGTGAAGACGATTTTCGGGGTCTTGAGCGTGGCGGCGGTCACGTCGATTTCATTGTCCACCATCGTCGGAGGGGCGATGACGCGGAACGAGCCGAGGTCGGCAAGGTCCACGCTGGCTCCCATCAGCAGGGCGTCGCGCACGATGGCGCCGAGCGAGATGAGGGCGTTGGAGACGTCGCCGGCAGAGAGCGAAGTCTCGCGGACAATGCGGTCCACCACCATCTTATTGAACACTGTTGCCAGTCAGTGTTAAACACTCTTGACGATTGGTGTTAAACACCCTTTGGGACTACTGTCGGCAGACGACTTTTCGGGTTGTTCCGTCGCTCATCTTGACGATGTTCACACCGCACTGCATCCGTGGCTGTCGGCTGCCGTCGAGGGAGTAAATCTCCTGCACGGTGGCTGTGGCAGAGGCTTCGGGCGAGGTGATGCCGGTGGTATTGTCGGGCACGATGACGATTCCATTAGAAGAGAACTTGCCGTTTGCATCAACAACACACTGCCCTCCGTCTATGTCGATAACGTGTCCTCCCTCGGGGCTTTGTATATGGCAGTCGATGAGAGTAATGGATTTCAGATAATTGATGTATGGCGTTTTCAGCGTAGCATTCTTCACCACAAGGTGGTTGTTGAAAATCGGAGGTTTGATATTGACGGACAATGGTTTCAATTTGGAAGGAGGCAAGGACTCTCCTATGGAAATATTCCAAAGATTGTAGCTCCAGAGATTTCTTTCGGAGGAAATTATGCGTTCGATGTTAGCGGTAGATATATCGATACCAATAAATGTCATTCTTTAACCTCCGACAGATTAGTTCGTTGTAGAAATAAATAAAGTGTATTGCGACTGACTTTTAGTTTATGGGCTAAATCTGTTTTAGATATACCTCTTTCCAAACTCTTTTTTATCAGCATTTCTTTGTTATCCAATTTGTGTTTCTTATTTTTACTGCCCTTACGTCGTCCCAGCACAACACCCTCTGCTTTCTTTCTCGCCAACGCTTCTTTTGTGCGCTGGCTGATAAGATTGCGCTCTATCTCCGCTGACAAGCCAAAAGCAAAGGCAAGGACTTTGCTCTGAATATCATCGCCAAGGCGATAATTGTCTTTGATAGTCCAAACTCTACATTCCTTAGTCATACAGATGTTTAATATCTCCATTATCATAAAGAGATTCCTGCCAAGACGTGATAATTCGCTACAAATGATAATGTCGTCCTTGTTGATTTTCTTCAATAGGTTGCCCAACTGCCGTTTAGTATAGTTTTTCGTGCCACTGATAGTTTCTTCAATCCAGTCGTCAATCGAAAGATTTTGATGTTCACAAAAGTTACTAATCTCGAAACGTTGATTTTCTACTGTTTGCTTATCGCTGCTTACTCTAATATATCCGTAAATCATAGTTGCATGTGTGATAGTTATTACTTTCACAAATACAAACGGATATTGCAATAAAAGAAATACGATAAGATTTTCTAAAATGTTGAAGTTTTTGGGTGTAATAAAGGGTGTAAATCACGTAATTCGTTGATTTACACCCTTGTTTGCGGAGAGAGAGGTTTATGAACCAAACTCTGCTAAATCGCTGTAATTAAATCTCCTATCCTTTTTGACGAATCAGTAGTGTAGCATTTTTGTAGCAGTATTTTGACTGCCTAATGACTACCATTCTGACTACCTTTTGAAAGCACAACTGCTCTCTTTTCTTGGGTACAAAGGTATATAAAATTGTACTAACCTCCAAATCTTTGTGCAACAAATATTTAGATATTTTACTGCTACACCTTCCAGTGCACGGTGCAAGCCCTTATATATAAAGGGTCTTGCACCGTGCACTGGTTCTTCAAAAAACTGTTTGTTTTTGCCGTTCTGGAATGATTACAAAGTATTTTCGTTATAGATTATAGAAATCAGAACAAACATCCCATGCTGACACTGCTCACAATATTCATCTGCACCTAATGCAAGCCACCTTGCATGGGACGCAAACATTTGAATGTAGCGGGTTGCTCAAATTTAGGTGTCTTTGTAACTTTATAGATATGAAACAGTTGCACAAAACCCTAAAGGAAAAACGAGAGCATGAAGGTTACTCTCAGGAGTATATCGCTGAAAAACTGAAAGTTAGCTCAAGCACCATCTCAAGATGGGAGACCGGTGCCATATCAATGAGTGTCGTACAGATTTACAACTATGCCAAGGCTTTGGATATGGACGAGGGTGACCTGCTTGCATCCATTGCAAGAAGAAGGCAGGAAATACCGCTTCCGTTTGTCCGACTGAACATTGATGTGTTTGATGAGGAAACTTATGGAAGGATGATGGAGCTCGTTAAAGAACTGGGTCCGCAACATATTATCTTACAGACCAAACTATGATGACAGATGGAAATAATCGCAGTAGAAAGCCGGGCCTATCAGGAACTGATAGACAGGCTCAATAGAATTGAGCAGTTTGTCGAACGAACTTCTCGTCTTATCCAGGATATAGATGATGAGCTGGAAATGACCACCAAAGATCTTATCGGGACTCTGAATGTTTCAGAGTCCACTCTTTACCGCTGGCGCAAGAAACAGTTAGTACGGTATCGCTACACGGAGAGTGGTGATGTGCGTTACTTCTTCAAGTCTATCGTGATAGCCACAAAATGCAACCGCCTTCGTGTCTCAGGCATGAGGAACGACGAGGTTCTTGGTCGACTCAACCGCTTCAAGGATAATCTTATCATGAGTTCATGCCTTAACCCTAAAAACCGACAACTATGATAGAAAAGGAGCAGATACTATCACTTACACAAGGAGGGCTTAATGTGTTTTCCCATTTCCTTGGCTTTGAGGTGAACCTTCACCGTAACTTCCGCAGTCCTTTTTATGACGACAGGCGGGCTTCATGCCATATCTATTATGATAGGAAAACTTCTTCCTATAAGTTCTATGATCATGGGGATACCACCTATTCGGGGGATTGTTTCTGGTTTGTGGCAACCATGCGAGGCTTAAATCTGAAAACCGATTTCCCCGAAGTCTTGAAAATCATCGTCCAAGAACTTGGACTGTATTCCTTGTATGACGGTGGGAAGCATGGCAAGCGCGCTGCACCGCCCCGTAAAAGCCCTATCGTTTCCAGCCCTAAGGCTGACATTACCCAAAGTGCGGAAGAACGCCCATACAATTTCGAAATACAGCCTTTTGACGATGGATTGCTGAACTATTGGGCTCATTACGGTATCCATGAGGATACGCTTCGGCTTTTTCGGGTACGAAGCCTTAAACGGTATGAAAGCGTATCTGCTGAAGGCAGGAAGTTTGAACTTTGCAGTTCACCGACAGAACCAATGTTTGCCTATCTCGGAAACGGCTATGTCAAAATATACCGCCCTCACAGCCCGAAAATCCGCTTTCTCTATGGCGGACGGATGCCTGCCACTTATTGCTTCGGTATGGAGCAGATTCCCACTAAAGGCGACATGCTCTTCATTACAGGCGGGGAAAAGGATGTGCTATCATTGTATGCACACGGCTTTAATGCGATCTGCTTCAACAGTGAAACGGCACAGATACCGACAAGCATCATTGAGAGCCTTCAACTTCGCTTTCGGCATATCATACTTCTGTATGATGCCGACGAGACAGGCGTACGGGAGGCGCATAAACAGGCTGAACATCTGGCGGAATACAAGGTCTTGAACCTTTCACTTCCGCTCAGCGGAACCAAGACAGAAAAAGACATTTCCGATTTCTTTGCCTTAGGCAACGGGGCGAAGGAACTGAAAGAACTGCTTGCCAAGATGTTTACAGACCTATACAGCCAAACCATGATGATGCTTCGCTCCTGTGAGATAGACTACGATAACCCCCCGGATATTTCCAAGTCAGTAGTGGCAGTAAACGGTGTGCCACTCGGCACGCAGGATAACCTGTTCTGCATCACCGGAGGTGAGGGTACGGGCAAGAGCAACTATGTGGGTGCGATTCTTTCCGGAGCATTGGGAGAAGAACGATTGCCAATAGAGAGAACCTTGGGATTGGAGATTACCGCCAATCCCAAAGGCTTGGCTGTACTGCACTATGACACAGAACAGTCTGAAGCACAGCTCCACAAAAATCTGGGTAAGACTTTGCGCCGGGCTTCATTGAAGGCAGTGCCGGAGTTTTACCATTCCCTGTATCTCGCCTCTCTGTCCCGCAAGGACAGGCTGAAACTTATCCGCGAGAGTATGGATTTGTTTCACCACAGACATGGAGGTATCCATTTCGTGGTGATTGACGGCATAGCCGACTTGATACGTTCAGCCAACGATGAAACGGAAAGTATTGCCATCGTGGACGAACTTTACCGCTTGGCAGGGATTTATAATACCTGCATTATCTGCGTTCTCCATTTTGTACCGAATGGCATCAAACTCCGTGGGCATATCGGTTCGGAGCTTCAACGCAAGGCGGCAGGAATACTCTCCATAGAGAAAGATGACAATCCCGAATACTCTGTGGTGAAGGCTCTGAAAGTCCGTGACGGAAGCCCGTTGGACGTGCCGATGATGCTCTTCGGGTGGGATAAGGCTGAAGAAATGCACGTCTATCGCGGTGAGAAGTCTAAGGAGGACAAGGAAAAGCGCAAGACCGATGAACTTATTGGCGTTGTCAAAGAAGCATTCCGAAGTTCCTTCAAGCTCACTTACCAAGAACTTTGTGAGGTCTTGATGTGCGAAATGGAAATCAAGGACAGAACCGCAAAGAAATACATCGCCTACATGAAAGAACAACGTATCTTGGCACAAGATACCAATGGTAACTATCAAAAAGGAGAACTATGCCGTACATAGATTACAATACAGAAGACACTTGGCAAAAATGCCTGTTCGATAAACTGATGAGTGTCGAGGAAAAACTCAACCAGCTACTTGTCCTGCAAGAGCAATCCGTCGATACGACTGTCCGTCCACCTTTGAAGCCGGAGTACTTGGATATCATTGATGTATCCAAGATTCTCAAAGTGGAACAAAAGACCATCTATAACTGGGTTTGGGCAGGGAAGATTCCTTATCTCAAAGCCAACGGTCGATTGCTTTTCCTTCGGGAAGAGATAGATGAAATGGTACGGAAGCGAGATGGTTGGTAAAAGTCAGTTTCATACAAGTATGTTGGGAAATGTCTTCATGTTTTATTTCATCTTCCTTTTCCTTACAATGGTTGAAATTTTACCCTGCAAGTCAACTATTAGTTTACTTTCGGGAAAATAATTCAACCAGCCGTCTGTAATTAGCAAAGTCTTTTGTACCTTTGCGGTTGGTTTTTATTACAGCAAGTAAACTATGAGTGTACTAAAAGGAAAAAAAATAAACCAAATGCTTCAATCCGGGCAAAAGAACGGATTGCTGTTTGCGACATGGCTTGTAGAGCATGGCTATTCCAGGCAGTTGTTGAGCAGGTATCGTTCTTCCGGTTGGTTATCCTCTCTATGCAAGGGAGTCATGTACCGCACAGGTGACACGCTGTCCGCTTTTGGTGCTTTGCAGTCCTTCAACGAACAGGTAGGAAAGAGTTTTCGTGTTGCGGCGCATTCTGCTTTGGAGCTTTGGGGCTTCAACCATTATGTTCCTATGGGCAAACCCCTGTTAATGGTATCAACGGCAAGTGACAAAATGCCACAATGGATGAAGCATGACGTTTTCGACCGTGAATTTAAGTTTTTCAAGACAGAGGTATTTATCAGTGCACAGATAACAACTTTAACATACTTGGACTGGAGGCTGCTTATATCCTCCCCTGAGCAGGCTTTTATGGAATGTCTGCTACTGACGCCACGCCAATATAACTATATGGATTTATTTTATATAATGGAACAGCTGACCACTTTGCGTCCGAATGTTGTCCAATCGTTATTGGAAACCACAAAACATTACAAAATGAAGAGGCTGTTTCTATATATGGCTGAAAAAGCGGGGCATTATTGGTATGAAGACTTAGACTTAAAAAAAATAGATTTGGGGACACATAAACTCCAACTCGTCAAATCCGGTATATATATCAGCAAGTATAAGATGATTATCCCAAAAGAATTAAACGATTATGAATGATCAACAATATAAAAAACAGGTGGCATTGTTACTACGCATTATGCCCTTGGTTTACAAGATAACGGATTTTGCAGTCCATGGAGGCACGGCTATTAACCTGTTCCACCAGAATATGCCACGTTACTCGGTTGATATTGACCTTACCTATATTCCGATAGAGTCACGCACGGCGAGTTTAGAAAAGATAAATCAACATCTCGGAGAGCTGAAAACAAGTATAGAACGTGCCATTCCCGGAATACATGTGATACATAAATCCAAAGTATGGAAATTGCAATGCACGTATGATGGCGCCACGGTGAAAATAGAGGTAAATGGTACAAAACGAGGCATACTTGGAGATGTTGAAATAATGGAACTCTGTCCGAAAGCAAAGGAAGAGTTTCAAGCCAACTGTAAGGCACGCATAGTTCCTTATTCCCAACTTTATGGAGGAAAAATTACAGCTGCCCTCAGCCGCCAGCACCCACGTGACATGTTTGACTGCAAATACATGAAAGACCAAACGCTTGAAGATGTAAAAGACGGGCTCATCTTATGCCTATTGGGAAGCGACAAGCCTATCGTGGAATCTCTGTCTCCTAATAACATAAACCAAGAGGAGGCACTTGAAAACCAATTCAAGGGAATGTCAGATATTCCATTTACCTATACAGACTATGAGCAGGCTCGTGAATCCATTATTAAAAAGGTAAATGACAGCCTTACAAATTCAGACAAGGAATTCCTCGTTTCCTTTGAGGATGGAACACCACTGTGGGAGAAATGTTGCGCAGGGAATTTAAGCCAATATCCATCTGTACAATGGAAATTACTGAATATAGACAAACTCAAGAAACAGGCTCCCGATAAGCACAAAGAAGGAGTGGATAAATTAAAACGTCATTTGCGGATATAATGACAAAAGTCAGACATTCGATACGAATGTCTGACTTTTATTTTGCCCCTGACATCTGTTTAGTGTCTCCATTTGGGTCTGAAGTTTTGTGAACGGTAGTCTTCTTCCTTGTCTTGGGCAGTATAACTCTCGCTCTTTATTTCGGATGACTGTTTATTGTCGGACAAGTTCTCTCCTTGCTTCATTTCCTCCGTTTCCTCTTTTTCCTCCTCCGGCGGTGCAAGCGTAAGCGCAATTTTTCTGTCAAGTTCTGCTGCCTCTCCTTTGAGCGCACGCAGTTCGTCCTCTTTCTTCCAAGAACTGTTGGCAATATTCGTGTAAACGTCCTTGTTGGCCACAACCTTTGCCATTTCCTTCTCATGCGTCTCTATCACCTTGGGGATACGCTCCAAGGCATTGATAAAATTCTGGCAGGCAAGTTTCGGGTCGCTTGCGAGTTTACCATTGTTATAGGTGTAGAAAATGCTTTCCTGCCCCTTGACCAGAAAGCGATTGATGGAGCAGTCGAACAACTCTTTGGAAGAATTTTCAGTCTTGACCATGATGGAGAAGCCATAAATCTCACCGATCTTATTGTATTCACCATTGGTACGGGCTTTTTCCTCGATCTCCTGCAGGCGTGCGGCAATGACCTTGATGTCCGTGGAGTTTTCCACCCCCTTGATGGTAATCCTGTTGATAGGGTTGCCTTCCGTGTCACGTTCCACTCTTTGCTGAAAAAGTGCAAGGTCATCCTTGGCTTCCTTGATTTTATCCGAATGGAAAGACACGGAACTCTCAATTTCCGCCAATTTCCCCGTTGCTGCATCACGTTCACGGAGGAAGTTCTTACGTTCTGATTCTAAGGTGGTAATCTTCTTATCCAATCTCGCTTTCTCTAAAAGGTCGGTATTACCTGAAAGCACTGCTACATACTCGGAGAAGTTCATGCCGCTGTCCTCATCCATACTTCCCTCGTCAATGGTACGGCTACCGAGCGTGTTCGTCTTTAACTGATTGATGAAAAGCTGCTTGTTGTGCAGCAGATTGAACTTGTAACTGTCCAATGAACGCTCCACGGCATAGATAATCACATCTACTTTATTGTCTGCAAACTCCTTGGCAATTATATTGCCCTTGCGCACGGCACGCCCATCGCGCTGTTCCAAATCCGAAGGGCGCCAAGGACAGTCTAAATGATGGACGGCCACGGCACGTTGCTGGGCATTCACACCCGTACCCAACATGGAGGTAGAGCCAAAGATAATGCGGATGTCTCCTCGGTTCATGGCATCGACCATTGCTTTCTTTGCCTTCTCGTTCTTGCATTCCTGAATGAAGCGAATCTCGTATGCTGGAATATGGTAGTCCTCCACCAACTTTCTCTTGATTTCCGAATAGATATTGAAATCTCCACCGGGCTTGTAAGTCCCTAAATCAGAGAAAACAAACTGCGTTCCTTTCTGTGCATCGTATTTCAGATAATAGTCATTGAGCAATTTCGCACAATGGCTCGCCTTGTTGTCGATATGGTCTGAGTATCCATTTTCATCAATCATGCGTAAATCCAAGCTCATCTTCCGGGCGTAGTCAGTTGCGATGAGCATCTTGGCTTTCTCCTCACTCTCGCTGAGCGGTGCACGTCCCAAGAGTGTGGCATTGCCCGTCTTGGCGAACTCCATCAGCTTGTCGATGAACTCCTCCTGTTCTGGTGTGGGTGGTATGTTGTGTAGTATCTCGTTTTTCTCGGGTCGGTCGATACCGATGTCCTTGGCTGTACGGAAGTCGCAAATCTCCGCATAGAACGCCGCCAGCTCCGGCACCTTGATGAAGGTGCGGAAACGTTCCTTTTGGATAATCTCATTGGTGATGGAGAACTCATAGTCGGTTGATTTCTTGGCAAAGACCGCTGCCCAAGCATCAAAGCTGTTGATGCCCTGCCGCTCCAACGCCTGCGGACGGAGGTACTTAAACAGAAGGTACAACTCGGTCAATGAGTTGCTGATGGTCGTTCCTGAAAGGAAAGTCGCTCCCAAGTCCTTGCCCGACCGCTCCTGTATGGTGCGGATGGCAAAGAGCATGTTGAGGGCACGCTGCGAGCCGTCCGGATTGCCCAAGCCCGACACCCTGTCGTGGCGGGTGTTGAACATCAGGTTCTTGAACTGGTGCGACTCATCGACAAAGAGGTGGTCTATGCCCATCATCTTGAAATCCACAGCATCGTCCTTGCGCTCGGCTATGCTGTCCTGTATGTTCTGCAGCTTGGCTTCGAGCGTCTGCTTGCGCTTCTCCAAGCCTTTGAGCATACCGCGGGAGATGTCCGCTCCCTGCATACGAAGTACTTCAAGGTTTTCCTCCACGGAGTCCATCTCCTTCTGCAGGATAGCCTCCTGTATCTCCAATGCCTGCGGTATCATGCCGAACTGTTCGTGCGTGAGGATGATGCAGTCCCAGTCATTGTTCTTGATGTCGTTAAAGATGCGCTGCCTGTTCTGCTTGCTGAAATCGTTCTTGCCCGGATAGAGTACCTTGGCATTGGGATAAGCCTTGCGGAAGGTATCTGCAATGTCGAAAACATTCGCCTTCAGTCCGATAATCATCGGCTTGTTCGCCAGTCCCAACCGCTTCATCTCGTATGCTGCCGCACACATGATGAGCGTCTTGCCCGCCCCGACCTCGTGGTCACAGATTCCGCCACCGTTGGTCTTGAGCATCCATACAGCATCCTTCTGGCTCTTGTACAGGTCGGCAATGCCCAATCTTTTTAGGTCAAGGTCGGGAAAATTCTGGTGCGTACCATCGAAGTTGGGTCGCACAAAACAGTTGAAAAGACGGTTGTAGCGGTCGGAGAGCTGCTGCTTGAACGTGTCGGGTGTCCGTCCGAGCCAATCGACAAAGCCCTGCCGTATTTCCTCAATCTTGGCGTTCGCCATCTGTATGGCGTGCCCGTCACGCACCTTGACGGTCTTGGTCTCGCCCGTTACGGCATCACGTACTTCTTTACTCTTGGTGATGTCGGGGATAGTGTTATGGAGAGCGTGTTTCAAAAGGTTAATACCATCATACTTTCTAAATTCACCTTGTACTGCATACTTGTGCCAGATATTGGCATTTTTCCGGTCACAGACAATGGAATACTCGTCCATATTGGAATGGTAGGACACGCTGATGTCTGTCTCGAAGAACTCCGAGGCGAACCTGCCATAGACCTTTGAGGGTATCCATCGCTCACCGAGGTTGAAGTCAAGGTCGGCAAAAGGAATGGGTGTCGGCGTGGCGGCACGCAAGGCGGCAAGGCTCTGCTTCGCTTCCTCATGCTCCGGATGGTCCAAGAGCCATGACTCGATACGATCCGCCTTTTCGATCACGTTACCCGAAATGAACTTGTCGGCGACCTCGTAGCCGCCTTCTTCCGGATTGTAGAAGATGCGTCCCTCCAAAGCTGATATGATGTCGCTCTCTTCCATATCGGGAAGCAGGGAACTCATATAGTCAAGTTCCACCGAACCGTATTTGTTGAGCGATGCGCCCAGTGCCTCCATCGGGTCTGCGGCAACGGACAGTTCGGTGGTGGAGAATGCCGTGGGGTGGTCGAAGATGTCCGCCTTGATATATCTGCCGTTCTCGGAGCGTTCCAGGAACAGCATTTCCATACCCGTGGCATCCATCTTGATGACATCTGCATTTGCCTTTTGATTCAAGTAACCCCATTGCAACACATAGCCGTCATACAGGCGGTTGAGTTTCTCGCGTTCTTCCTTGTCCTCGGTCCGGTTGTTTGCCTCATAGTCATATAGGCGGTGGTAGCTCTCTCTGATTTCTATATAGGATTTCAGCCGTGAGAGTTGCGAATAAGGCAAATCCATCGGATTGAAGGTAGGATGCCGTTTCAGGTCGGAGAGAAAACCTATCTGCCCTTTTTGCATGACAATGGAACCGTCCCTCAGATGGGCATCAGGTGATGAGAGAAAGGGACGGGGAGAGGAATCAAACTCCTTTTTTATCTCCGCTATGGGTTGTGGCTTGCGTTCTTCGGCTTCATCCATGAAATCAAAGAGAGACGGCTCGCGGAAAGACGGAGAGGCAGTCTTCCTGCCGCCTCTGCCCTTGGTCCTGCGTCCAGCCATAGGTGTCGCCCGTTTTTCCTTGCCCTGCCTGTCTCCCGACTGTGCCTGTTTCTGGGCTGCCTGCATCTGCGTTTTGGGGGCTTCCCTGATCTCATTGTTCACGCGCGTCACTTCCTGCGTCCAGAGGCTGTACTCCTCCGGACCAAATAGCGAATATTGCTCTGATTCCTGTCTTTCTTCCATTCCGTCCATCACCGGATGGTGGTCATCATCGAAATAGACTGTCTGTCCGTTCATCTCACGAGGGGCTTCCACGTCCGTGCGGATTTCTCTTGCCTCCTGCTCATATTGGCGGTGAAGGCTAAGCACGGGTACGCCTACAGGAGCGGATTCTTCAATAGTAGAGTCTGTCTCTTGTGTCTGTACTGTCTGCTCATCACTCATTTTATCCACTTGCCCACTTACCTTTTCAGCTTGGATTTCCTCTTTGCGTTCTTCCGTGGAAAGGTTATCCTCTATTGACTGAATCTGAACTGTCGGCTCCGCCTTTTCCTTGATTTCCTCAATAATCGGTTCTTTGGTGAACCGACCTCTGACAATCTCCTCCAATTCGGCTATCTCGTGCAGTTTCTTCGGGGTAAAATACAGGTCGCGTTCTATGCCCAGCCCGTGAATCTTCACTTCCTCCATCTCATCAAGCGACATGTTGCCCAACTCCCAGCCGTAGCCCATCGTGACGGCACCGAAACCGATACGACTTTTTGGATCATATTCCAGGAGATAAGCCGTATATGCTCCCATTGGGAAGAAATAGCGTGCGTAGGCTGTTTTATCACCAATGAGTTCTTTCTCCGTGCTGTATAGTTTGGGCAGTTGCTTCCTGATGCTGTCGGGCATCAGATTGTAGACATTCTCCGTCTCCTTGTCCGTTTTTGGTTCCTCTTCAGGTAAATCGACAGTTACACCTAACTTGCGCAGTTGCTTCTCTGCTTCTTTCTGTCGTTCCTCCTCCGTCATCGGTATGCCCGTTTCATAGAGCTTTCGGTCAAAGCGTTGCTCAAATTCCAAGGAGAGTTGCGTCCTGATACTCTCCGCCATATCGTCAATGATGCCATCGAAGCGGTACTCCCATGCAGGTTTGCCGTAAGGGTCAGTACCCATCGTGCGCTCCGTGGCAATAGTCCGGTGGGCTATATCTTTCCATTCGCCCTCAAAGAGCGAGTTGTGGTTAAAGGCAATGGAGAAACCATCACCCTTGGGAACGGAGACCGTTTCCACGAACTGCTGCTCAATGCCTTCGCCGATTTCCTTTCCTGACTGTTTTTGCAGGACGATGAGGTCGCTGCCTACTTCCGTTCCTGCATTCTCACTGAACATACCCGATGGCAGACGGAGAGCGGAGATAAGCCGGCTGTTCTGCATGAGGTAACGGCGGATAGCTTCGTTCTTGGGGCTGTCCAATACTCCCTGCGAGGTGATGAAAGCCAACAGTCCGCCCTCCTTGATACAGTCCAATCCCTTTACAAAAAAGTAATTGTGGATGGTACGTGTGGATTCGCGTCTGAGAATGTCCTTGCCCTTGCTGTACTCACGGTCATAGACCATAAAGTCGCCAAAGGGAATGTTGCTTGTTACGAGGTCGTATTTGTCCTTATCCTCCAGTTCCCCGATGGCTTCAAAGGGATCTTGGCGGACAAAGATATTGCCATGTCCGTAGGGATGCAGGGCTTGTGAGATACGAGCTGTGAGCAGGTCTTTCTCCATAGCATCGACCGTGCTTGCCTTCTTTGCGAAAGTCTCGGCAAAGGCACCCATACCTGCCGAAGGGTCTAAGCAGCGACGTATGGGAACATCTACAGAAGTGAGTGCATCCGAAATGGCGGCAACGATACGGGTATCTGTATAGAAGGATGTCAATACGCTTGCCTTGATGCTCTCCCAATAGCGTTTGGCGGTATTGGCATCGACGGCATCACGGTAAATCATCTGCTTGAGCCTTTGGGTAGGCTCAAAGAGCTGTTGCTCTGATTGGCTCCAATAACGGAGGTCGTCGGGGCTGTCACATCGGTTCAGTACGCATTTCAAGCCACCGAAGCCCTGATAGCCGCGCAATATGCCTTTTTCTGCTTCAGTGGCTTCACGGCGTTCTTTCTCCAAGCGAAGGACTACACGGATGGCTTCCGTGTTGGCTTCAAGGACGTTTTTCTTATTGTATGCCATAGTAAACTGTTTTAATTAAGGAATAAAAGGTCGGAAGATGTTCGTATTACCTCCCGACCTTATCTGTTACTCTCCGTGTCTGTCGGGACTATCTCCCTCGTTGTTTTCCTTTCTTATTTTCAAATTCAAAGGATGTGGTGTAGTCTTCATTCAGAACCAGACGGGCGTTGAACTTCTTGCCTGCCTTGCCGGTCAAGCCTTTGAGGACTGGCGTTCGTCCAGTGGTCAGCAAATCTTGGATATTGTCCTCTGTAAGCAGCGTGCCGCATATTTCTCGGAAAATGTGGAAGTCGCAGCCCTCATGCCTGCACTTGGCGACCTTGGCATAGATGCCCACGCTCTCACTGCCACATTTGGGACAGCGATACACAGGATAGGATTTTTGCTCTGAAGCCAGCAATAAAAGTTCCTCGCATATGGTGCCGACGTATGAGTTAATGCCTTGCGCAAACTTCTCTGCCGGCATCTGACCTGCCTCGATAGCGGCAAGAGCCAGTTCCCAACTGCCTGTCATCTCGGCATTGGAGATCCTCTTGTCCTTGACAATCTCATAGACTGCCAAGCCTTTCTCTGTCGGGATGATGGATTTCCTGTCCCTGCGGATATAGTCACGGAGGATAAGTGTTTCGATGATATTGGCTCTTGTGGCTGGCGTGCCGATGCCACACTCCGCCATTGCCTTCTTGCTCTCTGCATCCTCCACATCCTTGCCTGCGTTCTCCATAGCGGAGAGCAGGGTGGCTTCGGTATAGAGGGGCTTCGGTTTGGTTTTATGTTCAGTAATTTCGGCATCAATAAGTGGCAGGACTTCACCTTCCGTCAAGTTGGGTAATGAAGATACTACCTGCTCGTCTCCATCCTCTTTCTTCTCCGCAGCTGTTGCCTTTTCTTTCTGCACGACTTTCCAGCCCAAGGAAATTTGCCTGTACGCTTTCCAAGTAAAGGCATTGGTGCCGTCCGTGAACAGCACCTGCATACGCTCTTCCTCTGAGTCAGGAGAAAAGGTTTCAATGAAGCGAGTTACTACCATATTGTAAATGGTTGCTTCGTCCGCTGACAAGCCTGAAGGCGTTTCGCCTGTGGGGATAATGGCGTGGTGATCGGTTATCTTTGCATTGTCCATCGAATGGCGGTTAAGTGGGTTTGATAGCGTCTTGCCTATCTTTCGGAGCAGGGCGGGTATTTCCTCGAAAACATCCTCGCTGATGTATCGGCTGCCTGTACGGGGATAGGTCGTGATTTTCTTCTCATAGAGGCTCTGGGCAATTGAGAGGGTCTTGTCTGCTGAAAAGCCGTGGCGCCTGTTGGCTTCCTTCTGTAAGGTAGTAAGGTCGTACAAGAGGGGTGGCGACGTATGCGTTACCTGTCTTGTGACCGACTCTACTTTAAGTGAGCCTATTCCTCTTAGCGCAGCGAGGGATGATTGGGCGAAATCTTCATTGTCAAATGCGGTTTCACACACGGCTTTCAGCGATATGCCCCCTTTCTCCAAGAGAGCGGAGAGTTTCCAATAAGGCACGGAAGAAAAATCACGGTTCTCTATGTACCGACGGCAGACCATAGCGAGGGTTGGGGTCTGTACCCGTCCCAAGGAATAGCCGCCTTTTCGGGCTATGGAAAGGGCTCGGCTGGCATTGATACCCACGAGCCAGTCGGCTTCGCTTCTTGCCTTGGCGGAATGATATAGGTTGTCGTAGTCGCTTCCGGGTTTGAGACAGGAAAGTCCCTCATGGATGGCTTTGTCCGTGAGAGAACTTATCCAAAGTCGGTCAAAAGGTTTCCTACAATTAAGATGTGTGTAAATCCAGCGAAAGATAAGTTCACCCTCCCTGCCTGCATCAGTAGCGACGATGATACGGTCTGCCTTTTCAAAGCAGGAACGGATGACTTTGAGTTGTTTGAGTGCTGCGGGGTCGGATATGTACTCCTTATCCTTACGCACTTGGCGGACGACAAGCTGGAAAGGATTGGGACGGATGGGCAGGTCTTCGGCTTTGTAGGCTGAAAAACCGTATGCTTCGGGCATGGCAAGGGTGATGAGGTGCCCCATTGCCCATGTAACCACATAGTCATTACCTTCCAAATATCCGTCTTGTCTGGTATTAGCATCTACGATACGGGCTATATCTCTGGCTACCGAGGGTTTCTCGGCGATAATACAAGTAATCATAGTCGTTGATTGGGTTAAGGGTTACATCTTGCGTCCACGCGATTTCTTCTGCTTGCTCTCGTCTTGCTTCTGCTTCTGGGCAGCGGTGGGCTGTGTCTGCCCGGTCTTCAGTGGTTCATTTACATGCTTCGTGGCTTCGTTGGTCTTGCCGTCATTATTGACCGCTACCTGTGTCTTGTGTTCTTCGGCAACTGCCACAACCTTTTCCTTGCCTGCATCTTGCTTCTTGTCCGGATTCCATTTATAGAAACGGGGACGGTTCTGCTCTTTGTCCATGCGGACGTAGGCATTGAAGGAGTTTCCCTCCTTATCGACCATATTCTTCAGATAGAGCGTGCGACCACTGTCCAAGGCTTCGCGCTGCTTGTCGGAAAGTTCCAATCCACAGAGCTTACGGGGTGCGCCCTGCTGTTGTGTCTGCTGCTGGCGTTCCTTGAACCCACGGTTGCCATCGAAGATGAACTCAATGCCCTTTCGCTCGGCATTGACTTGCAATGTGGCATTGAAAGTCTTGCCACTCTTGGCCGTCATACCCTCCACCTTCACGGCTTTACCCTCCACGAGGTCTTTGTATTGGGCATCGGAAAGCGTAACGCCCTTGATGTCCTTGGGAATGTTCACCCGGTCGGCACGCAGGGCGATAAGTTCATTGGTCTGTGGGTCGATGGAGACGTAGGCAGAGAAAGACTCTCCGTTCTTGGGTGTTACCTCAATGGTCTTGCCAAGGTTGCCTGTCGTGAGTAGTTGCTCCTTTTCTTCGGGCGAGAACTTGTAACCCATATAGGGAAAGTCGAGCTGTGGCTCCTTTCTCAAAGGGTGGATAGCCAGCCCGATATTGCCCTCGCCGTCCGTGCGGAAAGCAAGTCGGGCATCGGTGTAGATAGTGGTGTCACCCATCGGGATGGCAATCGTAATGAGGTCGCTCTTCTGCCAATTGAGCATCTTGTCAAGTTCACCACTCTGCTCCAACTGTTCACGGGAAAGTCCGAGATTGTCGAGTTGTTTCCAGTCCACTTTCTCCGCATCGATGGTTGTGGTGTTCTTCTGCCGAGGCAGATAGTCCTCAAAGGGTACGCCCACCTCGGTCAACTGTTGTTTGCTTTCGGGCTTCTCACGGCTTTGGAGCAGAGTGCGCAGGTTGTCCACACCTTGCTCCACGTTGTTGGACAAAACCTTGTACAGTCCAAAGCGGGTCGGGTCGTTGAACTGTTTGAGAAAGTTGCTCATGAAGTTTTTCAGAAGTCCGTCCTTGCTGTTGAACTTCAGGAACGCCGCTTGGTTGGCGGCTGTGGCTTCCGTTGTTTGCAGGTTGCCCTTGTCGTCGATACCGGATACTACGGAGAGTTTCCCCATTTCTTTCTCGTTCTTTACCTCTGTGCGGTCTTCCAAGACCAATACATAGTTGTCATTGCTGTTTGATTCCATAATCATTTGTTATTGAGTGAATAAATCGTTTTCAAACAACAAAAGTATGGGTATATGAATAGATAATAAAGTTTTCGGGAAAAGTGGGAAATATAGGGAAAAAGAAGAAAAACAGCACTTTTTTTTCTTTTGTTCTGTACAAATTTCAAGAATTATTAAATTTTCATACGTAAAAATTTGGTTGTCTGAATTTAATATGTTATATTTGCGAATTACCATAATTGGTGGTGGTAAACTATAAACAAAAATGTACAATGGATTATTTGAAGATTCCATTAGATTGGCCTGCCGCTTTGAAGGGGACTTTAGCAAGATGTACCCCCGAAGAATCTATTGCACAAAATATAATGCTTTTGATTGTGTCACATCCCGGTGAAATTTTCGGAAAAAATGAATATGGGTCGATTATTTGGGAGTTGGAATTCAATCAACTGGTTAAAGTCAGAGATTGGGAAGAAACAGTAAGAAACTCCCTTATGCAATCAATCACGGCTTATGAGCGACGGCTTAAAGATGTTCGTGTGGATGTACATCTTTCTGAGATAGAGGAGGACTTGCTGGGAAAGAACCCGAATATCCGCCGTCAAGCCAATATTACGATTCATGCCCAGATAGAATCGACAGACATACCTTTTGTTTTTAACACTTTGGTCTATATCAGTCCTTTATCTCAATAAATCTTGGTATTATGGCAACAGATAAGAATTTTATACGAATAAAAGAGCGGGTTTTAGACTATGCCATGTCTTTGTGGGAAATAGATGATGCAAGGTTGATAGATCCTGTGGTTGATTTGCTGCTGGACGTATTCGCTTATGAGTCTTATAAGTTGCACCAAGAAGTAGAGAAGTCCGATGCCCAAATATTGAATCGTCTCGCCAGAATTCTGATTCCGCAAAAATGGTCGCTCCCATTCCCTGCTCACGGATTGCTGACCGTACATCCCCAATCCGGAGACAACTCCACAATATTGGGAACAGAAGACCAATTCTATGCGCGCAAGGTGGCTTTAGGCAAGGATGATACGCCTTTCTATTTCACCCCTTTGGTGGAAGAGCCCTTGTTTGACATAAGAATTCCGTTCCTGGCATACGGAACAGAACTTCAATATAATGTTCGTAAACGAACGGAATACATCGATTTTCTTCCTGACAACCAGCGCATAAAAGATTTCACGTTGTGGATTGGTCTGTCCATCCCGGATTCTCTGTTGGGAAAGATTACAGCACTGCCTGTTTGTATTTTGCCGGAAGACAGGTCTCTGCTTCCTTTCATTCAGAATGTCAGGGCTTATGATGACCAAGGTCGCGAACTAAATACAGCACCTCATCAGCTGAAACAATCTCACGAAGAAGAGCATTATTTTGAAGAAATAGCAACCTGTTACCAACAAGCATATATTGACTTAAATCTTCCGACCGCCCCCGCAACGAAGCCAGTAAGAGACATTTTTCCGAATGCCTTGTCAGAATTGAATCAGATTGAAGGAACAGAAAATGCGGTTTGGATTCGTCTGGTATTTCCTGAGGTCTTCAACAGGGAGGAACTGGGAAACATCAAGATTCTGTTTAACACATTTCCTGTCGTGAACAGACAGTTGCTCTTGGTAAATCATAGCTTCAGGACACACGGGAGAATAGTTTCATTACCTTGCTCACACAATGCCTCATTGTTGAACATACATAAATTTGAGGACAATGCCGGTTGTGAGTTCCGTAATAGGCTTTCCTCGCACCAAAAGGAAGCAAAAGGTGTCTATAGTCTGTATTTCGGAGATTTGGAGCGTTTTGACAGTGACAATGCCCAGAGTGAGATCAGCAAAGTCTTGCGCTTAATCCGAGAGGAAGGAAATGCTTTCGCTTCCCTTGATACAGACAGCCTTTCCTCTGACCTAAAGGTTCTGCAAGAAAAGTTGGACGCCACAGAAAAGAGCATAAATCGTCAAAACTTCAGGGGGAACAGGAACAAGGCTTTCCTTTTGACCGTGCCTTATAAAGGAAGCCATTTTGCAGAATTGAAATATTGGCAGACCCAGGGTGAAAGTGCCAATGGAATAGACCAAAGAAATCTTGTCCTGCAGTTAGACATGGACAAATTTGACTCGTCCAGCATTAAATTCCAGACACCTACTGTAGATGGAAGAGTGCATGCAGACGAACAAGATTTTATCAACAGCTTGCGATATGGCTTGCTATGCCATAATCGCATTGTTTCTGAGGAAGATGTCAAAAGTTATATTTACCATCGCCTAGGAACTATGGTGAACGGAGTTGATATAAAAGACGGCATTTCCATATCCAACGGTCCGCTTCAAGGAATAGTCCGGACTACGGATGTCAGTATACATCTGTCATCGGAAATGAAAACAAGATTCTCCGAGATGAACCAATTGGATTTCTTGGCGAATGCACTTGCTGAGGAAATGCAAAAGAAATCCGTTAGTCATAGTACCTATAAAATTAATTTTGTATGATGGAAAGAAACATAAGCAGTAGTGTACAATCTGCCATGCGCCTGTCAGCTTCTATGGCAAATGCGGACAACCATACGAGTTACGGCATTTCCCATCTGGTGCTTGCTTTGCTTTCAGAGGGGACAGGGACCGGATTGTCCAATATACTGAGCTCAATGAACAAGGATGTCGGCTATATTCATGAATGGTTTGACGTACGCCGTGAGATGTACGTGTCTGAGGAGCATGAAGGTGATGGTATTGTCGCAGACAGCCAAGTGACCCTTGTGCTTGAGGAAGCGGAACGCTCAAAGATAAAGTTGGGCTCCGACAGCATAGACGCTTTATGTGTATTTACAGCGATTATTCGCCAAGGTGTTGTTTTCTCGGACAGTCAAATTGAGTCCTTGGCCGTTTCTGAGGATGATGTCCTTTCTTTCTTCAATGCACAAGCGGTTAATCATTTTTATCAAGGAGAGGAGAATAAGCTCTTGGCGAGTTTCCCTTTCGCGTATAATCTAAAAGAAGAGGCATATATCCTTCGAGGAAGGATTGTTTTGGGACGTGAGAAAGAAGTACGTACTATCTTGGAAGGCTTAGAGCGTTGTGCCAATAAAGCTATAATGCTTATAGGAGATTCCGGTGTAGGCAAAACGGCTATTATTCATTCTCTGGTAAAGGAGGTCTGCGAGAACCACGACGAGTTGATTTCTCAAATCAAACTTATCGGCTTACACACAGCAAAGCTGTTGGCTTCTTCCGGCAATGAAACAGAACTTACCCAGAAACTCTCCAGTTTTCTTGGGAAATTGGATGAGATGGAGGGACAGACCGTTTTACTGATAGACGATCTGCAAATGCTGTTGGAATTTGGAGGACAAACAAAAACTCCAACCCTCATCAATATACTCAACTCCCAAATTAGCGATAGCTCAACAAGTATCGTGTTTACGATTACGCCAGATGCATACAGGAAGCATATCGAGAAAAACAGCATAGAGAGCAAATTGGACATTTTGGAGATTTCGGAACCGGACAAATTTACAGTCCTAAGAATGCTTAGGGAGCATTCCAACCGGATGGAAGAACACTATGGTCTTTCTATAAGTGACAATGCCACGCAGGAGTCGCTATCTTTGTCTTCTAGATATTTTAAAGAGAAGAAACAGCCTGCCGCAGCAATAGACCTGTTGGACGCGACTGCCGCCGCAGTACGCTTGAGCAACAAAAATGCCCTGAATGAGTTGGATGTCTTCCTTTCCAAGTTTGAATCTCTCAAACAGGAGGAACCGAGCTTTCTGCAACAGGATTTACATCTTTTCTCCAACAGTCTGAAATCGAAAATCAGCGTAGTGCTGACCTCCAAGCTCCCTGATGGAATCAGTTTTTCAGAAAACACTTTGGAAGAAGAACTGGCGAAAATCTCTGAGACTCTCCAGAACTTGTCTATCCTAGCCAAGAATGGCATTCCGTGTGTTTCTCCAAGTGAGGTCGAAGCGGTTGTCGCGGAGATGACCGGTATTCCCTTGGGAAAGATTCAAGCCCAAGAAAAAGACCGACTGTTAGGAATTGAGAGCCGTTTGGAAGAAAGGGTCAAGGGACAAGATAAAGCAATCACAACGCTTTCGGACGCCATCATAGAGTCCAGAAGCGGACTCAGCGACCCTCGCAAGCCCATAGGTTCTTTCTTTTTCTTAGGTCCTACAGGTACAGGAAAGACCGAACTTGCCAAATCCCTTGCCGAATTGCTTTTTGACGACGAGAATGCCATGATAAGGTTTGACATGTCCGAGTTTAAGGAGGAACATTCAGCAGCTTTGCTTTATGGTGCACCTCCTGGATATGTGGGATATGAGGAAGGTGGCTTGCTGGTGACAAAAATCCGCCAAAAGCCCTATTCTGTCATTCTTTTTGATGAAATCGAGAAGGCTCACTCGAGTGTATATGATGTCTTCCTACAAATCATGGACGAAGGAAAGATACACGACAAGTTAGGGCGGGAAGGGGATTTTTCAAACGCCATCATCATATTCACCTCAAACATTGCAAGCAATTGGATTGCAGAGCAATTTCATCAAGGAATGACCCCTGATTCAAAACATCTGATAGAAGTGATGTCTCAGCATTTCAGACCTGAATTTTTGGGACGATTGACTGAGGTCGTACCGTTTGCACCCATTAACGAAACGATAGCCCAGTCCATTTTCCGTTTGCACTTCTCTCGTTTGCAACAGCAACTGCAAGAGCAAAAGAACATTCACATACAGATCAGTGACGAAGCCTTGCGTTTCCTGTCAGCCAAGGGATACTCCCCTCAGTACGGGGCTCGTCCCATCGCTGGCGTTGTACGTACCTATCTTAAAAAAAGCATATCTCGCTTAATCGTTTCCGAGGGTATCAAGGAAGGAGACAGTGTCAAAGTTTATTACCGAGACAACGGTTTGGAATGGAAAAGACTGGATATATAAGTAAGGAGGAAAGGCTGGCACTCTTTCGCAGAAGTGAGTCAAGCAATCTTCTGGCGGAAGTGTTCCTCGATGAGCTGCAATTTATCTTGGGCGAGGATATCCTTGAACAAGTGGTTGTGGCAAATCAAGGCATGAATCCTCGTGTAAAGTCCAAGGACATCCTTGATGTAAAGTTGCGCCACGTTTATGCCTTGGGAGAGTTGGTAGAGTTGGTTCTGGCCCGTAACAGCATCTACCACCAGCTTCCCGAAAGCCTCTTCCATCCATTGACTCTGAGTAAGCCAAATATGTCCCAGAGAGAATTGATAGAGGCTATCAGGCAAAATCGCAGAAAGGAGAAAGAAGCCCTGCACTTTTTTGCCCCTTTTGATACAGCCTTTTTCAAAGAACGGGTACGGATTCACAGACGCTATCTGAATTTCTTTTCGGAAAAAGACGAGCATCCCATAAGAAAGGCGTTGACAAAATCCATCCTATTTGACAATAAAACACTTTCCCCGGACGAATGCCGGCGCCTTTTCTTCTTTGTCGGGAAGTCAGATACATCCAAGGAGAACCTTTCGGAAATAGGCATCCTCCTTCGCGAGATTTTAAATCTAGAAGTGAAATTACAATTTAAGCCATGTAAGGTGGAGAATTTGCCATATCCTGCACTTGGAGAGACCCGGCTTGGTTTGGATGCAGGGCTGGATGGAGTTATACAGTCCGAAATAGAGGATGTCGAGGGTATGATCCACTATCACGATAACGTACCTACAATGCAAGAGGTACAAAAGCACATCGAGTCCGTCAAGTATGTATTGGACTTCTTTGTCTTGTCATCAAGGAAAACTTACATCAAGTTCACACTTGACGGGACTATGGATTTTATCTTGGGAAACAACCGTTTGGGATATGACACTCAGTTATAAATTAAAAAAAGTGCAACTATGGAAGTTTTGACAACATATTTTCTTAAATTTCTTTTAGCACCCCTGCTGGTGACCGTCATTTTATTGATAATGAATGGAGTAAAGGCAATAAAGAAGCAACTGAAATTTAAAAATGTAATCGTATATATCTTAGTAGCAGGATTGCTTTTGGGAATACCCGGTTGCTTGTCCATCCTCAAAGATGAGTTCGTTTGGGGAGGAGTCTTTATTGGCAATGCCTTATATCTTTTCTTGGGATGCTTGTTCACCTATACTATGAACAACAATGTGGCAAGGAGGATAGGCGTTGACGGCAATGTGGCATCTCAGGTCCTTGTCATGCTGGTTTGTGGGTTGCTCGGAGGATGGATACATTTTCTGCTTTTTGAGAAATTGGGCGGAATGCCATATGCCCCTTGGTCCATGCTGTCTGTCATTTGGTACACCTTGCCTTTTTTGACACTACTTAGCCTTAGGGCTTTCCACAAGATTCCGCCTCCTTTATATGGGTTGTGGTCTTTCGGTCAGAGTGGGTTCAATAGGAATCAATGGGATAATACGGATAATTTTCAAGCTATTCCTGTCAAAGTCCGAATAAAAAGGAGACAGGAAGACGAGGAATATGCCTCTCTGACCGTCCGCCTTCAGGACAACATAAGCCTAGGGGACTGGTTCAACTGGCTGGTGGAAGACCAGAACAGGCGTTCCCCGATGCACCAGATAGATGTCAATGATTCAAGTGTGAATGCAGGGTGGATTTTCTATACGACACGATGGATCAATTACCCATTGTTCATCAGGGTGCTGAATCCAGAACAAGACAGAAAGGAAAATGCAATAAGAAAGAACCAGATCATATACATAAAACGAATTATCGTTGAAGAATCAAAAGCACATGAAACAGATTAAATACCTTCCAATCAACTGGAGCAATGGACTGAAATTGTCCGGGCAGCACTTCATTGATGCCCACCTTCACATGGTAGAGTGTTTTCAACATCTCAGGGCAGAGCATGTCACGGAATACAATTACGGCATTGGTATGCCTTTGGAACACCATTCATCTTCTGTATCAGTAGAGGTTGTCGGAGCAGGGGCAGAGAGCTCAACCATCAGGCTCAACCATTGCAATGCCATTACGCTGGGTGGCAGCACCATTGTTTTTGAACCGGAACTTTATGGCAGTTTCTCTCCGGAGTTTACGCTTTCCGATCTTGGAAAAGATGCAGCTGACGGTGGCGTTTATATAGCGGTAACAGCTTCTTACGATCGTCTCATTCCTGTCGGTTATCCAGACCCGAACGAGATACCGCTTCGCCACCCCCATCTGCTTCCTGAGATTCGGATAACCGCCGTCCCGGTGCAGTCCGGCAACGAACATTTCCTAAACAAGGATTTTGTCATCATAGGAAAAGGCTTGCTCGAAGGTCATGGATTTGTTTTGGATGACGAGTACATCCCACCTGTACAGAAGTTGGCCTATAGCCAGAAGTTAAGGACATCTTTGAATGGCACCATTGTCCATCTGAATCATATGGAGGATTGCATTGGTCAAATTTACCAAAAGAACGTAGATGACAGCCGAAGGAGTACTTTGACATCCAACGTATTTACTCTATGTCGGGCAATAGACGAGTATTACGCACACCAGTTCTTCCAAATTGAGAACATACTCATCGAAGAGCCGCCAATCCGCTATCTCCAAAGCATCAATATTCTGGCTCGTTCAATCTTCAACGCATTAAGGACAATCCCCAATAAGGAGTACGAATATATGCTGCAGTATTTCTATGAATGGACAGAAATCAGTCCGTCAAGTTTTGAGACAACTGTCGGAGATGTCCTTTCTTTGAAATACAACCACTTGGACATTGCAAAGACCAACCGTGTCGTCCAGAGGCTTGTGACCACACTTGACACTATCGTCAAGAAAATGAGTGAGCTGGATTACATTGGCTTAATTCGTGAGAATATCATTATCAGTGATGACAGCAATGCCGAGCAGGAGAAAACCCAAAAGACGTGGCGTTTCTTAGATTAGGCTTATGGAAATCAAGAATAAAGAAGATAGAAGAAGAACGATCCGGCAGTTCTGTCTGGTCTTCTTCCTGTTGTTAACCGTCATGTTCGTGGCGGGAGTCGTCACGTTGGTGACAGCACAAAGGGGTGCCGCCCTCTTGGAAGAGAAAAAAGCCGCCTACGAACGGACCATTCAAAAGCAGGCTGAGTTCAATTTCCAATTGGAGCATATTTTCAAGGATTTGCACAACCTTAGGACACAACCGCGGACAATGAATGAATACAAGCAAATGCAGAAAATCATCACCGGGCAGAGGATGATGATGGAGCAGGAAATAGTGTCCCTTTCTCCGGAGGAGCAAGAACACTATGTCATATTCTCTCAAATCTTGGAAGTCGTTAAGAAGATGCAGGAGACATTGGATGCCTCTGATGCGGAAAGTCGCAAGAGAGTGTATAATATGGATCAGCTTGAGAAGTGCAGGCAAAAGTATCAAGAACAAACCCGTCTAAAAAATGAAAAGAACCAATGACGAGCAGGCGTGGACGAATTTTCGTTTCATCCTGCTACTAGTCTTTTTTACAGTCGCAGTATTTACATGCCTATGTAAATACATTTTTCGCATACCTGTAGTAGAGAGCGACCACTACATTTCCAGCATCAAGGAGACCGAGCGTCTTTTTGATGAGCAGAAAAAATGTGCCGAGCGGGTCAAGGAAATCGGCAGCAAGATTGATTCCTTGGACTTTAGCGTCCGACAAGTTCAGCGGTTGGATGAAATCAAAGAGGAAATGTTCCAGCTACAGAACATCTACCAGAAACACAACAACAGTTCAAAATATCTTTTTGGCTCTCATTCGTTTCGTATTGTCAAGGGATATTTTGATGTCAAGGAAGAGCTTTCCGCCACAACGGAAAACAACAAGGTGATAGAGCAGTATTTGGAGGAGTGCAAAGCAAATTTATAGTTATGACGGAACGACAAAAGATTTTATCCATATTACTTGGTATACTTGTACTTATCGGTATAATCATGATAATAGGGCTTCCTTTCCAGAGAATGAAGGGTGATGTTGACTTCAGTGTCCATGACAGTAACAGCAATTTTCATTACGAGGTTGGGGAGGTATTGGAATTTACCATTAACGAGCCGGAACGTGTCAAAGGTACGTCCATTCTCTGGCAAATGGGCAATGGAGACTCTATCAATGACAAGACGGTAGCCAAGTATGCTTACCGGACTTCTGGCAAGTATTTGGTAACCTTAAAGGTGAATGGTCATACAGTGGCAAACCGTTACATACAGGTCGTTTCTTGTACAGAAGCGTCAGCTATCGATTCGGTGCCAAGGATTTATGCTGTATCCGAGGCATATCAAGGGGAGGAACTTACCTTTTCCGCAAATGGAGTCGGCGTGGACACATGGATGTGGGAGTTTGGCGAGACGGGTACCGTTGATGCTTACGAACAGCAAGTGACATACACTTACGAAACGCCTGGAAATTATATCGTACACCTACAGACCAATACAACGAAATATCCAATAGAACATAAGATTAAGATTTTACCGAAATTTGAAAAAGTAGAGGAAACCATAACCGAACCACCTGTAGATTCGCTGGGGTTAGCCCAAGACGATATTCGCAGAAGACTGCAGATTATAGCGAATCTTTCCGTAAGGGACAACAGGGCTTACAAAGAACAAGTGAACTATATTCGCGACACATATTTCTGTGTTCCGTCAAACCAAGTCGTCGTAGTCGTCAATGGGGATAAATACAATGACTTTCCAGGATATTGCCAAGGCTTGCACTTTTTGGAAAGCAGTCCTAAGAGGCGAGTTAAAATCCAAGAAGTAAAAATTGACAACCTGAACTGTGTGAGAACAATTCAAGTGACACAAAGCGTAGCAGACAAATGAAAAAGAAGATAGCCTTTATTACATTCCTTTTTGTGGGTTGTTTCCCCCTTTTCTCATTTGGACAGGTTTCCACTTATCAAGCGGTACAAAGAATCAAGGGGAAAACATTCAACTTTTATCCCGATACCAGATCTCCCTCTCGTTTGAGGAGTAACCACGAAGCAAGGGTTGTCTTTTCGGACAGGAACTCCAATAAGGCATTCTCTACTGCCTACGGACAACATTCATTGAAGGAGTATGGGATTGGCGAGGCTTTTTATGTCATAGGCGAAAAAAACGGATTTTATCAGCTGGTCAAAGCCGACCCGAAGTTGCTTGGCAGGCCAAAAGGTTTGTTTGGCTGGCTCTATTCCCCAAAAAATCATTTTTCAGACAAGGCGAAAGTTTCCTATGTCGGATGGATGCCGAAGAACAACCTGCTGTACTATGACCACGCCCATGTGTCCCCGACCAACAACAGGGCTGTCCGTTATAGTGTAGGTGTCAATCGAATTGAACGGTTGTACAACTTGCGCCGATACTTGAATGGGGACAGTCTGATTCTTTTCTCAGATCCTTTTCTAAAGACCCCATGTCCCTATAAAATCCATGCGGGACAATCCGTATATGCATATAAACGGGACGATGTACACAAGACGGTCTTAATTTCCGATTGCCTCCGGCTTTCTACAGACAGCACTCATGTTTTGGGATGGGTCTCTATGGACATGATAACCGCCGTGGGGCAGCACGATGTTTACAGGATTATGCCCGATGTCCAGCATCTTGCTTGCACCGGCATCATCGGAAATGATACCTTGTCCATACATCCCCTAGACTTCCAAAGTCATTATCTGTTTGATGCAGGGAACTTGTCCCTTCAATCGTCAACAGGCCGGGATGTCGGTTCAGACTCCCTGCATTCGGTTTGGCTGCCCGTTTCGGTATGGGACGGCAAGGCAAATAAGTTCATCAATGTGAAAGGTGGGGATACCTATGTTTCGGATGTCCGGAGGATGAAGAACGGTCAGAAACAGATGAACATTCATGTCTTTTTCTTCGCACAGGACAAACATGAGGTCGGGAAACTCATCAGTGCATTACAAAATGTGGCGCTCCGAATGTCTCCGAACCGGAAATATGCTTTTTCCGCGACAATGATTTCAGAATTGGGGAACCAATATCTACCCCTTACCGACAGTCTGGTGCAATGGCTGGATTTTGTCCTGTCCCCGCCCCATGTGACCAGGAATAAGGATGCAGGGGTGAAGGATGCCTTTAGGAATTTAGTCCTTCAGACACGAAATGACTGTTTCGAAGATAATCTCTTGTTCCTCTTTGGCAAGAGTCAGGACATATCCATTGATTCACATTTGCACCAGCAATTGGCTTCCCGGTCTTTCTCCATGACTTTCTTCCAACTCTCCAGTGACAACGGAGAGGCAAGTCAGGACTTTCTCTTAACGGCAAAAGAAGCCTTGGATAAAAATATTGCGGAATACTCACAATACATCCAGAACTATATAGTTGACCCCTTCCTGCTCAAGCCTTCTCTATTTTTTGATTACGGGACTGATGCAAACGTTTATCTGTTGGAAACACCCAAAAGCAGCCTTGCCACCGGTGGAATAGTCTTTCCCCTTGCAGGACAAAAAATATCCAATGCTACCGTGGAATTGGTGTTGGACACCCTGTTTTCGCAGATTCCCCGACGAAACGAGTTGCTGTTGAGCAGTCTGGAACGTTACGAGAATAAGTTAGGCGTGCTCAGGAGCAAACCATCTCGGCTTATGAGATATGTGCATCAGCATGCGGAATCCCCAATGCCCTCCATTGACGAGATGGATCGAAACTCGGTGTCTGACGTGTACTATATTCCTGCTTTAATGCCGGACTCGACTTTGAACCATTTTCAAAAAGGATACGTCTTCTCTAAAAATGAGATTACAGGCTTCCTGCAATCTTTCAGGGATTTATTGCCCGTTTTTTCAGAAGGCTTGGGCAAGCGTGAACTGAAGCTACTGCGTTCTCTCTACAGGCAAGAGCGTAAGAATATCAATAAGAGAAACCTCAGAAAGGTACTGTCTTCAGAATCTTCCCTCGCGGAGTTGTTCTACCATAAGACGGGAGTTCATGTAAATGACTCACTGTTTTACCACCTTTCTCCCTCCCGACTTAAACGGAATGGAGCTGCGTTCAAAGACTGGGAGATACTATATGACTTATCCCTGCGCAAATTGCAAAAAATGGAGGAGGATTATGTCGAGGCAAAGTTGGAGGAGGTGCTTGTCGGAAATGATGTTTATTACTTTATACCTCAAACTCTTATACCATAAGGAATGAAGAATGTCAATGAATTAGAGGAAAGGGTGCTGGAAATTCTATACCAAAAGAGTATATCCTCACCGCTCTGGGTCACCGAAAGTGAAATCTATTGGAGTATCCCGGACATGAATGTAACGGAGAGAGACGTGCGGGAAGCCTTGGGTCGTCTTGTTTACCAGCGCAGGGTTATGAAGAAGGTGGGGAAATATCAAATAGAGAAAGTCGAATTTCTTGCCATCAAGGAAAGGCTTGACTCTCCTGTCTCCTTGGGATTATCTGAAAGCGTAGGGCAAAACAACAACGTGGAAAAAGAAAGTGGGGAAAAAAACTGTTCCCGCCCCTCAGTCCGAGAATGGAATGGTCAAGGTCTTGTCAGTCTCTTGGTATGCTTGTCTTGTATAATCTTCGGTTTTCTTTTGTGCTTGTTACTCATGAATCACAAACAGAATCAACCATTCTCCTTCCCGGAACTTCAGCTTCCCCAGAACCAACTGCAAGTATCTGACCGTTCCGTTTTTTTGTCGTCCAAGAAAGAAAACCAAACCAAAAATCTGCGAAAGATAGAGACAGAGTTTACGGAACAGCAGAAAGTCAACCGCCTGCTGAATCTGCAAGCAGACAGTGTGAGAATGTCCGTTGAAAGACTGAGGGCTTATGTTTCAGAAACGAACAACAAGCAAAATGCCCGTCTTCAGGAAGAAAGAGATTTGATACTTACAGTTTCTCTTCTCCTTGCCGGACTGCTTGTCATATTGGTTATTGCCTTGCTGGTCAGGAAGAAAGAATGAACGGGCAAGAAAAATATACCCGTTTTTCCTGCAATCTTCTGCTTGATTTGTTAAATAATAGGGCTGGGATAAAAAAATACGACTAAAAATTTGGAGATATAAAAAGTAAATCATATATTTGCCCATGATATAGGACTTGCGTTTGTTTTCTTCTCTTTCTTCCGCATAACCAAGTCAATGGAGAATGGGAAATTTTCAAACAAGAGTTTGGAGGTTTCTTTTTTGCTTTAATACGTATGTTGAGCGAAATCGACCTTTTATGTTCAACTTTTTAATTTTACAAAATTATGGGATCATTCCGTGCATCACTGGAGTTGGGAGGAAAAGAATTTGACGTCCTCTTCTCAAATTATGAGTTCTCTCGCTCAACAGACAGTAAGGGTAAGCCTTCTTCAAGTATTACCGGAGGACGAGTTGTCGTTACCATCGAGTCCACAGAGGACACCTCTACCATCGAAGCTATGCTGAATAGTCAGTTCAAACCCGTTGAAGGAAAAATCATCTACAAGAAGACGGATGAGGACGCCAAGATGAAAGAGGTTGAATTCAAGAACGCCTATATTGTGCATTATAAGGAAACCTTGGATGTAAACAATGACGTTCCGATGACCATTACTATGACTTTTGCGGCAGAGCACATCACCGTGGGTGCTGCAGAACATGACAATCGTTGGCCTAAGGCTTAATTTGCCTTGCCAACATTTCTTTTCTCCATCATCCGGCAGATACAACTCTGATTGGGTGATGGAGAATGTTGCTTTTACTCATCAAAAAAATGCATGTATGGATTTTTTGCCAAACAAACCGGTGACAATTTGTATTGGTGGTGTTGAGTTGTCTTCGTTCAAGTCCCTTCGTCTGAACCAGTCAATTAACGAACACCATTATTTTGAAATGCTTCTTGACTATGAAGTCGGTGAAGTGTTTCAGGCAGCCACACTCACCAAATCCGCTGACTGGCTGGGAAAATCAATTGCCATAACTATTGGTGAGAGGAACTTTTACGGTCTTGTGGCGCAGGTAGGCTTGCACAAGTCCGAGGGATATACTTTCCTGAAAGTCTCGGGTTTCTCCACAACCTACCGTTTGGAGGGCGATTTGCACTTTGCGTCTTGGAACGAGAAGACTTTGGCGGACATTGTCGGGGAACTGGCAGAAAAGTCCAATGTGCAGGCATTGGTGAAACCGGAAAGGAGCGCAAAACTGGAATATGAGTGTCAATATCAGGAGAGCAATTTCGCATTCATACAAAGACTAGCGAGACAGCATTTCGAATGGCTCTATTATGATGGAGAGAAATTGATTTTCGGCAAGCCGGAATTACCTCCCTCCATCACGCTGGACTCCAAGAGGGATTTGAACTCCTTGGACATCTGCATCCAGACCGGAGCCCGTGCCCTTTCCTCCTTCGCCCATCTGTCGGGAAGCAACAATACGCTGAAATCCTCGTCGCCGGACGAGCCGGCGGGACTGAACAAGCTCGGGCAGCAGGCTTTTCAGGAATCCATCAAGATGTTTGGTCCTCCCGCCAATCATTATGCCACCTCCCGTGTCACGAACAAAGGAGAGTTGGACGCCTATCTTCAGAAGAAACAGCAATCGGACGCCTCCATGTCCCACTTTGTCACGGCGGAGAGCGACTATGTGGGTCTGATGCTGGGCAGTGTCGTGGACATAAAAAGCACCGTTCAACTGGCAGGCGTTTCCTACAGGGAGGAGTTGCTGGGAACTTACCTTATCACTGAGATAGTCCACTTCGCGGAGGGCGACGGAGGCTATTCCTGCCAATTCACTGCGATTCCTGCATCCGTAAGGTCATTGCCGACCCCTGACGTCCCCCTTCCCATTGCCCAGCCACAGATGGCGACCGTCATCAGCAATGATGACCCCAAGAAACAGGGACGTGTCCAAGTGAGAATGAACTGGCAGATAAACGGGATGAAGACCTCGTGGGTGCGTGTGCTCTCACCGGATGCGGGAGGAAGTGAAAAGGTATCCTCCAACAGAGGATTTGTCTTTATCCCGGAAGTCGGCGACCAAGTCATGGTTGCCTTCCGTTACAATGACCCCAACAGACCCTATATACAAGGAAGCCTGTTCAATGGAACCAACGGAGGCGGGGGCGGAGCCGACAACAACGTGAAGAGCCTGACCACAAGAAGCGGCGTTGCCGTCACGTTGGATGACAGCAAAGGAAGTGCTACCATCGTAGATCCATCGGGAAGTATAGTCGTGCTGAATGGAGACAACACCATTTCCATAAAATCTGCTGATAAAATTACTTTTGAATCAAAAGAAATTGAGATTAAGGGTAATGAAAAAGTTAAGATAGAAGGTACTACGGAAGTCTATATCAAGGGAGAGAAAACAAAGTTGGAGGGTACTACGGAAGTCGAAGTAACAAGTACCACCAAGGCTGGTGTCACTGCTCCCTCCACCAAGGTTGAGGGTACCGCAGAAGTTGCCATAAATGGTGCAACTGTAAATGTAGATGGCACAGCTATGACAAATGTAAAGGGAGGACTCCTAAATTTGAACTGATTTATGGACAATGAACACAACCCTATTTCTATCCGCATAAGGCAAGTTCAAGACCTTTGGCTGAAAGTACGCAGTGAAAAACCACACGCCCGTGCTTTTGTGATGAACTATACCCCTGAAGATTATGCTCTTATAGAAGGGTTTATCGGTATTGAATCTACTCCACATGGAATTTCAGATGACACATTTCTCGTTTTTCGCACTCTTCTTGACAACAAAGGAGATTTTTACAAATCCTTAATAGAACAATGGATTACCGCATTTGACAAAGATTTAGAGAGTCATCCGGAATGGCATTGGAACGATTTTGCCCATCTCAAGGAGCAATACCATAAATTATCCCCTAAGGATGAGCATAACCTGCTGTCCTTTTATTCCCAATTGCTACATAGTTTTAAGCGATTTGAGGGGGTAACAGGTAATCTGCTTGTATTGGTTCTTGTAATTGAGCGTGTTGAAAGCCTTGATGTACTGCACGAAGTCCTAAAAGAGTTCTTGGATGCCACAGACGGTGACATCGGGCTACTCTTCATGGAAGCCAAGGGAGAAGAAATATTTTCTCCTATCATTAAAAAGATGGAAGATAAGGGGTGTGTTGTAGAACTTCCAAACCAAAATATGGGAGCAGCCTATAAGGAAATTATCACACAGGGAGACCCTAATGATCCACAGGTCCAATATAGGAGGTTGTTGCTGGAAATGGGCGAAGAAACAGCCAAGAGCAATAGGAAACGACTCTATAAAATTGCAACAGAGGAGTTTTTCCCGTTATGCAAAAAGATAGGAGATACAAATCTTTGGGTTTCCGGTTATTTGGCAGTAAGCGGGTTCCTGATGCATTTTATAAAAGAAGAAGGTGGACATTTGCAACAGATGCTTGACAAAGCCCTGGCAGTCATACAAGAGGCGACACCTGCAGATGAACCTTTGATGTATGCTGATCTTATGATTCATTGCTACCTGTATAAAGGAGCTGCCTATGCTATGGCAAAAGATTTGGAGAAAGCAAGTTCTCATTTTATGAATGCTGTCCGTATCTCTAAACAGACAGAGAATCATGCACAAACCATCAATTGCTACAATAGTATTCTCTTGGTGCTTCTAAAAAAAGAAAGGACTGATTACACGCCTATATTGAAAGAAGCTTTTGAATATGGTTATTCCCTCACTGACGAAGAATTGAAACTTATCAACATTTCATTCATCGCGCAAGCTTTCATATCTAAGGGAGAAAATGTCAGCCGAAAGTTGGAGCGGGAAATAGATAATCGTATGGTCACTCTCTACGGAGTTCATTGGCAGGAAAGTCCTAAAGACGCCATCAGGCGCATAGAAAAGGAGAATAAAGTGCCTCAATAACTCATAATACTTCAGCCTATGCTACCGAGCAGTACCCATTTGATGCCCGTTATCGGTCTGGACCTCCATCTTGCGACCTCCGGTAATCCTTTCCATCCCTATATAGGTATGGTCATAGACCCCTTTGACTATATTCCCTTCCTCGGCAGCAACGTCAACATCAACGGTCTGAAGCGTGGCGTGTCCGACACGAGCGGTGTGCTGATCACCTTCCAGCACATCCCCTTGGTGGGAGCCTTCATCATGATGCCCATCATCGGACACGAGAGCGTGAACTTCTTCTCCTCACAGACGGTCTTTGCAGAGGGTACGCGTTTAAGCCCCAAGGGACACATGCTCATGACCTGCAACGACGTGGGTATTCCCTTCTCGGGAGCATTGAGCAAGGCCGGCAAGAAAAAACTCAAGTTTACCCCAACCCTCTTCGCCCCGACATCTTTCTCCATTCCCATTCCGACAGGTGCGCCCGTCATGGTCGGCGGTCCTTACGTCCCCGACTGGGGCGGTATGCTGACGGGGCTTTTGTCAAGCATCGGCTTCAGCACGCTGCTCAGTTTTGCCCCTGCCATATTGAAGGCTATGAAGAAAGCGGGGAAAAAAGGATTGACGGCTTTCAACCATAAAGTCCTTAAGAAAGGCATCTGCAAGAAAATGAGAGCGACACGATCCCTGTCAAAGAAACTTTGCAAGCACGGTTTTGAGCCTGTGAACCTTGTCAATGGCGTCGTAGTCTATGAAGGTGAAGACTTCTTCTTCCCCGGCATGCCGTCCTTGTCATGGGAGCGTGTCTGGTATTCCGATTCCGACTATAAGGGCTGGCTGGGACACGGGGTGCACTGCTCGTACGACAGGAGCGTCACCTTCCTTCCCGAAGAGGATATCCTTGTTTTAAGATTGAGTGACGGTCGCCTCGCCTCCTTCCCCGTGCTTGATGAGGGAGAAGACTCATATAACCGCCTCGAGCGCATCACCCTTTCCCGAACGAAGGAAGGGTACGTTGCATTTGAACACGACAGCAACCTGTCCTTCCACTTCACCATTCCCGGAAAAGACAGGGGGTATTCCACCCATCGTCTTTCCACTGTTACCGACTTGGAGGGCAGGAGCATTCGCCTTTCCTATGAGAATGGCGTGCTTGCGACGCTCACCGATGCCTGTGGTCGTCAAATCACAGTCCGACTTACGGATGAGGGATTCATCGAGAGCCTTCACCTGAGGATGCCGGACGGAAATTCCGAGCAACTTGTTCGCTATTCCTATGACGAGCAGGGCGACATGGTAGGCATCACCGACGCATTGGGGCAGACGACAGGAATCCGCTACGAGGAGCACCGTATGGTGGAGAAGACCGACCGTAACGGGTACACGTTCTATTGGGAATACGACAAGGAGGGGCGCTGCATCCATACACACGGAGAAGATGGTGATCAGGAGGGCTGGATCTCCTATTTCCCCGAGAAGGGATATAACACTGTCCGTGACGCCTGTGGCGCGGAGACTACCTACCGCTATGACCCCGACCAGCTTGTCCGCTCCGTCACCGATGCCCTGGGCAACACGACCCGCTATGACTATACCGAGGAGATGGAGCCCTACCGGGAAATAGATCCCGAGGGGCGCATTACGGGATGGCACTATGACGAGCGCGGCAATCAGACGGGCACGACCCACCCCGACGGAACACTGTCCATGTGGGTGTTCGATGAGCAGGACCGCATGATTCTCCAAATGTCACCCAAAGGCACCAGACAGATTTACGTCTATGACCCCGAGCACCCCCATAGAGTACGCACCGTCATCGAGGAAGACGACACCCAGACCAACTTTCACTATAACTCTGACGGCAGTCTCGCCATGTTGGAAAAGGGCGGCAGGAGCATAGCCCTGAACTATGACGAGATGGGCAATCTCAGCAGTTGCCATTCGGAGGGCAGGGAGCTCATGCGCTGGGAGTACGACTACCGGGGACGTCCTGTTATGGAGCAGAGCCCGTCCGCACGCCCCCTCCAATACGAGTACGACCTCCTTGACCGCGTGCGGCGTATCTACCGTCCCGACGGGAACATTATAGACATCGGCTATGACTGTTACGAGAGCGTCACCGAGGTGAGGGACAAGGACCGCCATGTGAGGATGGACTACACCCCAATGGGCAGCCTGAAACGCCGTGAGGAACAGGGCACGTCCGTGGAGTTCTTCTATGACGCAATGGAACGCCTCACCACCCTGCGCAACGAGCGTGGCAGCCTCTATCGGTTCGTGCGCGACAAGGCGGGCAACGTCATCCGTGAGGTTGGCTTTGATGGTATGGAGCGCCGCCTCACGCTCAACGCATCGGGGGACGTCATCCGCGTTGACCGTCCCGATGGACGCCATACCACCTATGAGCACAACGCTTTCGGGCGTATCAGCAAGGCACGCTATTCCGACGGCACATGGGAATCCTTCTCCTACGACAAGGACGGCAGGCTGTGTGGTGCCGCCAACGCACAGGGAGAAGTGACCTTCAGCCGCGACAAAAAGGGTCGTGTCATTAAAGAAGAGCAGATACTCCCGAACGGAGGCAAGGCAAACAGGATTGCCATTGAGCATGAATATGACCAATGGGGCGGACACACAGGACTGCGGAGTTCTCTCGGAGCGGAGCAGAATACCTCCTACACCCCACTTGGGGAGACGGAGACCCTCCATGCCCGGCAGTCAGAGGAATCAGACGCTTGGGAAAGCCGTATCCGCTACGATGAGAGGGGACGCGAGATAGAGCGCTTTGCCACGGGTGGCGTGCGCATTACCTCGGAATACGATTTTGCGGGGCGTCTGGAGGCAAGGTGTACCTATGCGGGGACGGAATCGCGCGGACACCGCTTCTATGCATGGAGAAGGAACGACAGGCTGCTTTCCATGCGGTCTCACCTGAGGAAGTCTCCCGTGATGTACGACTATGACAGCTTCGGCACCCTTGTCTGTGCATCGCTTGACATGAGCGAGTGTCTCTTCAAGACTCCCGACATCATCGGCAACGTCTATCGGGACAGGGATGCCAGGGGACGTGTCTATGACAGGAGCGGCAGGCTGCTCAGGGATGAGGATTTCTTTTACCGCTATGACGGTGAGGGTAACTTGATTCTCAAGAGCCGAAGGAACGTTCTCGAACCGCCGCTGATACCCCGACCGAAGAGTTGGGCAGACCGCCTCTTCATGGATAAGCCAGACGAGAAGGAGCTGCAGGCTCATTATGGCTGGCAGGAGGGAGATACCGCCTACGAGTGGTACGGCAACGGCATGCTCAAGAGCGTACGCACTCCCGAGGGTGCCACCATAAGGTTTGAGTACGATGCCTTGGGCAGACGTACGCTTAAGGAGACGCACGATACATGCCATCGCTATGCCTGGGACGGCAACGTGCTGCTGCATGAGTGGAACTATGACAGGCGGGAAAAGCCGAGAATGGAGAAAGATGAACTCGGGCGCATCCGCTATGACAGGCAGGAGCCGTATACCAATCTCATTACATGGGTGTATGACGGTGGTAGTTATACCCCTGTGGCAAAGCTCACCGAGGAGGACAGCTACAGTATCGTGCAGGATTATCTGGGTACACCTATTCAGGCTCTCGACAGCAAGGGTGAGGTGGTTTGGGACTGCATCCTCGACATCTATGGAGATGTACTGGAACTGAGAGGGAAACGAGACTTTATACCCTTCCGTTTCCAAGGTCAATACGAAGATGGGGAAACAGGACTGTACTACAACAGGTTCAGGTATTACTCGCCACATACCGGAAACTACATTAGTCAGGACCCGATAGGACTGGCTGGAAACAACCCTACGATGTATGGGTATGTTTTTGATAGTAATACAGAAATGGATCCGTTTGGATTGTTTTTTGGTAAAATTATTGGTTCGGCACAGTCTACAGGGACTCTTGGACACGCATTTGTTTCCAAGATGTATGCTCAAATTTATTCACTTAACCCTAATGTAGAGAGAGTAACAATGAATCTAGGATATAAACGACTTTTAGGAGGAGGCAACTTTAAGTATGGTCCAAGACCTGATGTTGGAATACTATATAAAGATGGTACGGTAAGAGTGATTGAAGTAGCTTCTAAAACTGATGTTGTTGAAAACTTAAGACTACGAAATAGCGGTTTTATGTGGCAAAATAGGATAACTGGCGATGTGAAAATCAGCAAGTTAGCACAAATAGCAGACAGACTAAATGAACGATTGAAAGGTATTATTAATAAATTTAAGCCTTGTCGATGATATTCAAGAACAACAAGAAAGTTCCCACAGGGAGTGTGCTGAAATTATTCAAAGTGGTTAGATACAAGGATTTATCCTTGTATAATCCGCAGGCGATCAAGAATGCAATAAAGTTGTCTATTGATTCTTTTTTTGAGGACTCTGTTTTTGATTGTATTGAATTGAATTATGGGGTCAAAACGTACAAAAAACTGACAGTTTTCTTAGAACAAATAAATGGAGTTTCGGGCGATCTTGAAATTTGTGATTTAATAATCTCGAGTAAAGAGAAGGCTAATAAAATATTATATTCGAATAGCTTGCTAAATCAGGTTCATCAAGAGGGGGCAGGGGTTATAGAATTTGACATCTGCTCAGGACACAATGACATAAGCAAAGATAAGGCATATGCATTCATTAAAGCATTGCTAGAAATATTCCCAATAGATTACGGATATGTACTCCCGCTTGAAAAGGGGATGGATGTCCGCTCTGAGAGAATAGTTAAAAGCTCATTTTGGGGTTCTTCTGTATCTGTAACCAAAGAGGACATCTTAAGAAGAGATGGGTTATTAAATTTAAATGATGGCTTTCTCCCTAAGCTATATCCAATAAACATTCTAAATCAATCACAATTCGATAATATAGAAAATGGCAAGACTCCTGTGGAAAGCATCACTGAAATTGATGGTAACTTAAAATTGGTAGTTATAAATAATATCTTAGTAAGGAATCATTGACAAGAAGTCGTCCATCTCTTTAAGGCGACAAAACGTAAAAGTTAAACACCTTAAAAAACGAGAGAGCGAACAAAGAAATTACATTGTTCTTAATGTTACCCGTCAGTACTCATTTGACCCCTGTTGTAGGTCTGGATTTGCATCTTGCGACCTCCGGTAATCCTTTCCATCCCTATATAGGTATGGTCATAGACCCCTTTGACTATATTCCCTTCCTCGGCAGCAACGTCAACATCAACGGTCTGAAGCGTGGCGTGTCCGACACGAGCGGTGTGCTGATCACCTTCCAGCACATCCCCTTGGTGGGAGCCTTCATCATGATGCCCATCATCGGACACGAGAGCGTGAACTTCTTCTCCTCACAGACGGTCTTTGCAGAGGGTACGCGTTTAAGCCCCAAGGGACACATGCTCATGACCTGCAACGACGTGGGTATTCCCTTCTCGGGAGCATTGAGCAAGGCCGGCAAGAAAAAACTCAAGTTTACCCCAACCCTCTTCGCCCCGACATCTTTCTCCATTCCCATTCCGACAGGTGCGCCCGTCATGGTCGGCGGTCCTTACGTCCCCGACTGGGGCGGTATGCTGACGGGGCTTTTGTCAAGCATCGGCTTCAGCACGCTGCTCAGTTTTGCCCCTGCCATATTGAAGGCTATGAAGAAAGCGGGGAAAAAAGGATTGACGGCTTTCAACCATAAAGTCCTTAAGAAAGGCATCTGCAAGAAAATGAGAGCGACACGATCCCTGTCAAAGAAACTTTGCAAGCACGGTTTTGAGCCTGTGAACCTTGTCAATGGCGTCGTAGTCTATGAAGGTGAAGACTTCTTCTTCCCCGGCATGCCGTCCTTGTCATGGGAGCGTGTCTGGTATTCCGATTCCGACTATAAGGGCTGGCTGGGACACGGGGTGCACTGCTCGTACGACAGGAGCGTCACCTTCCTTCCCGAAGAGGATATCCTTGTTTTAAGATTGAGTGACGGTCGCCTCGCCTCCTTCCCCGTGCTTGATGAGGGAGAAGACTCATATAACCGCCTCGAGCGCATCACCCTTTCCCGAACGAAGGAAGGGTACGTTGCATTTGAACACGACAGCAACCTGTCCTTCCACTTCACCATTCCCGGAAAAGACAGGGGGTATTCCACCCATCGTCTTTCCACTGTTACCGACTTGGAGGGCAGGAGCATTCGCCTTTCCTATGAGAATGGCGTGCTTGCGACGCTCACCGATGCCTGTGGTCGTCAAATCACAGTCCGACTTACGGATGAGGGATTCATCGAGAGCCTTCACCTGAGGATGCCGGACGGAAATTCCGAGCAACTTGTTCGCTATTCCTATGACGAGCAGGGCGACATGGTAGGCATCACCGACGCATTGGGGCAGACGACAGGAATCCGCTACGAGGAGCACCGTATGGTGGAGAAGACCGACCGTAACGGGTACACGTTCTATTGGGAATACGACAAGGAGGGGCGCTGCATCCATACACACGGAGAAGATGGTGATCAGGAGGGCTGGATCTCCTATTTCCCCGAGAAGGGATATAACACTGTCCGTGACGCCTGTGGTGCGGAGAGTACATACCGCTACGATGCCAATCAGCTTGTCCGCTCCATCACCGATGCTCTTGGCAACACGACCCGCTATGACTATACCGAGGAGATGGAGCCCTACCGGGAAATAGACCCCGAGGGGCGCATTACGGGCTGGCACTATGACGGACGCGGCAACCAGACAGGCACGACCTATCCCGATGGCACATTATCCATGCGTGTGTTTGATGAGAAGGACCGCATGATTCTCCAAATGTCACCCAAAGGCACCAGACAGATCTACGTCTATGACACCGAGCACCCCCATAGGGTACGCACCGTCATCGAGGAAGACGACACCCAGACCAACCTTCACTATAACTCTGACGGCAGTCTCTCCATGATGGAGAAGGGTGGCAGGAGCATAGTCCTGCACTATGACGACATGGGCAATCTCAGCAGTTGCCATTCTGAAGGCAGGGTACTCATGCGCCGGGAGTACGACTACCGGGGACGTCCTGTTATGGAGCAGGGTCCGTCCGCACGCCCCCTTCAATACGAGTACGACCTCCTTGACCGCGTGCGGCGTATCTACCGTCCCGACGGGAACATTATAGACATCGGCTACGACTGTTACGACAGCGTCACCGAGGTAAAAGACAAGGACCGCCATGTGAGGATGGACTACACCCCAATGGGCAGCCTGAGACGCCGTGAGGAACAGGGCACGTCCGTGGAGTTCTTCTATGACGCAATGGAACGCCTCACCACCCTGCGCAACGAGCGTGGCAGCCTCTATCGGTTCCTGCGCGACAAGGCGGGCAACGTCATCCGTGAGGTTGGCTTTGACGGTATGGAGCGGCGCTTCACACTCAACAGGTCGGGAGACGTCATCCGCGTAGACCGTCCCGATGGACGCCATACCATCTATGAGCACAATGCCTTCGGTCGTATCAGCAAGGCACGCTATTCCGACGGCACATGGGAATCCTTCTTCTACGACAAGGACGGCAGGCTGTGTGGTGCCGCCAACGCGCATGGCGAAGTAACCTTCAGCCGTGACAAAAAGGGGCGCGTCATCAAGGAAGAGCAGATACTCCCCGGAGGGAAAAAGGCTGACAGGGTTACCATTGAGCACGACTACGACCAATGGGGCGGACACGTGGGGCTGCGGAGTTCTCTCGGGGCGGAGCAGAATACCTCCTACACCCCACTTGGGGAAACGGAAACCCTCCATGCCCGGCAAGCTGAGGAATCGGACGCTTGGGAAAGCCGTATCCGCTACGATGAGAGGGGACGCGAGATAGAGCGCTTTGCCACGGGTGGCGTGCGCATTACCTCGGAATACGACTTTGCGGGACGTCTGGAGGCAAGGTGTACCTATGCGGGGACGGAATCGCGCGGGCACCGCTTCTATGCATGGAGAAGGAACGACAGGCTGCTTTCCATGCGGTCCCACCTGAGGAAAGATCCCGTGACGTACGACTATGACAGCTTCGGTACCCTTGTCGGCGCATCGCTTGACATGAGCGAGCATCTCTTCAAGACTCCCGACATCATCGGCAACGTCTATCGGGACAGGGATGCCGAGGGACGTGTCTATGACAGGGGCGGCAGACTGCTCAGGGATGAGAATTTCTTTTACCGCTATGACGGGGAAGGCAATCTTATCCTCAAGAGCACTCGCAATGTCTTGGAACCTCCCGTGATGCCGCAACCCAAGGATTGGCTTGACAAGCTCTTCACGAGAACCACACCCAACGACAAGGAACTGCAGGCTCATTATGGCTGGCAACAGGGAGACACCGCTTACGAGTGGTACGGCAACGGCATGCTCAAGAGCGTACGCACACCCGAAGGTGCCACCATAAGGTTTGAGTACGATGCCTTGGGCAGGCGTACCCTTAAGGAGACGCACGACACATGCTATCGCTATGCCTGGGACGGCAACGTGCTGCTGCACGAGTGGAGTTATGACAAGCGGGAAAAGCCGAGGACACAGCAGGATGAATTGGGGCGTATCCGTTATGACAGACAGGAACCGTACACCAATCTCATTACATGGGTGTATGACGGTGGAAGTTATACCCCGGTGGCAAAGCTCACCGAGGATGATAGTTATACCATCGTGCAAGACTACTTGGGTACGCCTATACAGGCTCTTGACAGCAAGGGAAATGTGGTCTGGGACTGCATCCTTGACATCTATGGAGATGTACTGGAACTCAGAGGGAAACGAGACTTCATACCTTTCAGGTTTCAGGGGATGTATTATGATACGGAAACTGAACTTTGCTATGTGCGACATCGGTACTATTCAGCAGATACAGGGGCGTTTATCACTCAAGACCCGATAGGGTTGGCAGGTGGTAATCCTACGCTATACGGATATGTGTTTGATAGTAATATAGAAATAGACCCGTTTGGGTTGGACTGTAAAGCACAATCTAATATTTATAAGGGAGTGCAAGAGGCATCGCAAATATTAAAAGAACGAGGTTTACCCCGCCAAGTTAGAAAAAATATACTACAATCTTTTGATGTGCGAACAATCAAAGTACGATTAGCTCGCACTAATGAATATGGTATAAGATTCCATGACAAGGGTTTGAAAGCTACGGCAAATGGGCGTTATTTATTTGAAACTTTTCCAGCTTCACGTAATAGTCTTGCTATTAAGCCCGAATGGAATAACATGACAGATATAAAACAATGGCAAATAAAAAAAGGAACATTACTTTTTGAAGGCGTTGCTGCTCCTCAAGGGAACTTAAGCGGAGGGCAAATTCAAAAATTTGTGGTAGATGACCCTGTAACCAGTTTAATTTAATTCATATGGAAAGTTTTGCTAATAATTTAATTTGTTTAATATCAGAGTTGAAGGCAGAACTTCAGAAGAAAGATAGTTACTTTCCTGCCCATCAACTGGAGAAAGCAATTTATATCTTTTCTATCATACGTGATAATATTTCATCTAAATCATTTGGTGATAATTTATCCAATGATTTAGATAAGATTATGCGCTGGTCAATAGATTCTTGGCCTTGGGATAACTTAATTACCAAAAAAACATGGTCTATCATTGAAGAATACAACAAGATAAAAAAGACATTACCTATAAAATAATATATCTACTTATCCGATAAAGTTTTATATAGACTATGTCAAAAAGTTATCAACAGGTCTTTTGCTTGTTTTTCCCTTTTTTTCTTCTGATGGTTTTAAGGGATTGGGGTATGTTTCGTTTTTCATGTATATTTGTCCGTTTTTCTCTTTCTTTTTTTAGTCTGATTATTGGGGCTTTCTTTATCCAGTTCATTTAAAGGGAGAACAGGTATGGAGCTATTGAACAACTCTGGGATTGGTCTATAAGGATAAGGAAAAGACGGATTTTATTAACAAAAATGCGTAACATCAAAAAGAAGGGGATAAATAGAGATTACCCCTGCCAAAAACTGACACTTTTAAATTTACTGATTCTATTTTCTTTATTGGAGGCTTTCATACGTTACAGATAACCAAAAAGAACATGCCCTATCCATGGTTCATTAGGGTATGTTTTTTTTGGCTAATTCTATTCGGGAGCTTTTTTGCCTGTTTTTGTCCGTTTTTCACCCTCTTTTTGGCTCGGATATAGTTAAATATTCTTAAATCTTCGTGTTTTTGAAGAAAATTATCGCCAATCCGCTTTTTTGCCGTCAATCCCTTTGTTTATCAGGGTTTACGCCCTGTTTCCCTCGCCCCTTTCCCAAAGGCTTTTGAGCGGGGGGAGAGGTAGCAAAACAGACCCGCAACAACACCCCTTAAAAAAACAGGCAGAACCACATACAAAACACTCCGATAACCGCCGAGCCGATAGGAATACCAATCAAGCCGTAGAACACCCCCAAAAACAATCTATAACCAATAAAAACAGCCCGAAGAGCGGGCAAAAAAAGGGGAGGCAAAAAATATCTGCCAAAGGCAGACATAAACAAAATACAAGACATTATAAATCAAATAATAAACAAAGAATAACAAATCCGAACCCAAGCAAAACCAAGCCCTCAAAAACAGCCAACAATATGGAATTTGAGATGGAGGCCGAAGCAGAAGTAAGGCAGCTCTCACTTTTCTAAACCTATTGGCGTGAAACAATGATTCTTCGACCTAAAACGAGGTCGAAAGAAGCGTTATGGACGATAATCCGGACTAAAAAGAGATGCCCTTAAACCGAATTGGGGTTACCTTTGTCCGCAGGAAGCTGTTTTTGGCTTTTTGCGGATTTTTTGTGTTCTTTGAGTTCGTTTTGGGCTATGAGGCAGTGCGGGAACTGTTTTTTATCTCTGACCTTAAAGTTTTGAGAGTTTAAAGGATCCTAATGACTCCAGAGGAGGTATTAGTGCAACAAGTACAAAAGTGAGACCTATGAACCCAGATGCGATAAAACGTAATTATACCTAATTTGTATCATGACCATGTTGGTTAATACAGCTGATTATCAACATTTTTGCAGTGAAATAACAAAAAAATCAGATTTTCTTTGGTATTCACAGTAAAAATGATTATATTTGCCAGCACCCTAATGGCTTGAATAATCGAATATATAGAAAATATTAAATCATACAAATTATGGGACTATATCAATACGGTGTAGGTGGCAATGAAGTAAAAGTAGATGCCAATGAGTCAATTGCTGAGATTCCTTCGAATCGAACATTGTTTGTTCAGAAACTTACGGATGAAGCTCCGGTAAATCCAGAAGCTGTCTATGGTTTAGAGACAGTCGAGGATGTCTTCGAGCGTTTTAATCCGACAGTTCAACTAGAACACCAAGATCAGGAAGGAACGCCTGTCGTGGAAACCATGAGTTTTCATAATCTTGGCGATTTTGGTGCCAAGAATCTTAAAGAGAACAGCCCTTTCCTTTCTCAATTGGATGTGGAAAAAGAGCAGTATGTAAAGATTGCTCGTCAGTTATCCTCCAATCGTGCTTTGCTGAAAGCAGTGGAGAACGCTGAAACACGTTCGGCAATGATTGAGCTATTGGAAAAAGCCATAGAAGAAATATCAAAGTCTAATCCATCAAATGAAGAATAACTATGGATACAGAGAAGAAGACTAAAAGCAGTCAGCAGGTAAGTTCAGTTGCACAGTCCTCTCAAGCAACATCGCCATCTTCATCTGCGCTAGACAAACTCAAAGAGTTTGGAGGTTTTGCTTTCATTGAGAATACAATTGACGGAATGTCAAACCTTAATCCCAATCGCAAGGCGAGGAGGAATATCTTTCTGACTGACGAACAGTGGGCAGGGGAACGAAAATTACTTTCCAGTCGTTTGAAAGTATGGATAGAACTCCTCAAATCCGGAGAGTCTGTCGAGAAAATGAGAGACGAGGCAAAGCAACGGGCTTTGCAAGTTGAAGAGAACTTAAATGCCAATCTTCTGGCGGCTCTCTCACGTACACGCGAGTTGGAAGCTGCTTATCGTTCCATCGCTTTATTCTACAAAAACACAGAAGCAGATAAGGTCAAGAACATTACGATTGTCAATGCAGACCTTGAACAGCTCCGAGACCTAGACAATACTCTCTTCATTGATTATATCGGCAATGAGTTAAAGCAGAATTACGACCGACTTGATTTGCGTCGTAACTACTCACTTCTAGTTGTCCCAGGCTATCTTGGCTCTAATGCCGTCTTAGACAAATGGTCTAAAATGGCACATGAAACCAAGGCAGTTTTGATTACGGATTTCCAAGACTTGGAAAGTCCGGATGATGTTGTAGATGTCTTTTTCAATGCAGATCACACAGGTGGCGAAGTCTTTAAGGCAAATACTATCATGACTTGCAACTGGTTGCTTGGGCGTCCGAAAGTAGATGCTGTTGGCGAAGAAGAGAACTTATATGTTGCCCCTTCTGGTGCTTTGGCAGGAAAAATCTACATGACATTGATGTCCCAAGTTGTTGCAGGAAAGAAATTTGGTGGACTGAACGAAGTAGAAAGTGTCCGCTTTGATTTAAAGAAAAGCGAAATTTCAGAACTGGAACGTATGGGACTCGTTCCTATGGTGAATGAGTATAGCCGTGTAATGGCATTTTCGGCAAAGACGCTCTTCAATGGAGACAACATCGGTTTGCAAACCTATTCCGTTGTTCGTGTCTTTGACTATATCACCAAAGTGCTCTTTGACTTTTTGAACCGCAGGGCGTTTGAGAACTGGACAACACGCACAGAGGCTGATTTGCGTTCTCAAATTGTCAAGTTCTTGGATGGAGTTCAGGGACCAAGCAAACTCATTGAAAAGTTTAAGGTTCTTAAGATTGAGCAAGACAAGGATCAGAAAGACAGGGTTCTTTTGGACATCCATATCACCCCGTATTTTCCTGCAAAGAGTTTTGTGATACAACTCGCAGGACACAAAGGAGATAATCCTGAAGACACTGTTTGGGAGAGTGAGTATAAGCAGGAATAACCCACATTTTAATTATAGATGGGATATATGTATTAAATATATATATGTCCCATCTTTTTATATTGAAATTTATGCCAATCCATCAACAAGATAGACTAACCCAGCATGAACTAGGGCAAAAAATGCTTGCTGGGCAGTTTATAAAGGGTCATGTTACATTTGAAAATCATAAAACTGCAGAAATTGAAGTTGAACCCTTAGGAAATAAAGTCATTAAAACCTCGACCTTACCTCCTTTTGGGTTAATATCATTCTCAGACTCCATGCCTCTGTGGGGGTCTGCTCCTCAGAATATTGACAGCACCAGAATTCCAACATATACATGGCATGGACAAATATCCAACGCGTTAACCGCTGCTGGCACTTCTTTAGGGTTTACTGAACTCTCTAATACAAGAACGACTGTGCGTTTTAACTCTAAAGGACATTTCTCTCCTAAAGTGTACCCATCTGGATGGGGAGGGGGAAGTAGAGCCAGGATAAAAACGTATAAGATAACTCATATTGCAAAAAGTGTTGGGAGGAAAGTCTTTATTATAGGAGTTGTAACTGATGCTGCAGGAGTAGTTACAGGTCAGATTTCTGCACTTAAAGGAATTACAAATATAGGATTTTCTGCATTAGCTACATTTGGTGGTCCTATCGGCTTAACCATAGGTCTAGTTTATTGGGGGCTCGATTTGTTAGGAGCATTTTACTCTCCAACGCTTGCCCCAAATATACGAAAAGATCCATATATTCAACCTGTAGATAATCTAAGAGTTGTCCTACCTATTCATTCTTTCCCACCATCAATTATCAAAAGACGTTTTAGCCCCAGACAAACTTTCATTGGTCCTGCATCAAAATCAAGGAGATAAGATTATGCTATTAAAAGAGATTGCATATTGGACATATTATTTTTTATCAAAAAATAAGAGCTATGGAAAATCTGCAGATACTCGCATAGACTCAGCCTTAATTGTTTCTGTTTTATTATTTGTAAATATACTTACTATAGTTTATATCGCGGAACAGCATATAGGATTAAATATATTACGACATCTACCCATAAAAAGCAGAAATGATTTACTTTCATGGGTATGGTCTGTCATAATAATCATGCCAATAGTAACATACATGTATAGATGCTATTTTAGGAAGTCAAGAATATCCCATCTTGTTGGTGAATATCAGGAGAAAAGTCCTAAGCGTCTATTTTGGGGAAAAGTCTTTTTTGTTTTTTATTGTAGTTCAACATGGATAATATTTTTCTATGCTGTAATATAATCTTTTCTCATTTTTAAAAAAACTTTATTGAAGATTACTCTTTGATCAAATGAGAAAGTAATGGGTCATTTTTAACTCTTTCCATTTCTGAATCAACCAGCGAGAGTATTTCTTGCTTTACCTTACGATAATTGGCTTCGATGGTTTCTTTGAGATTGTCGGAGCTATCTTCATTTTTGAATTCCACTATCACTGGGATGGGCTGGTATGCTTTCATTTCAGCCGACACCTTGGCACTATCCACGACAATCTCCGCATGGAAAATCTTTTGGTCGATGCGTTCATCGAAGTTGTCGGACACGGCACCCACAAACATACCCTGTGTAAGGTTACTGATTTTTGATGCAGGGATAAGACTGTCCATTTGCGTGGAGATAGATGTAGATTTATCATTGCGGTTGATGGTCATGGACTGGCGTTGCTGGAGCACCTTACCGAAACGCTCGGAGAGTGTCTTGGCTGTTTCTCCAACCACCTGCCCAGAAAAGACATTACCCACGGTGTTTTGTATCACCTTGCTTTCCTTGTCCCCATAATCACGAGTGAGCTGTGAGAAGTCTTGAAAGCCTAAGCATACCGCCACTTTGTTGCTTCGGGCAGTAGCAATAAGGTTGTCCAAGCCTCGGAAATAAATCGTTGGCAACTCATCAATAATCACCGATGATTTAAGTTGCTTCTTCTTGTTGATGAGCTTTACGATACGGCTATTGTAAAGTCCAAGTGCTGCCGAATAGATATTCTGACGGTCGGGATTATTGCCTACAACCAACACCTTCGGCTCATTGGGATTGTTGATGTCGAGCGAGAAGTCATCACCCGTCATCACCCAATAAAGGGCTGGTGAAATCATACGGGACAGCGGTATTTTGGCACTGGCAATCTGTCCCTGCAACTGGTCTTGCGCACCACCCTCCCAAGCGTCCATAAAGGGCGAAAGGTAGTTGGCAAGCTCATCGTAGGAAGTGAGTATCGGGAAAATCTGTGCGTAAGGGCGGTTCAGAAACTCGATGGCATGAGGAAAGGTGCAATACTTGCCGTTCTCATAGATTTTGAGAAACCAAATGATGGCAGCCAGCAAGATAATCGGAGACTCCACAAAGAAATCTCCCTGCTTCTGAATCCACGAACGGTTAAGGTTGAGCATAATGGTATAAGCACTCTCATAAGCATCCGATATGTCCGTCATAAAGGCAGGGTTGATGGGATTACAGCGATGCGACCTGCGAGGATCGTCAAAGTTGATGACATAGAACTGTGGTTTTACCTTGTAAGCATCCAAATGATGGAGCAGGTGATTGTAGGCTATTTCGGAAAGATCAGGGAACTTGTAATCGTAAATATACATGGCAAAGCCTTTCTCAATCTGTTGCTTGATATAGTTGTTCACAATGGCATAGGACTTACCCGACCCCGGTGTACCGAGCACCATCGAGGCACGGAAGGGATTGACTACATTTATCCAGCCGTTGTTCCACTTCTTCTTATAGTAAAAGCGTGTAGGGAGGTTTACCGAGTATTCGTTTTCCATCAATCTTGTCTCCTGCATAAAACTCTCATTCTCCGTATTGAAAACATCGTCCATCAGATTGTTTTTAAGCAGTCGGCTCATCCATACGCCACCCATCAGCAGGCAGATATAGCCCACAGACAGCGTGAATATATAGAGCGAAGCTGCACCGACCTTGCCGATGGGCAATGCCAGCAGCCACCAGTTGAGAAAGAAAAAGACGAAGCCGGAGAAAAGCACCGTCCAAATCTTTGGCCACGTGATTTTCTCTTCTTTCACGCCCTTTGTCCCAAGACAGGACAAGGCAAGGAACACCACACAAAAGAGTTTTGTCCAAAGGATGGAGGAGAATAATCCCGTAGTTCGCTGAAAGTTCATCAGTATCTTGTTGATGATACCGAGTGTAAAGTGCCACTGTTGAAATATCTCGAAACAGAACCAATAACAGTTAATCAGAAGGAATATCACCGATATACCCCGCATAAAGTCCATGACTTTACCCAATGCCCTTAAATCGTCTTCCTGTGCCATAACATATTTTTATTATCTACCCTTATCTCTAAAATTGTCTTATAAGACTTTTCAAATTGTCTTATAGGACAATTTTTATTCTCCTATAAGACAATTTTCCATAGGTGATTTATATTGTGTTAGAATACTCTTTGATTGCCGTTTGAACGAGAGAATTACCGCTTTCTTCGTTTGAGATTAACCTTACTTAGTTTGCGGAGTTTACGCTGCCATGCCACTTCCTTCCAATCATCGTTGCCCATCGTTCCGAATGACTCGCCCACCATATCCTCGATAAGTTCATCGATGAGGTTGTCTTCTTCCTCTGTATTCTGTTGCGAGGGTTGAACGGTTGTCGATGGTTCCAAACGGACAGACGGACTGCCATACAATGTTTCGTCCAAGAATGGGTTATGGGTAGAATTGGAGAAATAGGCATTAAAAACATTGGCGGCATACCCCTTGCCCAACCGTGAGCCATTGAGAGCAATGCCCTCTTTGTCATCAATGAAGGTAATGCCATAGATACGTCCGCTTCCGTTCTTGCGAATTACCACACGCAAACCCTGTTCCTCCAATCTTTGTCGGAGTTTTTCTTCTGTATCAGGAGAAGTACACATAACTTCCAATACTTTCCTTCTAATGGTTGGTATCAGTGGTTTGATGGCTTGCTTCGATTTCTGCACCTTATTCTGTACGGCAGTATAGCCCATACCACGACCGATGTCTGAGGCATGGATGGGTGTGCTTGCTTTGTTACCTTTATCATCTATCGGGACATATACAAGTCCGTCGTATTTCTTTCCCCTAAACTCCGTCTTTACTTCTTCCACGGCAAGATTGTATGCGGAAAGGATAGCGTTCAGTTCGCCCAAGGAACAGAAGCGATAATGCTTCAGCACCATGCGGAGGGCACTTGCCACCTGCTCCTTGATGTTTCCTCTATCAATATCCACTTTGGGCGTTTCTGTTACGGCTTGCTCGCTAACCTTTGAACTTGGGATAAGGTTATACTTTCTTTCCAGTGCATCGGTAATCTGCTTGCTCCTTCGCTTCTCGAAGCGGTCATTGATTTTTCTTCTATTACTATCCACCCGAAGCGACACGATATGTACATGCTCACGGGCGATGTCGTTATGCTTGAACACGATATAGGGTTGCTTGCCGTAGCCGAGTGCCTCCATATACTCCTTGGCAATCTGCACAAGAAGTTCATCAGAGAGTTTCTCGTCCGGGTGCGGATTGAGCGAGCAATGGAACACCGCTTTTTTTGTTCGACACTTCTCCGGGATATCCTTCTGCATATCGCTAAGCACCTTATCCATTCGGTAAGTACCGTCAAAGGCTTTCCTTAATTCATTTACGCATAGAACGGATGCCTCGTCACGCTCCACCTTCTTGAAGTTGTAGCCCAACGCCCCTCCGAGATTTTCAGTAGCTGAAATTTTGGCAATCATACTCGCTTATCTGTTATCAAATTGTTCGGTCAGTTGGATGGCTCTCTGTTGTAACGTAATAATTTGAGCAGACAATTTCTCCAACTTTTCAAGCAGAATTTGTGCGGTCTTCACGCTGTGATAGCTGTTGATGGCACGCACGGTCTGGTTGTACAGCACGCCAATTTTATGGATTTGAACAATTAGTTCGGAGAGTTTCCGATAGTATTCCACGGCGGATTTATCCACCGTGATAACCTTAAAACTCTCTCCAAGAATACGTCCGCGCACAAAATCCGACTTGGTTTCTGCTCCCGAACGCTGAAACAAATCTATCGCTCTCTGCTGGTCTTTCGGGTTGGGCAGCCGTACATGCCAGTTGTCCCAACGGGGCTTGTCTACCCGTTTCCGCTCTGAACGATGTTCCTCTTTCTTATTCATATCCATTCTGTTTTCTTAATTACGACTTTGGAGTGATTATTCCCTCGCACCGAAGCAAGGGTCTTTGTGGTACAAACTGCGGTTTGTGTTACAAAGACACACCTTGCCAATATCAAGAGATGATGCGAATGAAGCATCCACCTGTAAGGGTGTCAGCTTCGGATAGTTCACCTCCATGTTCCCTATCCGCCTGCAAAGTTACAGCGGATTTTCAAATATCTCATTATCAGCGATATTCACTCTTTTTCCTTTCATTTCCCAGTACTTCATCGGTATAATAAAATCAGTCGAAATATCTTTTATTTTGCAGTCAGAACGAGCTGGCAATGGTATGATGACACAAGCAAAAGATGTATCATATTACCGTTGGCTTGCACCAAAGATGACAAGAAGGAACAATGCCTATTCATAACAATTTATTGTCATGACAAACTATTGTCAGTACAACTGATTGTAAGAACTCGAAATCGTCCTTTGGGACTATTGCATGAACCATACGTAGTCAGAGCAAACTGTCTGCAGATGATTCTTGATAATGATAGTACATCCAAACATTAAATAGACAAATAATATGAACTAAGAAATTATCATTATGGAGAACAAACAACAACGCCCCCTCTTTCTGGGGTTCTCCTCGCAAAAGGGAGGAGTCGGAAAAAGTACGCTTGCCGAAATCATAAGTAGCATCCTTTTCTATGAGAAGGATGTCAATCTCTTCGTGATGGACTGCGACTTGTCGCAGGATTCCTTTCACAAACTCAGGGAGCGCGAGAAGAGAGTCATTCAGGAAAACGAGGAACTGTCAAAGTCGATGGAAGCGTATTTTCAGGCATTCGGTAAAAAAGCATACAGAATTTACAAGTCCGCTCCCGGCGATGCAATCAAAACCGCCCGTAACTATATTGAGAGACTCCACGACGAGGAGTTTCAAGTGGTCGTGTTCGACTTCCCCGGTCATGCAGGGACCTCTGAGTTGATGGAGCTGTCCCTTCAGATGGACTATATTCTTTCTCCGATTGAAGCCGACATTCAGTCGCTGGTTTCATGTCTGGCATACGCCAAGACCATCACGGACATCGGAGTTTCGATGTCTGATTCCCGGATAAAGGACATCATACTGTTTTGGAACAAGGTGGACAGAAGAGTAAAGAACGTCATCATCGATGAATACACTAAGTTCATCAACGAGCAACAAATCACGCTCCTGCCCAGCTATGTATATGCCATGCACCGCTTCTCCCACGAACTTTCCACATACGGGCTGCGAGGAGTGTTTCGCTCCACCTATCAGCCTCCCGTAAAGGGATTGAGGATTGGCACAGGAGTGGACGAACTTGTCTCCGACCTGACACGACGTCTCAAACTAAAAACGACATCAGAAAATGGCAACGATTGAGGAAAGAAAGCAGCAGCTGGAAAGCAAGCTGAAGAAAATGGCAGAGGACAATGTCGTTGTGGAACCTGCAACGACTCCCAACTCTTTCGATCCGCCAGAAGCCGCGCCTTTGCCTGAAACATCACGAGAGGAGGGGAAACACCCGAAAGAGGCAAAGACCACAAAAGAGGAATATGTTGATGAAGCCGAGGGGGAAACCGTGGAGACAAGGGATAGGGAGTTGAAAAGAGAAAAGAAGCCGAGAATGGAAAAGCCCGACAGGGCACCTCTTTCCATTGAGGACTACCGTTCCCTGTACTTTCATCCCGTCCGTTCCCAAATGCGGACAGCCTTTTCCATTAATCTGGAAACGCTGCAAAATCTGCGCAACGTGTTACAGGATTTGGGGGAGCGTGTTTCCATAGCCGCATATATAGACAACATTCTTCGGGAACACCTGCGTGAACATCTGGAACTGCTCAACAGTGCGGCTGCAAAGCAAAGACGCAAGACAACCATAACATTATAAAACATAGAATCATGACAACGACTAACGTAATTATCCTATCGCTCGTGTTTTTCAACATTGCCGTCACAGTGGCATTCTGCTCTTATGTAATGGTGTTATATCAAAAAACAAAGAGACCGATGAATGACACGACACAGGCTTGTGATACAGACGACTTGCTATCGCTCCATAAGCCGGCAAACCATGTGGAGAACGATGGAAGGGGAAATACCATCCGAGATAATTTTCGTACCCCAATATCGGTCCCAAAGCCACAGGAAGACGCATGGCATCTTTATGAATCCATGTATTTCAAGCCTACACCCCAGAGTGCAAAGTCAGGCTTTACCATCAATCGGGAGATACTTCAGATGCTGCGCAATGTCCTTTGGGAAACAAAGTCGGATGCGACCCTTACTGCCTATATCGAGAATATTCTCACATGGCATCTCCGTGCCAATGAGGACTTGTTGAACGAAGCTGCTTCGGCATGTAAGCGATACAAAACATTGAACTTATGATGGAGACGATACTTTTCTCTTTTATACTGCTGCTCATAGCCGTATGGCTATTACTCGGCATACTGTATTTCTATATGCGGTTCGTGTCTCCTCTCGATATTGTAAAAATGTCCCGAAAGGAATATGGGCAATCTAAGGAAAAGGGGGTGAAAGTACATGAAAAAGAAGCAGGGACAGAGTTTGAACTTGTCGGTAGAAGTCGTCCGTTTTCCCTTTCCATCCCGCAAGTTCCTGCATCTTCCCCATCCGAAAATCCAGAGCAGAATATCAATAATTTTGCACAGGAAATCTCCGAGAATACCGAACTTCAGAAAGAAAAGGACAACGAGATGGAGGTTAGCTACGAGATGGAAAAAGAGGACGAAAACGAGGTTGCTCGCGAGGAACTGAGCCTGCCCATTGAATCCGCCCCTGAAGATGGCGAGGTATCCAGTCAATATATCCTCGCACGTGACTTAGGTCGTATGAGAAACTGGCGAAAGAACAGCGAAGAGGTAGATGATGCCGAAGTCAAGCAATTTGTCGGGCAACTTAAAGGCACGGACTTTATGGAGAAGTACAAGGAGTATGTCGCCAAGATGCAGGGTGAGCAGTCCATTCTGCTGAATAAGATCCGAAGAGTAGAGGAAGGAGAAGAACTGTCCTCAATTGACACTTCCAGTAAAGAGCCTTCTGACAATATGAAGACGGTAGCTGATGATATGGGAGACCGTCCACTGTCATACTATCTGTAAGACTAATGTTTTTGTTCATATCTGGAGTGATGCGGGGGTGGCTCAAAAAGTAAAACAATCAACCAATATCTGTCATACGATAAAACCGAGCCGCCCCTTACCACCTCCACCAAAAAGAAGACAATTCGTTTAATAACTTAAAATAAAAGAACAATGAACAACAGAAAGAAAATCACAATGATGCTGCTCCTGATGGCTGCCGCCACCGCAGGAGCCTACGCACAGGGCAACGGCATGGCGGGTATCAACGAAGCCACCAAGATGGTAACATCCTACTTTGACCCGGGTACAAAACTCATCTATGCCATCGGTGCCGTGGTGGGCTTGATTGGAGGAATAAAAGTCTATAACAAGTTCTCTAGTGGCGCCCCCGACACGAGCAAGACCGCCGCCTCTTGGTTCGGTGCGTGTATCTTCCTCATCGTGGCAGCAACCATCCTGCGTTCCTTCTTCCTGTAACAATGGCTGAGTGGGAAATCAACAAGGGTATAGGTCGGACGGTGGAATTCAAGGGTTTGAAGGCGCAGTACCTCTTCCTCTTTGCGGGAGGCTTGCTTGCCGTCTTCATCCTCGTGGTCGTGCTCTATCTCTGCGGCATCAGTCAGATTGCCTGTCTGGTCATAGGCGTAGTGGGTGCCACCCTCGTGGTGTGGCAAACGTTCTCCATGAACCGAAAGTACGGGCAGTATGGGCTGATGAAGCAGGGGGCGGTGCGTATGCACCCACGCTACCTTGTGAACCGCCGGACGGTCTTTCACCTTATCCGTAACCTTCAACCCAAAAGAAAGAAGCAATGAGAAACAACAGTAAGATAACGACCTTGGAATCGAAATTCCCGCTGCTCTCCGTCGAGCAGGGGTGCATGGTGAGCAAGGATGCGGACATCACGGTGGCTTTCCGTGTGGAGCTTCCCGAACTCTTTACCGTTACCTCCACCGAGTACGAGGCGATACACTCGGCTTGGCACAAGGCCATCAAGGTGCTGCCCGATTACAGTATCGTACATAAGCAGGATTGGTTCATCAAGGAGGACTATCAAGGTAAACTCTCCGAGGGTGGATTGAGTTTCCTTGCCCGTGCATCGGAGAGACACTTTAATGAGCGCCCTTACCTGCACCACAGCGTTTACCTGTTCCTGACCAAAACCAACAAACAGCGCATGGCACAGCAGAGCAACTTTTCTGCGCTCTGCCGTGGACACCTGCTGCCCAAGGAAATTACCAATAAGGACGAGGTCATGAAGTTCATGGAAGCCGTCGATCAGTTCGAGCGTATCATCAACGAGACGGAGCAGATAAGGATTACCCGCATGACGGAAGAAGAATTGGTAGGCACAAAGGAAAAAGGCGGTTTGCTTGACCGTTATTTCTCCCTCTCGGAAGAAGGACACGCCTCGCTGGAGGACATCCGCCTGGGTGCCGACCTTGTGCGTGTGGGCGACAATATGCTTTGTCTGCACACGCTCTCAGACACGGACGACCTGCCGACCACGGTCAGTACGGACAGTCGGTATGAACGGCTCTCCACCGACCGAAGCGACTGCCGTCTGTCCTTTGCCGCTCCCGTGGGCCTGATGCTGCCGTGCAACCATATCTATAACCAGTACATCTTCATCGAGGACAGCGACGCCAATCTTGAACGCTTCGAAAGGCAGGCAAGGAACATGCACTCGCTGGCACGTTATTCCCGTTCCAATCAGATTAACGAGGAGTGGATACAGGAGTATCTCAACATCGCCCACTCACAAGGGCTGACCTCCATCCGTGCGCATTTCAATGTGCTGGCATGGAGCAGCGACAAGGAGGAACTGCGCACTGTCAAGAATGACGTAGGCAGTGCCCTTGCCCTGATGGAGTGCCGACCACGCCACAACACCATTGACGCGGCAACGCTCTATTGGGCGGGTATTCCCGGCAATGCAGCCGATTTCCCTGCGGAAGAGTCGTTCTATACCTTCATCGAGCCGGCTCTCTGCTTCTTCACCGCTGAGACGAACTACAAGGACTCGCTCTCTCCCTTCGGGATCAAGATGGCTGACCGTCTTTCGGGAAAGCCTATTCATTTGGATATTTCCGACCTGCCGATGAAAAAGGGAGTGATTACCAACCGCAACAAGTTCATTCTCGGTCCTTCGGGCAGTGGCAAGAGTTTCTTCACCAACCACATGGTACGCCAGTATTACGAGCAGGGGGCGCACGTCCTCTTGGTCGATACGGGTAACTCATATCAGGGCTTGTGTGAGCTTATCCACCGCAAGACCAAGGGAGAAGATGGGGTGTACTTCACCTATACGGACGAAAGCCCCATTTCTTTCAATCCATTCTACACGGACGATTATGTCTTCGATGTAGAGAAGCGAGAAAGCATCTGCACGCTCTTATTGACCCTCTGGAAGAGTGCCGACGAGCATATCACCAAGACAGAAGCAGGCGAACTCGGTTCTGCCGTGGGTGCCTATATCGAACTGATCAGGACGGATCGTACCGTCGTTCCCTGCTTCAATACCTTTTACGAGTATCTGAGGGATGTCTATCGGGAGGATATGCGGAAGCGGGACATCGAGGTAACGCTCTCGGACTTTAATATTAACAACCTTTTAACGACGCTCAAGCAATATTATAAAGGTGGTCGTTACGATTTCCTCTTGAACTCGGACAAGAACATCGACCTGCTCTCCAAACGCTTTATTGTCTTTGAGATTGACCAAGTGAAGGACAACAAAGACCTGTTCCCCGTAGTCACGATTATCATCATGGAAGCCTTCATCAACAAGATGCGACGCTTGAAAGGTATCCGAAAGATGATACTCATTGAGGAAGCGTGGAAGGCGATTGCCTCGGCAAACATGGCGGACTATATAAAATATCTCTACAAGACCGTCAGAAAGTATTTCGGCGAGGCTATTGTCGTGACTCAGGAGGTGGACGACATCATCCAGTCACCCATCGTCAAGGAGAGCATCATCAACAACTCCGACTGCAAGATACTGCTCGACCAGCGCAAATATATGACCAAGTTCGACGGCATACAGGCGATGCTCGGCTTGTCGGAAAAGGAAAAGAGCCAAATCCTCTCCATCAACCAGAACAACGACCCGAACCGACTTTACAAGGAAGTATGGATTGGCTTGGGTGGTATGCAGAGTGCCGTCTATGCCACGGAAGTGAGCATGGAGGAATACCTGACCTATACCACCGAGGAAACAGAAAAGGTGGAGGTGATGGACAAGGCTGCACAGCTCGGTGGCGACATCGAGACGGCTATCCGCCAGCTTGCCAAAGAGAAAAGAAATCAATGAAAGTTTAACCGCGTAATACAATAAGCTTGAAAATATGACATCATATCCTCGAAAATATGACGTCATCTTTCAAGAAAACAGACGTCATATTTTCCCAAGCGAGTCAAGCGGCATTGTATCCACGCAAAAATCAATTTGCAAAATGAAAAAGAAAGTTTTAATGCTGATGATGAGTGCCGTTCTTTTTATGAATGGCAAAGCCCACGCACAGTGGACGGTCTATGATCCGGGCAACTTCGCCGGCAACATTGCCAATACGGTGAAGGAGATTGCCACCGCCTCGAAGACAGTAAAAAATACCTTGGACGGATTCAAGGAGGTGGAGAAACTCTACAACGACACCAAGAAGTATTACGATGCCTTGAAGAAGGTGAACAACCTCATCGGTGATGCCTACAAGGTCAAGGAGTGCATCCTCATGGTGGGCGACATCTCGGAGATTTACGTTACCTCCTATAAGAAAATGCTCTCGGACAGGAACTTCCGTCCTTCCGAGCTTGCTGCGATGGCTTCGGGCTACACCAAGCTATTGGAGCAGAGCGGTGAGAGTCTGAAGGAACTCAAGTCCGTTGCCAAGTCGGGCGTGTTTTCCATGAACGACCACGAGCGCATGCAGGCGATTGACCGCATCTATACAACACTGCGCGAATACCGCTCGCTCGTGTCGTACTACACAAGGAAGAACATCTCCGTGAGCTATGTCCGTGCGAGGGAGAAGAATGACCTCGCCTCCGTCAAGGCGCTCTACGGCAACACGGCAAGCAGGTATTGGTAATTCCATAGGCTGACGTAACAGAAACAACATTCACCAAACAGATTCGCTTATGGATTTTGCCAGTTTACACGAGCTTTTACGCTCCACCTATGACGAGATGATGCCGCTATGCTCAGAGATGACGGGTATTGCCAAGGGGATAGCGGGCTTGGGCGCACTCTTCTACATCGCCCTTCGGGTGTGGGCTTCCATCGCCCGTGCCGAGGCAATCGACGTGTTCCCGCTGCTCCGTCCCTTTGTCTTGGGCTTCTGCATCATGTTCTTCCCGACTATCGTGCTGGGAACGATGAACGCCGTGCTCTCGCCCGTGGTACAGGGTACGGAGATGATGGTACACAAGCAGGAGAGCAGCTTGGCGGAGCTGACTGCCAAGAGAAACAAGTTGCAGGAGGAAGCCTATCTCAAAAATCCTGAGACTGCCTATCTTGTATCGAACGAGAAATTCGACCAGAAGATAGAGGAGATGGGCATCATCGGTCCGGAGGATGCCGTGACGATTGCGGGGATGTACGCCGAGCGTGCCGCCTATCAGACCAAGCAATGGTTCATGAAACTCGTCCACGACCTGATGGAACTGCTGTTCCATGCCTCTGGGCTTATCATCGACACGCTGCGCACCTTTATCCTTATCGTCCTTTCGATACTCGGTCCCGTCGTCTTCGGCATTGCCGTGTGGGACGGGCTTTCGGGTTCGCTCACGGCTTGGTTCTCACGGTATATCTCGGTCTATCTATGGTTGCCTGTCAGCAGTATTCTCACGGCACTTCTTACCAAGATACAGACGCTGATGGTTCAGAAGGACATCGAGGCACTCAGCGACCCGAACTACCTGCCCGATTCGGGGACGTGGTACTACATCGTCTTCTTCCTCATCGGCATCGTGGGTTACTTCTGTGTGCCGACCGTGGCAGGCTGGATTATCGAAGCCGGAGGCGGTATCGGCTCCTACGGTCGCAATGTCAACCAGACCGCACAGCGTGGCGCACAAGGTGCATACACGGGCGGCAAGTACCTGGCAGGTGGGGCAGGTGCAGCCATCGGCAACGTGGGCGGACGTATCAAGGGCAGGCTGTTCAAGGGAAAATAGGAATCAGAAAATAAATAAAATGAAAATTGAACTATGGAATTCAAATCACTCACCAATATCGAAACCTCATTCAGGCAGATACGGCTCTACGCCTTTGTCTTCGCCATCGTGTGCGTGGCAGTGAGCGGTTATGCCGTCTATGCCTCATACAGCTTCGCCAAGGAGCAACGGGAGAAAATCTATGTGCTCGACCAAGGCAAGTCGCTCATGCTTGCCCTCAGTCAGGATGCAAGCAGGAACCGCCCCGTGGAGGCCCGTGAGCATGTGCGTCGCTTTCACGAACTGTTCTTCACCATTGCGCCCGACAAGGATGCCATAGAGAAGAACATGGAGCGTGCCTTCCTGCTGTGCGACAAGTCGGCTTTCAACTACTACAAGGACTTGGCGGAGAAAGGGTACTACAACCGTGCCATATCGGGCAATGTCAATCAGCGCATAGAGGTGGACTCCATCCGTTGCAACTTCAACGCTTATCCTTACGAGGTAACGACCTATGCCCGGATGTTCATCGTCCGTCAGAGCAACGTCACGGAGCGAAGTCTTGTCACGACCTGCACACTGCAGAACTCTGTCCGCTCGGACAACAATCCGCAAGGTTTTCTTATGGAGCAGTTCCTTGTAAGACAGAACCAGGACATTCAAACCTATAAACGATAAGGCTATGGCAAGGAAAGGAAACCATCTGCTCTCTCGCCACTACCTGAGGCTGCACCTTTGGCTCCGCCATCGGTGCGAGAGGCTCACGATAAGACAGCGCAAGGCTGTCGTCTATGGGCTGAGTTTTGTCTATCTCATCTGCTGTCTTTGGATGATAGCACAGTTTTTCCTGCCTCAGAAGGATAGACTGTCTATACCAAAGGGAAGACTTCTGGATAGTCCCATTCGGACGGACAGCACCTTGCACGAGTTACAGGGCAATTATTACCTACAATATCATCAAACAATCAATGAAAATGGATAATAAACAGAAAGAACAAATGAAGAAAGGCTTGGTCTTCGGAGGACTGGGACTGCTCTTCGCCCTCTCGATGTGGTTCATCTTCGCCCCGTCGGGCAAGGACAAGACCGCTGCCGAGCAAGGCTTGAACGACAGCATCCCGCAGGCTACGACCGAAAAACTCACGGAGAACAAGCTCAAAGCCTATGAACTGGGCAACAAAGCTGAACAGGAGGAGCAGACCCGCGAGGAGATGGGGAGACTGTCCGACTACTTCACCGAAAATACGACTCCAACGGAAACGGAACGTGCCGAAACAGCCGCTTCCACGGCAAAGATAGAAAGCTCCATGCGACGCTATGAGGAGAACAACCGTCTGCTTAATTCCTTTTACGCTCCCGATCCACACGAGGAGGAACGTGAGGCAATGAGACAGGAGATTGACAACCTCAAAAAGGAATTGTCCCAACAGAGCTACAAGGAAGAGGATGAGGAGAAACGACAGCTTGCCCTGATGGAAAAGAGTTATCAGATGGCAGCGAAGTATCTGCCGGGTACATCTGCCAAACTACCGTCCTTGGGCAATGCCTTTTCGGACGGGAAGGACAATGAAATACCATCCAATGATGCCGAGAGAAATCAGACCGCATCAACCGGTACGCCCGCAATGGAGGTCCTGGCAGAACGAAGGCAGGTGGTGTCCTCACTCAGTCAGCCGATGAGCGATGCGGACTTTATTGCAGAGTATGGCACGAAGGCACGCAACATGGGCTTCCATTCGCTCACGAGTACGGCTGCTCCCACGATACGCAACACGCTCAAAGTGGTGGTAGACAGGACAACCACGCTCAAGGAGGGCGACAATGTGGTACTCCGCCTGCTGGAGACTGCCAAGGTGCAGGGACTGCATATTCCACGGCAGAGCCGACTGATTGCATCTGCCAAGATTGAGGGCAACCGTATGCGACTGCTTATCAAAAGTATTGAGGTGGACGGTCATATCATAGCCGTCAAACTCTCGGCTTACGACACGGACGGACAGGAGGGTGTGTATATCCCCGGTTCGGAGGACTTGGGCGCGCTCAAAGAGGTCGGGGCGAACATTGGTGGCTCGATGGGGACATCATTCACCTTCGCTTCCTCCGCCAAGGACCAGATTATCTCCGAGGCGGCTCGTGGTGTGATGCAGGGAGCGAGCCAACTTCTTCAGAAGAAACTGCGTACCGTCAAGGTAACGCTCAAAGGAGGCTACCGCCTTTTCTTGGTGCAGACCAAATAAACAATCAAGAATGAGAAGTAAAACAATAACATCAAATCAACAGCAACAATGAAGAAACTTATTTTATCAATGGCTTTGCTCGCTACGATGGGAGCGACAGCCACTGCACAAGACATCAACAACGGCACACCGCTTATGCCTAATCGTCCTCTCTCTTCGGGCGAACTCTTTCAAGGCATGAGCCGTGCCATTCCTAATGGGCGTGTCGTCCTGCCTTACGGTTTGGACGTTACCTTCGACAAGACCGTGCATCTCATCTTCCCCTCTGCCGTTCGCTATGTGGACTTGGGTTCACAGAACATCATTGCAGGTAAGGCGGAGGATGCGGAGAACGTACTGCGCGTGAAGGCTGCCGTCAAGGACTTTGAAACGGAGACCAATATGAGCGTTATTTGCGAAGACGGCTCGTTTTACGCCTTTAACGTAAAATATGCCGACGAGCCGGAGAAGCTCAGCGTGGAGATGAAAGATTTTCTCTCTACAACAGAAGGACGATTGCCGAGCAACCGTGCCGACATCTATTTCAAGGAACTCGGCAACGAGTCGCCCGTCTTGGTAAAGCTGATGATGCAGACCATCTATCAGAATGACAAACGCACCATCAAGCATATCGGTACGCAGCAGTTCGGCATGAAGTTCCTGCTCCGTGGCTTGTATGCCCATAACGGCTTGCTGTATTTCCACACTCGTATGGAAAACGGCACGAACATGCCGTACTCGGTCGATTTCATCACGTTCAAGGTAGTGGATAAGAAGGTGGCAAAGCGCACCGCCATACAGGAACAGGTACTTCAGCCCCTGCGTGCCTACCATCAGGTGATGCAGGTAAAGGGTAAGGATAGCGAGCATTCCGTGTTTGTGTTGGAACAGTTTGCTCTCTCGGAGGACAAGCAATTAGAGGTAACGCTCTACGAGCGAAACGGAGGGTGCACGCTGACCTTTTATGTCGAGCAGGAAGACCTGTTGCTCGCCAAGAAGATTGACAACCTCAAACTCAAATGGTAGGTGCTATGAAGAAGAAACTCATTTTATCGGTTTGCGTGGCGGTGGCAATGACTTTCAGTCTGCCATCGCACGCCCAACGGCTGATACCCAAACAGAAAGGAATGGAAGTCATGGGCAGCGTTCCCCTTATCAAAGGAGAAAAGTTCTTTGCCAAGGATAACTTCGGTGTTGGGGTATCGCTTACCCGTTACTTGAAACGAGAGAACTACTCCTTTGTAGGAGTTGAGTATGAACAGCAGAATATGCCGTATAGGGATTATGGCGTAAAGCTCAAAGATGCGCTTTTGCAGGTGGGCTATATGCACCCGATACTCTCCGACAATGGCAAGAACGTGTTTCTTTATGCTGGCATATCCGCATTGGGCGGTTACGAGGAATTGAATGAGGACAAGAAGCTGCTGCCCGATGGGGCTACGTTGTTCGACCGCTCACGCTTTGTCTATGGTGGTGCCGTGCATGGCTCGGTGGAGGTGTTCCTCACGGACAGACTTCTGTTTCTCGTCAAGGCACAAGGGCGTTTCCTCTTTGGAACGGACATACATCATTTCCGTCCTGCACTCTCGGCAGGGCTTAGGTTTAATTTTTAAGCAAGAAGAAAAATGAAAAAGAAGATTTTAAGTTCGATATGGGTAATGGGCGTGCTTGCCCTTTCCGTGTTTTGTCTATCTGCTTGTGATAGGGAGCTAGATGTGGAGCAGTCTTATCCGTTCACCATCGAGACGATGCCCGTTCAGAAAGACATCATCAAGGGACAGACGGCAGAGATACGCTGCACCCTCAAACGAGGGGGCGAATTTGCCGACACACACTACACTATCCGCTACTTCCAGCCCGACGGCAAGGGAACATTGAAGATGGACAACGGCACGGTATTCAAGCCCAACGACCGCTATCCGCTCACCAAGGATGTGTTCCGCCTGTATTACACCTCGCTCTCCACCGACCGCCAGACGATTGACGTGTACGTGGAGGACAGTTTCGGTAAGATGCAGCAGCTGACCTTCAGTTTCAATAATGAAAAAGCAGAGGACAAAGGAAAAGTCCGCCACAGTAGTAACCAAAGCCTTGAACGATGCGAACGGCTAAACGCTTTGCCTTATTCCCTATATTATGGTTGTTCCGTATATGAAAAATAAACTCTCTTAGCAGAAAGTTCTCGCCTTTTATTGCATTTATGAAATAAAATCACTATCTTTGCGATAATTCATCAACCCCTTAAAGTAATGGCTTATGATTAAGTATGTAATCCAAGCGAAGAAGAATCCGCTTAAAAAGAACGAAGTGAAGTATTATCCGCAGATGGCACCGACCACACCGATGACACTTGCGCAGATAGTAAAGCGTGTGGAGAAGCGTTCCACGGTTTCGAGTGCCGACGTGAAAGCCGTCTTGGATGCGCTGCAATACGAGGTCATAGAGGCTTTGGAGGCAGGCAACACCGTGCGGCTCGGCGACTTGGGCTCGTTCCGCCTGACGCTGAAATCGCAGGGCGTGGAGACGGCAGCCGAAGCCAAGAAGAAGGGCGCACAGCTCATCAAGCAGGTGAATGTGCAGTTCACCAAGAGTACGACGATGCGCGACACGCTCGATGTCCGCCTTCTCGACTTTGCTCCTCAGGAAGACATCGTCAATGCTTCCGACGATTCTTCCGGAACGAGTGGCGGAGAAGAGAATCTTCCATAGGACAGACATTGTTTCGGTGCGTGGAGCACTATTGTTTCACGCACCGTTTCCGTTGTTTTTACTGGGCAAAAATGTACTTCCATAACTCGTTGATAATCAGGTGTTATAAAAGTAAGGAAATTGTCTTATAAGAGAATTAAAATTGTCCTATAAGAGAATTTGAAAAGTCTTATAAGACAATTTTGAGAAGAATATAGGTAACACTCTTATTTTTAGGATAAATTCTTATTTGAAAGATATTAGGTAACTATTGAAATAAAGTATAATATGGCTATAATTGACATTGTAAAATATGAACAACAGGAAGGTGTCATAGTCCACAAGTTCCCTTCGTGTGATTTACGGTGGGGATCACAACTCGTTGTTTATCCCGGGCAAGTAGCATTCTTTGTTAAAGGTGGTTCTGTATGTGATAAGTTCACAGATGGTACTTATACGCTGAAAACCAACAATATTCCACTACTGAACAAGATTGTCAACTTACCATTTGGTAGTGATTCCCCATTTCAGGCTGACGTTTGGTTTGTTAACCTGCTTCAGCATTTGAGCCTTAAATGGGGTACAGAAACGCCAATACAACTTGAAGATCCTAAATATGATATTATAGTTCCTGTTCGTGCCCATGGACAGTATGGATTCAAAATAAGAGATCCAGAAAAATTTCTATTTACCCTTATTGGCAATATGCCCAATTTCAACGAGGAACAGTTGCAAAGATATTTTCGTGGCTTACTCTTGACAAAACTAACTAGTATTATTTCTCAGAAAATAGTTATTGATCGAATCTCTGTATTGGAAATACCAACACGCCTGCAAGAGATTTCAGCATATTGTCAAAAAGAACTGTTGCCGTTCTTTGCTGAATATGGTGTTGAAATAATGCTGTTCAATATCATCTCAATTAACATACCAGAGGACGACTCCAGCTTGAATGAAATAAAAAGAGCCAAAAATCTCTCAGCAAGGCTGAAGATTACTGGTCACGAAAACTATAAGATGGAACGTTCTTTCGATGTGATGGATAAGGCTGCGGAAAACGAGAGTGGCACTGGCGCGGCATTCATCAATGCAGGATTAGGACTAGGTGCATCGCTTAATATGGGTAAGCAAATGGGGGATTCGTTGACGCCCAACAAGGGTAATGTCCCACCTCCAATACCAATAAGTGTCTCATATTTCCTTGCTATTGATGGTAAGCAAAAAGGTCCCTATAATGAACAGCAGATAAAGGAAGCAATAGTACAAGATTCTAACGTCTTAAATCTGTTAGCATGGAAGAAAGGTATGACCGACTGGCTGCCTCTGAATACATTTTCAGAGTTTACAGCATTAGACAACAATGATTGTCCTCCTCCAATTCCTGTGTAAACAATAGAACAAGTATTAAACATAAAGAATAAAAGCATGAAAGCATTACAATGTGAAATGTGTGGCAGCCAAGACTTGGTAAAAGACGGTGGTGTTTTTGTTTGCCAGTCGTGCGGTACAAAATATACCGTAGAAGAAGCCAAGAAAATGATGGTTGAAGGAACCGTCGATGTAAAAGGTACTGTAAAAGTTGACACTTCAGACGAACTAAAAAACCTTTATGAAATCGCTCGTAGAGCCAAGGACGCTGATAACAGCGAAAATGCGACCAAGTACTACGACATGATACTCATTAAGGATCCTAGCAGCTGGGAGGCAAACTATTATGTCGTTTATTTCAAATCAATGGGGTGTAAGATTGCTGAGATTTGGTCTGCCGCTTCTGATATGGCAAACTGCCAATCGTCAGTAATACAACTCATAAAAGATAATGAGAATGATGAGATTCTACAAAAGGCGGCGTTGACAGAGATTTCGTTAAGAAACACTATGATTTCCTCTATGTTGTTTAATGCTGCAAAGAATCACTATGAAGGCATTGATTCTAGTATTCAACACAATTATATCCAAGAGTATTGTAACAATGCAGCTGCATCAGCACAGATAATGTATAACTTTGGTGATGAAGTAGAGACAAAGTTTGAGAGTAAATATTCAGATATTTCGATTCAAGGCTGGAAGGGTGGCATTGGTATTCATAAAGAATATGTAAAATATCTCCAGGACAAAACTGGAAACATCAATATCATCAACTCATACGGTGACAAAATAAGGAAGTATGATTCCTCATATGTAAATCCCAATGTTGATACATCTGCCTGCTATATCGCAACTGCCGTTTATGGCTCATATGACTGTCCAGAGGTTTGGACGCTTCGTCGATTTAGAGACTTCACCCTTGACGAAACGTGGTATGGAAGTTTGTTTATAAAAGCTTATTATTCAATAAGTCCTACATTCGTTAAGCATTTTGGCAACATTAAGATTTTCAAATCACAAGGAAAGAAATTGCTTGACAGATGGGTTGCTATGCTCAATCGCAAAGGTTATGAGAATACCCCATATAAAGATAAGTATTAAAATGCTCATTCACACGCACTAAGTTTTTATTTTACATACAGAGGGCATATACATAGTTATTGAAGAGTGAGGGTGTGTCATAATGGACACATCCTCACTCTTTATCTCTTTTCCCTCCTTTTCAGCTAATTCTCCCTTAAGCTATTCCAAACTCTATTTTTCTTTATATCTAACTCCACAAAAACACCATTCCACCTTTCTATATTATCACTATCCAGTAAGTTGGATAACTATCACCAAAAGGTATTGAGTATAACTGCTGTCATAGCCCGTACGTTGAGATACTCGGCTATTGTCCGTGTGAAATGTTCTGTTCCTTTCATAGTCGTATATGTTTTGATGTTGTTAATACTTGGGAATTTGGCTTTCACTTCGTCCGCCGATTTACAATTCCACAATCTGATTGATGCGTCCATATAGGTAGGCTCTTAGGCTTGTTCTGTCGGGTGCGTAATACTCTGGCCACCTTCCATACTGACTGACAATGTATTTTTTCAGCACATCGAAAAAGTAAAATCGCCAACCTTGCAAGGGAACGGCTGTACGGAAGTAGGTGTTTGAGTTCACCGCTTCGCAAAGCCAGTCCTTTTCCTCACGGCTCATACGCTCGCCACGATTGAGTTTCGCACGCAGGAGGTACACCTTGCTGTTTGAAAGGCTCTCCAATGGGTTCACGTCCCATTGCACGAACTTGGTTGCCAACACTTGCTCACTTTGTCCAACCACAGAGTTAATGCGGTAATGAGAGGAGGAGCTATATCCTTTTTTCTTCATCGAAGATGTTATGTTTACTTTCTGCTTATCCATAGCGACATTTTTTTTATGCGTCCAAAGATCGGAGTATGCTGATTCCTTTTTGTAGCAATACACGAGGTAGCGGGGGAAGGCTTGCACAAGGTTTTGGCGAAAAATACTACCCGCAGGGATGGAGATTTTTCAGACAAACCGAAGGCATCGACCTTGGGAAAGCCACAATACCCCGTACTACCTTTGCGGATAAAAAGGGAACAGCCCGTCTTGCGACATCGCATATTGTGGAGCCGTGGAAGAGAAGCGAAAGTGCAACGCCTGAAATGGAAAACAAAAAAGGTGGCTATCTGCAAAAAGCGAGATAACCACCTCATGAAATAGTGTGAAAGTTTTATAGGAGCGTGCTTCTCAAAGCACGCAGATCAGTATGGCGCAGAGTATCGCCAGCCAGAAAAGAAAGTTCAGAAGTGTAAATGTCACTTTCAGGATTACCCGGACTATAAAGCGCAGGATCAGAAAACTTGCAATGACTGACACGGCAGTTACGACTTGCGGCGTTACCATCTTTGAGATAAGGTAAACTGCACCGATGACAAGGGAAAGCAGAAGGACGGGTTCGATGAAGCGTGTCCAACCGAAGCGGCGGACTTGCTTGGGAGAAGTAGGCTGCTGCCTGTTCCTGTCGGTCTTGTTCGATGCGTCTGCCTTGATGAAGGCAGGTGTGTGAACGTCTTGATTCATGATGATTGTATTCATAATCGGGGCTTTTAATAGTTCAAGAGCGATAACAAGATGCGCAGACTACACAAAGGCAAGTGTTTGCAGAACTCTTGGCGTGTGGAGTGGAGCGTGTATCTTGGCTCTTGACACTACAAAAGCTCCCGATGGTGTTATTTCAAGTTATGTTCTCACCGTCTATCGTTGGCAGACCATTGACCTCGATGAGCAGAACGATTGTCCCTGTCAGTTCGGTGTAAAGTTTCTCATACTCCGGACTTGTGCCGAAGTCGTCCGTAAGATCATATTTGCCGAAAACGCTTTGTACAGCCTTGTTCTTCAGAAGTATCGGGGAAAGCCTTTCGGGGAGTGGGGAGGGAAGTTCCTTCTCAAACTCATTCTCCAGCACGGAAACAAGCGTATCGTACTTGGAGAAATGCAGTCCTCGATGCAGCACCTCGCTTGCCATTGTCTCCGCTTCGGGATGCGAGAATCCTTGTGCCACTGCATCGCAGTAAGTGGTAAGGGCATCATCGGCTCTTGCCGTTATGAATGGTTTGTCACTCAGCATTTCAGGGAAATGCTCACTGAGGTAGTTCTCCAACTTCAGACGGAAGAAGGAAAGTTCTTTCTTTGTCGTTTCCATAATTTTTTTATTTTAGGGTTATACATTATTTGTTATCGGATTCCCATTGCCTTGTTGAACTTGCCGAGTTTGTCGGCGAGTTGCTCCATGTCATGCTCTATCTTTTTATTCGTAATTCGGGCATATATTTGTGTGGTCTTGATATTGGTATGCCCCAGCATCTTCGACACGCTTTCCATCGGAACGCCCTTGCTCAGTGACATTGTGGCGAATGTATGGCGGGCAAGATGGAAGGTCAGATTCTTCTTGATGCCACAAATATCGGCAATTTCCTTCAAATATGCGTTGGTTTTCTGATTCGTTAATATGGGAAACAGTTTGCCGTCCCGATAGGTCTTGTGGCTGTACTTGGCGATGATACTCTTGGGTATATCCAGCAAGAGTACATTTGTCTCCACGCTGGTCTTCTGTCTTTTGGTCATAATCCACTGCTTGTCATCGAGCGTAACGATGTTGTCTGGTGTGAGATTGGCTACATCTATATATGCCAGTCCCGTGAAGCAGGAGAATATGAAAACGTCCCTTACCAGTTCCAAGCGGTGGATGTCCAATTCCTTGTTGGCTATTTTCATGATTTCCTCGTCCGTGAGAAAGCCGCGATTGACAGGCTCCAGGTGAAAACGGTGATTGAGGAAGGGGTCGTGAAGAAGATAACCACGTTTTTGCGCATAGATGGTTACGGTCTTGAGTGCCTTCATTTTTTTGACCGATGTATTGTAAGCGCAGCCTGCCACCGTGCTTAGATACAACTCAAAATCCTGTACCACGGATGGCGTAAACTCTGTAAGTCCTATATCCTTTCTTCCATATTTATGGATAAGGAACTCTGAGAAATGTCTTCTCAAAACACTGTATTTCTGAAGGCTGTCCTTGCTGATGGTATGTCCTACACGCTGTCTGACATCTTCGTTGAACCTGTCGAATACAGGGAGAAAAGTTGTATACTCCCTGTCTTTCCCCACAAAAAACGAGCGGATTTTCTCCAATGACAGGGAGGGGTCGTCCTCAAATTTGTGATAGATGTTATTCAGTGTAGCAGAAATAGAGTCCAATGCGGCATTGGCGGATAAGGCTTCAGCCGTCCGGCCTTTGAGCCGGCTTGTGGCATTGTTCCATACAGTCTTGTCCACGAAGATTTTCGTAGATCCGAAATTAGCCATCTCTCCGTTAAGGAATACCCGGAGCATTACAGGCGACTTTCCTTCTTTGTTCTCATAGTTTGAGCGTAGGTAGAAGGACACCTTGAAATTTGTTCTCATAATGCATCTTTCTTTTGTGTAGCACTCGGCTGCAAAGTTAATACTTAATACGTTGAAAAAGAAAGAGTTGATGCCGTCAATATGGTATTCAGAATACCGTCACTGCTACATTTTTTGCTGCTGCAATTTTTGTGTAGCAGTATGTGTAGCAGAAATTGACCGAAAGATGACCGTCAAAACATAGGGTTATGCCGTCAGGCAATGGAGGTATATACAAAGAAAAAATCGTTGTAAAACCTTGATTTTACAACGATTATCTGCTTTTTGAAGGCTGTTTTGACGACCTTTGTGAAGTCCTTCTGAAGCCTATCAGCGGAGAGAGAGGCTCTTTCTCTTGAACCTTCAAATAGTATCATAAATGTTCAATCTGTTGTATAATAGAGATTTATACAGAATGTTAATAAAATAAGATTTCATGGAAAATCTTTGGTAATATCAAAATTTGGGTGTAATTTTGGGTGCAGAAATCTATACACCCAAAAGCATGAACATCAAACGAAACATTATCTTCACGTTGGAAAGTAGGAAGAAGGACGGTGTTCTCATTGTTGAGAATGTGCCTATCCGTATGCGTGTCAATTTCGCTTCCAAGCGGATTGAGTTCACGACAGGCTATCGCATCGATGCTGCCAAGTGGGATGCAGATAAGCAACGTGTAAAGAATGGTTGTAGCAACAAACTGAAACAATCGGCTTCTGAAATCAATGCTTCACTCTTGGGCTACTATACAGAAATACAGGACATCTTCAAGAAGTTTGAAGTGGAAGAAATAATGCCCACACAGGAACAAATAAAAGAGGCATTCAATGCGCTGCACAAACCTATTGAGGAAGAAGTCAAACCGAGAAAATCAATGCCTAACACTTTTTACAAAGTGTTTGATGAATTTGTGCGAGATTGTGGACGGCAAAATGATTGGACGGATTCCACCTACGAGAAGTTTGCTGCGGTGAAAAATCATCTGATGAACTTTCGAGATGAACTTACATTTGATTTCTTTGATGAGAGGGGGCTGAATAATTATGTTACTTATCTCCGTGATGTAAAGGAAATGCGTAATTCTACCATAGGCAAGCAACTTAGTTTCTTGAAATGGTTTTTACGCTGGGCATTCAAGAAAGGTGTGCATCAGAACAATGCCTATGACAGCTATAAGCCCAAACTTAAAAGTACACAGAAGAAAATCATTTTCCTCACATGGGAGGAACTGAACAAACTCCGAGAGTTCGAAATACCTACTACCAAGCAAGCCTTAGACCGAGTGCGTGATGTTTTTCTATTTCAATGCTTCACAGGTTTGCGTTATTCCGACGTGTTCAATCTTCGCAGAAGTGATATAAAGGGCGGCCACATAGAGGTTACAACTATCAAGACTTCTGATAGTTTGATTATCGAACTGAACAACCACAGCAAAGCGATACTTGACAAATACAAGGACGTGGCATTTGAAGATGATAAGGTGTTGCCTATCATTACCAATCAGAAAATGAATGATTATCTCAAAGAACTGGCAGAATTGGCAGGTATCGATGAACCAGTACGCCAAACTTATTACAGAGGTAATGAGCGCATTGATGAGGTTACCCCAAAGTATGCCCTACTCGGCACACATGCTGGTCGTAGAACATTCATCTGTAATGCCCTTGCATTGGGAATTCCTCCGCAAGTTGTGATGAAATGGACAGGGCATAGTGATTACAAGGCTATGAAGCCATACATAGACATTGCAGACGACATCAAAGCGAATGCCATGAGTAAATTCAATCAGTTATAACGCTAAAACGATATGAGCCAAGAAATAAATAAAACAGATCACCAAGATTTAAATCCCGTTGTACGAGCCATCGGTACTGATCTTGAGCATACACAAGTACGCTTAATAGCCTCTGCAAACGCAGACATGCTTTTCCACTATTGGAAAGTGGGACATTTTATTCTCTATCTCCAAAAGAAAGAAGGTTGGGGAAGCAAAGTGATTGACAACCTATCCAAGGCGATACGCTCAAAATATCCAGATAAGAAAGGGTATTCTCGCAGAAATATCTTCTATATGTGCCAGTTTGCCAGTGCTTATCCGTTGGAAGTGCTGAAAGAGATGGACAGGATAGATAGCTTACTTACAACTCCTACTGTAGAGAAGGTTTTAAGTCTGACAAACGAACTCAATCAAATTGTGCAACAACCTGTTGCACTAATTCAAGCCACAGAAAATCAATCGAATACAATTACGCAACAGCCTGTTGCACAATTAGAAGAAGTTACTGAAACATTGTCAGCAATCTATCACTGCGACATCAGTCAGATAGAGGAAATCTTCAAGCATTCTGCCATAGTTCGCACCAACTGGGCGAGCCATGTAATTCTGCTTAATAGTAAGCTTCCATTGGGCGAGTGCTATTGGTACATTTCGCAAGCAGTTGCTAATGGATGGAGTCGCAATGTTCTGCAGGTGCAGATTGAGACCAATCTTTTCGCTCGACAGGTCACGGCAAAGAAAGTGAGTAACTTCTCGGCACGATTGCCCAAACCGCAAAGCGACCTTGCCAACTATCTGATGAAAGACCCTTATATCTTTGATTTGATGGGGCAAACAGATAAAATGGCAGAACGAGACCTTGAACAACAATTGGTATCTCATATCACCAAATATCTTTTGGAAATGGGCAGTGGCTTTGCATTTGTGGCACAGCAGAAGCATTTTGAAGTAGGCGATTCTGATTTCTATGCCGACCTCATTCTCTATAACATCCAACTACATGCATACGTTGTTGTCGAACTCAAAGCCACACCTTTCAAGCCTGAATATATGGGGCAACTGAACTTTTACATCAATGTTGTAGATGACACCCTACGTGGCGAGCAAGACAATAAGACCATTGGCTTGCTCCTCTGCAATGGCGGAGATAAAGTGGTGGCACAATATGCTCTTTCTGGCTATGATCAACCTATTGGTGTCAGTGATTATCAACTGACAAAGGCTATACCTGATGATTTGAAGTCGGCTCTGCCTACGGTGGAAGAAGTTGAGGAAGAGTTGTCGAAGATAATAGAGCAAGATAGCGAAAGATGAAATATCTATATTCGTTAGCAATTAATCAAAAAGAGGATTAAAGGTTTAATTTTTTACTCAGTAGTAAACTATTAGTTTACCTACAAGCATAAAAACTAACTACTAAACGAAGACACTCCAAGAAACTATACTAAACAATTTCTTGGAGTGTTTGCTATTTTCTCAACTGCCTCTTAAGTTTTCTTTGTTCCTGTTTGATACGTTCTTGTTGCAACAACAACTCTGCTTGCCGTTGCAGGGCTTGTTCATAATCAATAACCTTCTGCTGCATTTGCTGGATGGCTTTGGGATTACGATGTGTGATAAAAATGCTGTCAAGGTAGTCAAAATCTTTTTTGGTGGCTTTGCCTTGCATGCGCAGATAGCGGTAGCGGAGGTCGTAATCAGAGGCTGTTTGCAGCTTGTTGGCTCCCATACCGAAGAACCAACAACTCACCATGACCAGCCCACAAACCAATAAAAGCAGCATACGCTCGGCTAATTGAATGCTTGCAAATAGCGAGTAGTTCTTATATTCTACAGGCTTTTGTTGCTTGCTGATGAGCTGGTGCAAAGCTTCAAACTTTGGGTCAAGCTTCTTACTCGACTCTGATAGTGCCTCCAAAACAAAAAGTTGGTGCTCCTTGATTTTGGCTAGCGTTTCTTTGGAAAGATGAATTTGCACGGTCTCTTGTGTTGTGGTACGCTCTGCATTTGTGTTAGCAGGTTGCTCTGCAAGCGTGGTACGCAGTTCTGCTTGCGCCTTAGTGATGACTTTACATTCTTGTTTAAGTTCTTCGAGCATATCGAGAACAGGTGCTATTTCGTTGTTCATACATTTGTCATTTTAAGGTGATTAAATTCTACGTTTGCGTTTAGCTCTATTTCGAAGTTTCTTTTGAAAGCGGAGTTCATCAACATCTACGCCTCCGCTTGGCATCGGCATCGTAAAGACTTCGCCAAGCGCATCAGATAAGTCACTTGCAAATCCGCTTTCATCTATCGAATGTGCCATCGACTCTCTCGAGCGATGCTGTTGCGCTTGCTGGATGTTTCGCTCTATCTCTGCATTGAGGCGCGAGAAAGAACAGGAACGGTCTATCTTTGACCCACTGAAACTGCAACCGTCTTTTTCAAAGATGATTCCTTGCACTACATTGGTATTGCCTTTCGTCTTGAAACGAGTGGCAATACTCTGTTGTTCTAAACCTGAGACAAAGTTTTTCCAGTTCAGCGATTGAGTTAATACTATTTTGATAGCATCGAATATCTCATAGCGCAACTTGTCTTCACCTCGCAGTCGGTGGCGATTTACCGTATTCTTCCCCTCTCCAATGGTCAAGCCATAGCGTTCAGTCAGCTCTCGGCAAATCTTTGTGGAACGGTATTTCTCATTGCGGTCGCTGATGGTCTTGCCATCATTGCCGATGCGGTTGATACAAATATGCAAGTGTGGATGCTGGCGGTCGCTGTGCCTTACGATAAGGCTCTGCGTGTCGCCATAGCCCATTTCATGAAGATATTCGTTGGCAATCTTCACCATTTTGTCATCTGTCAGTCGTGCTGAATCATGTGCTGAGAATGAAAGTATGGTATGACAAACTGGTTTCTGTACACTTGGACGCATAGAGGCTTGCAAGTTAAAGTCGTGTGCAACGTCATTTGGTAAAGAACTGCGCACTCCATTAGCTTGTAAGATCTTGGCTTTACCTTCACGCTTGCTAAGCATATAACTGATAACTCCACTAAAGCTTGTTCCTTTAATAATCTTGGCTATCATGGTTTCAAGCGTTTGATGAGTTCATGAATGAGGACTTTGAGTGCATTCAAGTCTTCATTGAGGGCATAAATGCCAAAGGCATTGAGTCGATGGGCTATCTGATTGAGATTGTTTGCCATACCTGAAACTGTGCGGATGAGTTGCATCTCTCCAGGTTTGATGCGTGCCTTAACCTCGGCTTTTGTAATGAGCCGACGTAAAAACTCAGTACGAGTGATAGAGGCTTCTCGTGCTTTGCCCTGCAAGGTGTAGTACTCCATCGTATTAAGCCGAAGAAGCACTTGGTATCTTCGTTTCTCTGATAAAGTCTTGGTGGGTCGCCCACCTTTATTCTTCTGTTCCATATTTTTATTTTTTGATGAGACCAACGGGATTTTTACCTCCCAGTGGTGGGAGCAAGTAGGTTTTGAGATACTCAAAACACAAACTTGCTTCCCAGATAAACACTATCTTCTGATGCCACGTTTCGTGGTCAGTAATAACGGCTGTTTCTCTTTCACTTTGGATTGAGCAACGAGCCATTCATTGATATCTTTGTGAGTTCGATAGCGAACAGAACCGTCTATGATAGATGGACAAAAATGCTTCAAAACTTCAAACGATTTTCGTCCAGCATCATCATTGTCTAGAAAACTCTCAACTTGCTTGTAGCTTTTTATCTTCTCTTGAATGCGTGGCAAAAGAGCCAAAGAATTAAGAACTATGGTATCGCAAGTTGAAGAAGGATTTAGCGTTTGCCACGAAAGAAAATCCATAAATCCCTCAAAGATTTGTAGGCGGTCGGTTCCTCTTTTAATCGTTGTAATAGCCTTCGGAGCGATACATCCTTTGAAATACATATTGCGGATTTCCCATCCCAAAGCATCGTTTGCAAATCCAATTGCATAGTATGTCCGTTTCATGTTTTGGAATAGAACTTCCGAGCAGTAGGAATTGGCTACAGTAAGGGGAATGTAACGCGCTGTGAGATAGCGAAGCAAATTAGGATTGGAAAGCGGTTGTGCTGAGAGGATTTCCAACTTGCGCTCAGAGAATTTTCTCTTACCGCCAAAAGAAAATTCTTGATGCGCTACTTGTTTAGCACCACTCAAAAGCCTGATGGCTCCGCTGATAGTGCAACGATGTAAAGCGCATACAAGGTCGATGATGTCACCATGTTCGCCCGAACCGAAGTCGTACCACTGGTTACGCTCTGTATTGACTTTGAAGGATGGTGTGCGTTCATTGCACAGCGGAGAGTAGTACCAATAGTGAATGCCTTGTACTTGTGCTGGCGCATAGCCCTGTTGTTGCAAATAATCGGTGATAGCGATATGCTTGATGTGTTGTATTTCCATTGTGATGTTGTTTTAAGTTGAAATGAATTTGCCCCAGCCTTTTTCTTTTGGAGGATGGTTGATTCTTGTTTGGTCGGACGGTCGTACACTATAGGCACCCATTTGCGACCGACCAAACTCGTTTCTCTTTGGTCGGATTGGTTCAGGTATATATAGCCTGTGTCCGACCGACCAATGTTTTTAGGGTCAATCATCTCTACAGAGCCGATATTTCCCTCGTTCTTCCTTAATCAGTATACCTTTATTGAGTAGAAATTGCAGAAGTTCTTTGAGCTTGGTTTGCCCATAAGATTGCCCTATAATCTCCACATAAGCTTTTTTGAGCGACAAGATAAGTTCGCCATAGGGCAAGACTTCACGTGAAGAAAAGGCTTGAGTCAATACTTTTCGATGTTCCGTGTCGCTTAGTTCGTGGTAAGAATGGCGGTGGGACTTGCAATCTGCATCCGTGTAGGAAGTGTCGATTTCGGGAACACACACCTCATCTTCCATTTCCTTGAGCTGAAAAGCAAATTTGTCAAAGGGTTTGGAGCGGATGATGGAGGGCGCAACAATACTGCGTTCAGGCATAGTGTTATCCCTCGTGATTTGAAGAACTGTTTCTGCCTTGTTGTTGAGTTCCGTCCCAATATGTCCACGTGCGTTATCGTCGCCCTTGTTGAGGTGAAGCACGGTCTGAATATGGATATTCTGTTCACTTGTCCACTGCATTAGATCACCTACCAACTTGGTTGCTTCCGTTGAGTTGTTGATGTCAAGCATCAAATCACGAATGCCATCAATAACCACCAACCCCACATTGGGCGTGTTGTAAATTGCATAGCGGATGATTTCTCTACGTTCGTTTGGGTCAGCAATGGCTCTGAGGTGGCTGAACTTCAAATGCTCAGGTTCTCTATCAATTGGCAATTCTGCCAATCGCAGAATGCGTTGCATCACCAGTTGGCAATGATAAGGACTTTGCTCTGTGTCAAAGTAAAGTATGGTGCGCTTGCTTTCGGGAAACGAAGCCTTATACTCCAGTACCTGCCCATTGACAAGGGCTGCTGCAACGATGGCACTCACATTGAAAGTCTTCTTAGCTTTCGCCTTACCTGTCGATACACTGAAGTTCCCCAGTGTGCCAATAATAGCTTCACCTGCTTGTAGTACAACAGGAGGAAGCGTAAACTCATCGGTTACATGAATGAGCGACTTTTTCCATATGTTTTCATAATCAGTCGTGTTCATCCTCGTCTTCCTGTCTTTCGCCCTGCCAATTCCAGCGCAAGATCGGCATCAACGATAATCTTGCGCCCCACCTGCGTAATGGCACGATTGATTTTACCACTCTGCTTGATGCGATTAGCCGTTGGCAGACTGCAGCCAAAAAGTCGTGCGATGCCTGCCAAGCCGTACACATACTGCTTTTTCTCTTTGGAGGAAGCCTTTGCCGTTTCTCCATTCGTGGACATATTGCCGTGTCGTGCAAGGAAAAGCAATTCTTCACCAGTCATCTGCCAAACAGGCTTGTCCAGTAATTCGTTTATCGTCATAATTCAATTGTTTTGAAATGAATAACTTGCCCTTGTGCATAGGGCATTCAGTCAGCTCTGACGATGCAAAATTAGAGGGCTTTTAATGTTCTACCAAGTGAAAGGGATATGGCGGGAAATATAAGAGAAAATAGGGAAATCAGAGACTATCAAAAACACTTAAACCATACTCATAAAGTGAACAATATCGGGCAAAATACCGTTTGTAAGTAATCATTATGACTGTGTTAGTAATTTTCTCTTACATGTACATTAGATCATAGACAGGTGTAGATCTATAAAAATATTGAGAGGAAATCGTGTCTAATTTTTCACCAAGGGTAGCAACCTAACTTTGTAAAGGGAAAATAAGCCTCTGTTCGCAAAATTCAGTCCCTCATTTCCTTTCAGCAAGCCCTCTCCCTCGTAAGAACAATCTTTGACTCCGTTCATCACCACGGCAAAGCTGCACGGTCGTAGCCCCACAGCAAGCACGAATACCAGCAACCGCCAACCACTGCACGAGGTCGATTACACCTACCGCTTCAAGCCCCAAACGGTGGCGCATTCCCTCCTCCCTCGGGCATATTGACAATGGGCGATAGCCAACCACTGGGCGAAGGTGTCCGCCATAGCAAAGCAACTATCGATAAAAAGAAAGCAGACCTTGGTTCTGCACTGGGCGGATCCAAAGTCTGCTTTAATATGAAGTTAATAATTGCGTACAAACGCTATGACATCCAACTTTCAACTAATTTTATCGTGCTACTGTTTGGTGCAACTTCCTTATTTAATGGTGCAACTTGTATTATTACTGGCAATTGAGTCATAACACCTGCAACCACACAACCTCCTTGTGGCAGGACAGGAAGTTGTTCAACAGATAATTTATCAAGGTACGAAACATGGTTCGCTATCATATCAATGTCCCTTTGATTTACAAGTCTATGAATAAAATAGTTGTGAAGTTGCGATATAATAGTATGAGAAATATCTGACGGTCGTTGACTTGCAAGTGTCATGAAAACTGCAAATTTACGTCCTTCTTTGATGATTTCTTCAAACACCTCTAAGCGGTAATCCTTCCAAGTCTCACTTTCGCGTGTTGATTCATAAGAAAGAATGTTATGTGCTTCATCTATTATTATATTCAGTGATTCTTTTGCTCCTGCTTTTTTCTCCTTTTGCTTTCTATACACTTCAAGTGAAATTATTAGAGGAACAAGTTTTTTCATGTCTGTATTGCAAGAGTTCATATCAATGACAACAAAACTTGATTTATCAAATAGATTATCATTTTCATCATTTGTGATATTGAAAATCTTATCAAAACTTTTTTGCGTTCCACGTAATTTGTTTATTGCAGGAGCTATATGTTCATTGATTGCTCGATTGGAATTGACATCAAGAATCAACTGCAAATACATATAGTCAATGAACTCAGCAATAAAGTTGTCGCTAAAATTATAGTCATCGGCAGATTTGTAGAGAGGTAAGTTTGGCAAAATATTTTCTGATCCGGCATCATGCATATACACCATTCGCCCAGCAACCTCTACAAGAAAACAATGTTGGCCTGAATGAAATCCAATTCCCTCATGTAAATCTAAATGTTCTTCCTTGTTCTTTTCTAACATTTGACATAGATAACTTAGAAGGATATTGCCTTTAACACCATCTTCTATTTTTAGGGTGTCACGAATAGCCTTCTTCAGTAATCCTCGAAATGCATCTAATGCATTGTCTGCTTTCTGTATGTATTCTCTGAGTTGCAAAGTCCTTTTGATGAATGGTTGCTGAGTTTTATCTGTTGCACTCGCCAAAATTGATAATAGCTCAGGTTTGGCAATCTCAGATTGTGAGATTGGAATTCGATTTGTATTCTCAACGGCAACCGAAGTACTCAACTTAAAAATAGTTTTTTCTTTGGTAATTGTATTTTTTCCTGAATACTCGCCATTGAAATCGAACAATAAGAACTTGGCATTTTTGCTGAAAGAATGATAGTTTTGAACCTTTTCAAATAGCTGGTGGTAGATTTTTGCTAATGTATATGACTTTCCACTACCAGTATTGCCAAAGATACCAATATGACTTCCGAAGAGTTCATTTATATCAAAGTTTATATTTTGTTCATCATCAAGCAAGAGTGAACCTATACATATTGCTTTTGACTTATCTGACACAAAACTATGTATTAACTCGAATTCTGTTTTAACAATCAGTGAACACTCGTTGCCAACCAAAGGCATCTCTTTTATTCCCTGATAATACTTGTTGCAATCAATATATCCAAGTAGCTTAACGTCAAGATATCGTCTTAAAACATCTTGACCAGAATGATATACTTCATCAATATCCTTATCAAGTGCTATCCGTTCTCCTTCCACCTTTGCAATAATACGAACGTAGCCCTTGGAAATTTTCACAAAACCTCCAACTGATACATTTTTTATGACAGTACCACAGTAAAGAAGATGAGATACATTTTTATTCTCATCAACTTTTATTCTTACGCTTCGACCATCAACAGACCAAACCTCTCCAATACGCAGAATTGAATCTAAACTGCTGTTTTGCATCATTGTACTATTATGAAACGGAACTAACAATTGGTTGAAAAACAAACTTATCAATTGAAGCTAAGTCAAAATGTTTCAAACTATCGATGTTATCAATTTTCATATCATTCATCTGAGAGTAACATTCCTTGTATTCTTCAGGACACAACACACAGATATTTCCGTTCTGACAACCTTCTTCAATGTTTAAATTCTTTTCAATAAGAACTTTATCAGCTTGCTGGTAGGCAAAGACAACTATCAGTAGAGTTGGATTGTTATTTGCAGCTCTTAAAGTGATTTTAGACAAGTGTTCGTCTGCAAAGGAAAATCCACCCACAAATAGAATCGTATTTGGCTTTTCAAGCTCATTAGAAAATAATCTCATTAGCTCATAAAATGGTAAATCCATTACGGTTTCACGGAATTTACTCTTTGTTGGATTAACCATTATGATTTCCGAATATGCTTTGAGCGCAGACAAATATAATGAATGGTCTATTTCATTATCTTTTAGATGTTTTTTTAATTCAGAAATTAAATGTGACATTATGTCTGAAGGAGAAAGCGGGCTCTGTCCACCTTTCTCTTTCGCGATTTTCTGCTTCTCACTTCTCACATTCAGTAAGAAAGGGATGGATACAAATGCATCCATCACCTTTTTAACAGTGTCTAAGTCATCATCAGCAACTATCGCCTCGTCATATTTCCAATTTATTGATCCGTGCAGTTTGATATAGTTGACCGTAGGAATTTCATGAAACTTTTGAAGATGCATAGAAACCTTTGATTGCATCTTTGAAAAATTTCCTTCGTCAAAGATTGCAGGTTTTCTTCCTGCAAATCCATCATTAAATTCCAGTTTTGTTTTCCTAACAGCGGCTTCAATTAACATGTCGATGTTGGTTGTAAACAAGTTTGCTGTTTTGTGACACAAGTTCATGCGCCTTTGTAGTAAAAGGATACCTATATTGTGCAGGAAACTGGCATAGTTATCAATTGTTTCGTCATAATACCCCTTTAAATCGTCGTTGATTTTTTCTTGAAGGTTTGGAAGTATGACACCTTGTAAATACTCATTGATAATAGAACAGCGTAATGTATCTCTTTCAACGTCGTTCAAGCCTGGTCTTGTGTTCAAGTCTGTAAGCCATGTCTCTATTTCTCCAAGAGTAGAGAGATATGGACGCGACAAACCAGAGCCAAATAGAAAATTCATATTGGCTGACTGGATTATATCTTTTAACCGTTCTATTTGCATAGTGTTGTTGTATGGAATTTAATTATACTGTCTGTTTATACAATGTTCGAGAGGTCTCCAAATACCACACGAAATCATCAATCTTGTATGGACGGATTATGAGGTTGTTTGTGAACTTAACGAACTCCATTTGTCTTACTGTATCATTGAATATTGAGGGAGCGACAAACACACACTGAGACGGTACTTGGTATTTTTCCTTGAATTCAACCAAGTGTCGTTCAATAGGCCATACCTCCATCATGGTTTGTGTCCGTCCTTGTGCCATCGTGACTTCCACAAGGATTGCGTTAGGAGCTTCTACGCATTCAATGTCGCCAACACCTCCTCCCGCCGTCGAAGTTGGAAGTCCTGTGTCATCAATTGGGAAGTTTGGAATAACTTCTACATGTGGCAGCTGAGTTTTGATGGCAAGGGCGGTAAGGAACTCAAGACGCGATGGAGCATCAATAAACTTCAAAGTCTCATCCTTAGACGAGGTGCGCTTAGCGAGATGGTCTAATTCGACCTTTATTGCGTCCCAGTTATATACACGCGTCCACTCTGTGAGTTTTATTGCTGCTTCGTTCTTCGAAACGACAACACCCTCAATGTTAAGTAATTCCTTGTCAACAGAAGCCATATAGTCAAAATAGCTTCTTTCTTCCTCGTATTTCTGATAATGAGAATATGTCGAGATGATATAATCTATCTTTTCATCTTCATTGTGGTTGATGTCGATGAATCTACCACCTCCACGAAATGAGATAAGACCTGTCATTCGCATTTTGCGAACAAAGTCATCAGGGTATTCAGACACAACGGACTTTAGCTTAAACGCTTTAAACCCACCAAGAATTTCATCAACACAAATATCATTGATAACCTCTGGCGATGGAGAATATCCATACTCTTCTCGCAGTTGTTTAATTCTTTGATACAAAGCATTAGCATCGTTATTCTTCCAAAAGAGGAGCAATGGTATCTCTTTGTATGAAATACCGCAATTGTTATACTGAGGGTCACTATTCAACAGACGAATAACTTGCAGCAACAAGATAAGTGGAATATTGTCATTGAGTTCTCTAATGAATGGATTACAGCGTTGCTGTTTAGCAAAAGCTTGCATAAAGGCGATTTGCTCATTCTGAGGTTTGACAATCTCACGATTAACTGTGCCGTTGTCATCGTATGTAATAGAAACTGTATCTGCAAGGAAATTACCAGTCTCTGAAAATTCAATACGTTCGCCCATGTTATAATAGACGAATCCAAGAACTTTCAGTAACTTGAACTGTGTTTCAAATCGGCTTTCCCAACCTCTTTCGAATCCAGCTTCTTTATGACCTTTGATATCTGTGTGAATACGAGGATCATTACCATCAAAAATGGCTTTGGTTTCTTCATCGGTAAGAGCGTATTCACCAAAATCTCCTGGTGACGTATTACCCCACTTCTGCTTTGCAGATTCGGGAATACGTTTTACTGGACGATAAAGTCCACATTTGAAAGTTTCTCTTTCAAATTGTTCAACAATATCAGCGGTCAGAATTTGACCATCGAACTTTTTCAACAGATGTATAAAGTCCTTATACCGTTCGGGGTTGCGTACGGTTGTTGTGTAAAGGAGCGGTTTGTATTCAGACAGTCTTGGCATATCAGTAATTTGTTATTAATACTTCATTGAAAGACTTAATGGTGTTATCGTGGAAGCTAATATAATTACTTTTTATTGAGTGAGTATTATATTTCTTAGCCCATTCGAGAAACAACTCATTTGTACGTCCTTTATAGTGTGTTACATTAGATATTGCGAATTTAATACCTTTACCTGACATTTCATCAAGTAAAGCAAGTAAACTTTGCTCTGTATCTTCGTTCCACAATTTATTATACTCACTAAAGGTTATAAGATAAGGTGGGTCAAGGTATACGAAATCTCCCTCTCGCCAAGTTATGCGAGAAAAAAATCTACGGAAATCCATACTCTTCCACTTTGGCTTCTTTGCCTGTGTTAGTGAAAAGTATCTCACCAAAGCATTGTATGCGTTCTGGTTAAAGTCAACATTTCCAACTGGGAGATTAAAATCGTTCTTGCCATTAAACCTTATCATGTGGTTAAAACCATATATAAGAAGAGCATATAACATCAACATATCTGTGCGGTCAGAATCGTTATAGTCTGAACGTAATTGTATATATTTGTCTTTGTTATACTTTGCAAAGTATGTTTTAACGAATTTTTTTTTCAATGATACGGGGATGACATCTTCCTTGTATGAGCATGACAATCCATAACTCTGAATCAACGTAAAGAGTTTGTCAAAGAATACATTAGGCTTCTTGCTATAACTACAAAGGAACTTATGTATATCTATAACATTTGTGTCAATATCGTTCAAAAGGAATTCTTCTGCATCAATATTAAGAAACACAGACCCTCCACCCACAAACGGCTCAATGAACCTATTTATGGATTGAGGGAAATATGTTTTTATTTCACTTATCAACTTATATTTATCTCCAACGTAGAAGAGAGGAGAACGATTTACTTCTTTTTTCATTGTCCACTTTTGTAACGAACAAAAATTCCTTATGGTCTTCAAACTCTGTCTTGCCAGCATTGAATGCTTGGTGCTTATGTTCATATACGGTTGTTGTTCCGCAACAATCAAGCAAGTATTTGATTTGGCTTAGTCGAATTTTATTCTCAGAGGAATTGCTTTTTGAGTTATATGTGTTGTTATACGAGACCACCAAATATTTCGCATCTAAAGACATAACCATATCTTCGAAATAGCTATATGCTTTAGACGTACAATATGCACTCATGTTTTCGGGAGCAGGCTTTAGTGCTACTCCAAAAAGTTCTGGTTCATCCCACTTAATCAAAGTTTCGTAAACATGGTAGAATCTGCAATACTGACGTGAGTTATATGGTGGGTCCATATATACAACATCAGCCGAAACAGTCCTTGCTAATTGGTTCGCATCCTCTTTATGTATCTCTATGTTTGAGCAACTTTTTGCTTGTATCAGTCTCATCTTTAAGGGCTGATAGTTAATCTTCTTCTTAATATAAGCATCGAAATGTCCCACGGTGTTTGCAAGTCTGTCAATGCTATAAATTAGAGATGCCAATAAGATGCTATATTCTTTCTCGGTAAGTTCACTTTTCTTATCCTCAATATCCTGTCTGATAAAACCAATAAGTTTGGCAACTTTCATGGCAAAGTATTTATCACCATAGTTTGTGGAAAACCAGTTGTCGCTTATCGAATCGGGATCAATTGAATTATAGTAATCCAGAATGTCAAACAACTTCTGCTTATCCCATTCTCCTTTCCCGAAAAAACCTTTATAAATGGTGTTGTTCGAAATAAGAAAATCGTTTATGATGACCTTGCTATACGTGTTCAATGCTTGGTTTGCAACAGAACCAGTTCCGGCAAAGATGTCGCAAAAAGTCTTAGCATCTGGAGCTTCTGTATGGATAACGTACATTATCCAGTCGGTTAGCTTCGTTTTGTTGCCTATGTATCTACGGCTTTCTAAGCCAAATGGCTTGTATAACGATGATTCCTCATAGCCGAACAGGCTAAGTTGACCATATTGAGTAGGCGATTCTGCCACTAAACATGATGTGTCTATATCATTCATGTCTATTTTGACAGCTGCATCACTAATCAGCAGACATATCAGATATTCGTCGCTAAAATCGTATATGGTGGCAAGTTCTCTTACTTGTTCCCACGAAGGAGTGACTTTACTTGACTCAATATCTTTAAGTACATCTATAGATATTCCAGTCTCTTTACATACGGAATTTAATGAAAGTTTTTTAGCCTTTCTTAATTCTATGAGTTTGAGACTTATGTTTGATTTCTTCATTGCCTGAATCGTATTATTTTATCAGCTCCTTTATATCTATTTGTAACAACTCCGCCATTTTCTTTAACGTGTACAAGTCTGGCTGAGTGGTGTTGGTACACCATTTAGAAACAGTAGCAGGGTTTACCCCCAACTCTTCTGATAGCCATTTGCCTGTTTTGTTGTGTTCTATCAGCACAACTTTTATTCTATTTAGATTTAACTTCATTGTCAAAAGATTTGCTTTTAATGCAAAGATAGCGTTTTTCTCTGAAAGTCGGAACTATTACGAGCTGAAATAAATCAAATGCGCAAAAAAGAATAAGAAAAACGGCAAGAATGGTAAGTTTCTTGCCGTTTTGATAAACAAAGTGTTGCTTACATCACACCACTTACAGGTACATTTACGATGTCGTGGACGGGGAACTTTTCGCAGCCGATGTAGAGGGTGTCGAAAGCGTCGGTGTGGTGTTCGAGGAGGTCTTCTACCGATTCGGCGACCTTCTCGCCTGACTTGTCCTTGCGGAAGCCGCTGCGTCCTCTTGACACTCCTGCCGACTGGATGGCAAGGATAAGGTCGGGTTTGTTGGATCGGTTGAAGAATGGCATGAGGCGTTGTTTGCCAGCGAAACCATGGTTGATGAGCAGATACAAAAAACATACAAGAAATACCGAGAAACTTTTTGGGTGTAATAAAAGGTGTAAATCACGTAACCCGTTGATTTACACCCTTGTTTGCGGAGAGAGAGGGATTCGAACCCCCGGCACCTCTCAGTGCGGCAGTTTTCAAGACTGCTGTAATCGACCACTCTACCATCTCTCCAAAGAGGTATCGTTTATGCGATCCTGCTTCCTTTCCGAAAGCGAGTGCAAAGATAGATATTTTTTGTGGAATGCGAAAAAGGTTAGTGAAATATTTTTATCTGAAAAACATTTTTTAACAATGAGGCGTTGGTGCTTATGGAATCCACCTTTTTCCCCATCCTTATAACTTTCCTTAAAATGCCAATCTTTTTCGCTCTGAGCTGTTTGAGTGTCATTTTATTTTTGTAATTTTACACCTTGAAAAGTATTGCAAAACGGCTTAAATCGAAAATAAAGGGCATTTTAAGCGATTTTTTACGAAAAAGAGGCTGTGCAGAGAGCTGTGTTTTAAAGGAATAGAATTAATATACATATATAATGGACGAAAATCAGACTATTGATCAAGACCGTATCTTGAAAATCAACATTGAGGAAGAGATGAAAAGCTCTTACATCGACTATTCCATGTCGGTGATTGTGGCTCGTGCGCTTCCCGATGTTCGCGACGGTTTCAAGCCGGTGCACCGCCGCATCCTTTTCGGTATGCGTGGTATCGGCAACTTCAGCAACCAACCCTATAAGAAATGCGCGCGCGTTGTGGGTGAAGTGCTCGGTAAGTACCATCCTCACGGCGACTCTTCTGTCTACGGCGCACTGGTGCGTATGGGACAGGAGTGGAATATGCGCTACAAGCTCGTGGACGGACAAGGTAACTTCGGTTCGGTGGACGGCGACTCGCCGGCTGCGATGCGTTACACAGAGTGCCGTCTGGCAAAGATGGGCGAGCACGTGATGGACGACATCGAGAAGGATACCGTGAATATGGTAAACAACTTCGACGACACATTGAAAGAGCCGGCGGTGATGCCGACAAAGATTCCCAACCTGCTTGTAAACGGTGGCAACGGTATCGCCGTAGGTATGGCAACGAATATGCCTACCCACAATCTGGGCGAGGTGCTCGACGGCTGCTGCGCATACATCGACAATCCGGAAATCACGGTTGAGGAACTGATGCAGTATATCCCTGCTCCAGACTTCCCTACGGGTGCTTACATCTACGGATTGCAGGGCGTGAAGGACGCTTACGAAACGGGTAGGGGACGCGTGGTAATGCGTGCCAAGGCCGAAATTGAAAGCGACGACCAGCACGACAAGATTGTCGTAACCGAGATACCTTACGGCGTAAATAAGCAGCAGTTGATTGAATACATTGCCGACTTGGTAAAGGAAGGCCGATTGGACGGCATCTCAAACGTGAACGACGAGACCGGCCGACAGGGTATGCGCATCGTGGTAGACCTGAAACGCGACACCAACGCCAACATCATACTGAACAAGCTCTTCAAGATGACGGCTTTGCAAAGCTCGTTCTCCGTGAACTGCATTGCGCTCGTAAACGGAAGGCCACGCTTGCTGAGCCTTCAGGAGTGCATCAAGTATTTCGTTGAGCATCGCCACGACGTAACCATCCGTCGCACAAAGTTCGACTTGAAGAAGGCACAGGAGCGCGCCCACATTCTCGAAGGCTTGCTGATAGCCTGCGACAACATTGACGAGGTGGTGCATATCATCCGTGCAAGCAAGACCCCTGCCGAAGCGCAGACCAATCTGGAGAAGCGTTTCGAGCTGGATGAATTGCAGTCCAAGGCCATCGTGGATATGCGTCTGTCGCAATTAACGGGTCTCCGTATGGACCAGTTGCACGCCGAATACGACGAGCTGATGCAGACCATCAAGGATTTGCAGGAAGTGCTCGACAATCCGGAGCGTTGCAAGGAAGTGATGAAGGCAGAACTGCTCGAGGTTAAGGAAAAGTACGGCGATGAGCGTCGCACGGAAATCATTCCCGACGAACACGAGTTCAACGCTGAAGACTTCTATCCAAACGACCCGGTAGTGATTACCATCAGCCATCTGGGCTACATCAAGCGCACGCCGCTTGCCGATTTCAAGGAACAGGCTCGCGGAGGCGTAGGCTCAAAGGGTGCAAAGACCCGCGACAAGGACTTTACGGAGTTCATCTATCCCGCAACGATGCACCAGACTATGCTCTTCTTCACTCGGAAGGGACGCTGCTTCTGGATGAAGTGTTACGATATTCCAGAAGGCGACAAGACCTCCAAGGGACGTGCTATTCAGAATATGCTGGCACTCGATGCAGACGACAGCGTGAATGCTTTCCTCCGAATCCGAGGCTTGGACGATGAAGAGTTCATTGACAGCCACTACGTGGTATTCGTTACGAAGAAGGGTATCGTGAAGAAGACCTCGCTGCGTGCCTACTCCCGTCCACGAACAAATGGCGTGATAGCCATCAATATTACCGAGGGCGACGAGGTGGTGGACGTGCGTCTGACCAACGGCAGCAACGAACTCATCATTGCCGACAGAAACGGACGCGCCTGCCGCTTCCACGAAGACAAGATTCGCACGATGGGACGTGTTTCAACCGGTGTCCGTGGTATGCGTCTCGACGACGACGGCGCAGACGAGGTTGTGGGAATGATTGTTGTAAACGATCCGGAGAAGGAAACTGTGATGGTGGTTTCGGAAGAAGGCTACGGCAAACGCTCTATGGTGGAGGACTATCGCCTTACCAACCGTGGCGGAAAGGGTGTGAAGACCCTGAACATAACCGAAAAGACTGGCAGGCTCGTGGCCATCAAGAACGTAACCGACGACAACGACCTGATGATTATCAACCAGAGCGGCATCGTCATCCGTCTCGCAGTATCGGAATGCCGCGTGATGGGACGTGCCACACAGGGCGTGCGCCTTATCAACCTCGCAAAGAAGAACGATGTTATCGCTTCCGTTTGCAAGGTAATGAGTGCCGAACTCGAAGAGCAGGTTGAGGAAGAAGGCCGTGCGCAATGGACAAAATCTAATGAAAACTTCCAGAACGGGCTTTCAAACAACACAGAGAACGTCGCAGACGAGGAAAAGGAGTCGGACGACGAGACTCCCGAGACCATAACTCCATCGGTGGATTTTGAATAATGGAAATAAAAAAGTTCATTTAAAATATTAAGCCGATTCTCACGTTTATAGTCAAACAAACATAATTCACGAGATTAATAAACCTTTTAAAAATAACTGAAATGAAAAAGTTAATGTTCGCAGCATTGATGCTACTAAGTACATCGGCTGCATTTGCTGGCGACAGCGAACCATTGAAGGCTATCTTGAAGGCGCAGACCTACACAGAGGCTTCAGCATTGGTAAAGTCAAGTTTGGCACAGCTTGCCGACAATGCCGAAAAGGCAAAGGCCTACAACAAGCTCTTTGAACTGGCAATGAAGAAGGTAAATGCCGAGCAGGCTGCCCAGATTGAGAACGAAACCCAGAAGCAGATGGGCAAGGAACCATCAAAGCAGGTTGATGAAAAGGGACTCTATGAGGCGGTAGGTCAGGCTTTCGACGCAGGTGCTCAGGCGATTGAGTTTGACAATATGCCAAACGCCAAGGGAAAGGTAAAGCCTAAGTTCTCTGGCATTGTAGACCAGTTGTACTCTCTCCGTCCTCATCTTATCAACGGAGGTATCTTCTATCAGAATGCCAAGGACGACAAGAATGCCTACAAGTATCTGGCACAGTACGTTGAATCAGCAGACTATCCTATGTTTGCCAAGTTTGACAAGGCACAGGACCAGAATTTGGGCGAGATTGCATACTTCGCTACGCTGTATGCCTATCAGTTCAAGGATTACGCTATGGCAGAGAAGTATGTGAAGTACGCTTTGCAGAACCCTGACCGTGCCAAGGAAGCTCAGCAGGTGCAGTTGGCTATTCTTGGTTCTCAGCTGAAGACCCGTCAGGATTCCGTTGATTATGCAAAGAAGCTCGAAGTAATCTACAATCAGGACAAGGACAACGACGCTGTTTTCCAGACTATGACAGCTACTTACAGTGCGCTGGGTATGCAGGACAAGGCCGACAAGTTCGTCAGCGATCTCCTTGCACAGAATCCTAACAGCTACGCCGGACTCGTGATGAAGGGTCAGTTCGAGAGCCAGAAGAAGAATTACGAAGCTGCGGCCGACGCTTTCAAGAAGGCACTTCCTTACGCCAAGGACGACAATGCGAAAATCGAAATCAACGGCTCTATCGGTCAGTGCCTCTTCTACCGCGCACAGGACCGCGTAAACGCTGTGAAGGGTACGCTCTCAGCAGCGGCACGCGAGCAGTTCAATGTAGTTTACAAGGAAGCGATTGTCTACCTTGAGGCAGCCAAGAAGCTCGACATCCTGAAGGAGAAGAAGGCTTTCTGGGCTTATCCTCTCTACAATGCCTACTACTTTGTAAAGGGTCCTGATGCCCCTGAAACAATGGCAGCAGGTGCAGACGCAGGTGCAAACTAATCATACCTATCCCCCTTCTTTGGCGCAGTTGTGCCCAGAGAAGGGGGCTTTTATATATAATATGGTGTATGCGTAAATCTTTTTTCTTCATATTGCTGCTTGTTTTCATTCTCCAACCTCTCAAAGCTCAGGACAGCAGAAAGAAAGCACAGGAGCTGAACCATCTTGCCGCTGAGGCCTGCAATAAGGTCAGCCATCATTCGAATAGGGATTCCGTGGCCTTCTATCGTGCGGTGATAGAAGGAGTGAACTTGTCTGTTCAGTGCGACGAATACGACAGAATGCCTACCCGTAATGGAAAAGTAAAGACCAAATTCGTGGAGAAGAACAGTCTCCGTATGGTCAGGCTCTACCCGATGCTCATTGATGCAGGTCTGTATCTTGCCAAGAAAGAATACACGAGACAGGAAGGAATGGATGCCTTTGAGCAGTATCTCGAATTGAGAAACAGTCCGTTGGTAATGGGAATACCCGACGAGAGCGGCACGGCAGCCTATTATCTCTCCTACTATCATCTGAAAGCCAGAAGCTATTACAAGGCCGACGAATATGCAAGCACGGCACTGCGCTACGACGAGTCTGCCGTTGAGGCGGCTGAAATAAAGGCGCAATGTATGAGTGCGCAGATGATTACCACCGAGGATTCGCTGCGATACCTGAAAGTGCTCACACGACTGTACGAGTCGGACCCTACTAACGATACCTATTTCTCGTGGGTGATGAAGTTCTATCAGTATCCTTCGCCGCGCTTCAACCTTGAGAGCTTCGTAGACAAACAGCTCGAGGAGAACTACAACAAGCCCATTCCGTGGATTCTGAAAGGCGAAATCGCAATGAACGCCAAGCGTTGGGACGAGGCGATAGAGGCCTACAAGGCTGCCGATGAGATTGACCCCTCGAGCATTCCCGTGGCCTTCAACATCGGCGTGTGCCTCAATATGAAGGGCATAGACGCCAGAAACCTTGTGGCAGAGAAGAAACATAAGGGCGAGTTTACGTCCGAAAACGAGTATAAGGATATTTTTGCCGAAGCGCGCACCTATCTCGAGCGTGTCAGGGCAAAGGACCCGAGACGAAACAAAGTGGACTGGGTAAATCCCTTATATATGATTTACACCATTCTCGAAGACAAAATCAAGGCCGGCGAACTGGAACCGTTGGTGTCAAAATACAAGGATTAGTTTGAAAAAGAGATTATTACTTTACATTTTACTGTTCTTCCCCCTGTTTCTTTTCGCTCAGAAGAAACAAATTGCCGCTGCGCGCGACCAGATAAAAACCGGAAAAGACCTCGCATCGGCAGAACAGAGTATGCGTGCATTGCTGAAAGATTCTGCCAACAGGGAGAACACGAAGATATGGCTGATACTCTGCCAGTCGCTCGAACGCCAGTATGCAAAGGCGAACGAAAAGATATATCTCAAGCAGAAATCGGACACGGCAGAATTTTTCTCCGTCACAAAGAGACTCTACGAAACGATGGCGGCCTTCGACTCCATCGACACAAAGCCCGATGCGACAGGGAGAGTGAACCCCAAGTACAGGGAAAGGCATTCGGAATATCTTGCTTCCATCCGTCCGAACCTCTTCAACGGAGGCGTCTATCAGATTCACAGGAACGACTATGCTGCCGCCTACGATTATTTCGACACCTACATCAGGAGCGACAGAGAACCCCTCTTCGCCGCATTCAATTTCGAGAAAGACGACGCTCTGATGCCCCACGCAGCCTATTGGTCGATGTATTGCGGCTACAAGATGGAGAATGCCGAGAAGATTCTCAAGTATATGAATCTCGCCGAGCGCGATTCCTCGATGCTCAACTTCGTGCGGCAGTACGAGGCAGAGGCTTTTCTGCTGAACAAGGACACGGTAAGATACGTGAGGGCATTGCAGAAAGGATTCGAGGAATATCCGAATTTTGCTTTCTTCTTCCCCCGGCTCGTGGAGTATTATTCGCAGAACCGGATGTACGATTCTGCGCTGGTGGTCTGCAACAAGGCTTTGGAAGCCGACTCCACGAGCGTCCTCTTCCGTCTCACAAAGAGCACGGTACTCCTGAACCTTGCCCGATACGATGAATGTATAGAGCTGTGCTCCAAGCTGTTGGAACAGAATCCCGAGAATGCCGATGCCCATTTCAATATGGGACTGGCGTACTTCGATCAGGCCATCGAGCTGGAAAAGTCGCAGCACAGGCGTGCAAAGCGTGGCAGGATAAGCCAGTTCTACGAAAAAGCACTGCCGTATCTCGAGAAGTACCGTAGCCTTGCGCCACAGGAAAAGGATAAATGGTTTGCACCTTTATACACCATCTACCTTAATCTCAATATGGGCAAGGAGTTTGACGCGATAGACAAACTTCGGAACACCAACGGATGATTAGGTCAGAGTTTCAGAAACAGACAAGGAAACTGAATAGATTGCCTGAATTCGGGATAAATTCGAACTCAGGATTATAGGGTTGCTTTAATAATTAATGAACCGTCTCGCAGCCTTATCTCTCACGGATGGAACAGATGCACAGATTATCGTTTTCGCCACAGAGAAGGCAAAGCCTTCAAGGATGGCACAGATTTTCTTTGATGAACGTCTATTGTCGGCTAAATGCCCAATTCGTGCTTTATTGAGCATCTGTGTTCTCTTTGAAGGCTTTGCCTTCTCTGTGTTTGGAAGCGCAGACTTAAATCTGTGCATCTGCGAAATCTGTGAGAGAACCTTTTCAATTTTTCTTTCGTTTTCTTGTTTGTTTACCCTCTTGTAACCATCTGATAATCAGTCATTATTTCTCCTCTTTCCAAACGTGCGAAGATTGCATTCCATTCTTCGCAAGAATGCAGTGCGTTTTTGCGAAGAATGCGCTGCATTTTTCGCATACTTGCAAATCGGTGGAAATCGGTCTGGATTCAGGTATGGCTGCGTGGCGAAAACGATTATCTGTGCATCCGTGCAATCTGTGAGCGAATAAATTGCAAGTTGGCTCAATATGATTAGCGCAGCCTTGTATTTTCAAATTCAGATTTATCCCAAATTCTGATAATTTTCTGCTGCTATCAAAAATAAGCAACGAAATCTATGTCTATTTCAATGTTTTTCTATACTTTTGCAATACTAATAATACTTTTAGGAAAACTAAGTTTTCATTTCATAACGAACAATCTAATATTTCATACAATGAAAAAGATAAAAGTTTGCATCATCATTGCCTTGTCCGTTTTTGCCAAGTTGGCATTTGCCCAGTCGGACAGCTTGCAGGTATTCCGCTTTGTTTATGAGCTGCAAGACGCCAATTATAAGAATCGAACCTACAACGATCTGCTGAATTTGGATATTACGGCAGACGGTAAATCACTATTTTACAGCGTTTACAGAATTTCAGACGCTGAGATAATAAATGAGGGTGGAAGTGTAGAGGAGATGATTGCGAAGATGGCATCGACTAAGAAAGGTGCTCTTTACAAGATTCTCACGAGCAGGGCAGACGGAGAACTGACTTACATCACAACGAGTCCGGATAACTTCTATTACAAGGAGAAACTGCCGAATATTGACTGGAAAATCGCAGACGGAGATACAATGACCGTGAACGGCTATCTTTGCAAGAAGGCTGTTGCCAACTACGGAGGCCGCCAGTGGACTGTATGGTTTGCTGAAGAACTTTCGCTGCCCTATGGCCCTTGGAAACTCAATGGTTTGCCGGGGCTGATTATGGTTGCCCACGATGCCGATAACTATTTCAAGTTCTCGTGTGTAGGTATCGAACAGACCCGTACTGCGCCTTGGAATATGAGCACGAAGGACTATGTGAAATGCACCAATGCGGAACTTCAGAAGCAGTTGCGCCTGCAAGCGGCAGACCCCGTGAACTACTCCTTGCGGCAAAAGGGACTTCCCACAATCAGCGCGAGCGACTTTATCGTTGTAAGCAATAGAAACGGAAAGGATTCTGAGGGGCTTCCGAAGATAGAACGAACCTATATGGAGAAGATGCCGGAAGACAAGGAATAGCCTTTTCGTCTGCCTATGCGCACGTTTGGCATTTCGTCTATGCTTTAAAAATGCCTTGACAGGCTTGCCCTTAGTTGATAGTCTTACCCGAATTGGAGATAAGATGGCAAGGGCTTTCTCTCACAGATTTTGCAGATGCACAGATTTTCTTCTCTGTTGCTAAAACGATTATCTGTGCATCCGTACAATCTGTGAGCGAATAAATTGCAAGCTGGCTCAATATGATTAGTGCAGTCCTGTATTTCCAAGTTCAGATTTATCCCCAATTCCGATAATTTTCTGTTGTTATCAAAAATAAGCAACGAAATCTATGGTTATTTCAATGTTTTTCTATACTTTTGCAATACTATATAATACTTTTAGGAAAACTAAGTTTCCATTTCATAACGAGTAACTTAATATTTCATACAATGAAAAAGATAAAAGTTTGCATCATCGTGGCTCTGTCCATCGTAGCCCAGTTGGCGTTTGCCCAGTCGGACAGCTTGCAGGTATTTCGCTTTGTCTATGAACTGCAAGATATCAATACCAAGACACAAACCTACAACGATTTGCTGAATTTGGACATTACGGCTGATGGTAAATCACAGTTTTACAGCGTTTACGGAAGTGCTGGTGACGTTACGGTAAAGCAAGGTGGAAATGTGGATGAAATCCTTGAGGAGATGGAATCCACGAAGCGTGGGGCTGCTTACAAGATTTTCACGAACAGAGCAAGCGATGAACTGACCTTCATCACAAATGCTCCGGACAAATTCTATTACAAGGAGAAACTGCCAAAAATCGACTGGAAAATCGCAGACGACGACACAATGACCGTGAACGGCTATCTTTGCAAGAAGGCTGTTGCCAACTACGCAGGCCGCCAGTGGACTGTATGGTTTGCCGAAGAACTCTCCTTGCCCTATGGTCCTTGGAAATTTGGCGGGCTGCCCGGGCTGATTATGGCTGCCAACGATGCCGACAACTTTTTCAAGTTCTCGTGTGTGGGCATCGAACAGACCCATACTGCGCCTTGGAAGATAAGCACGAAAGACTATGTGAAGTGTACCAATGCGGAATATCAGAAGCAGCTGCGCCTTCAAGCGGCAGACCCCGTGAACTACGCCTTGCGGAAATTGGGACTTGCCACAGTCAGCGTAAGCGATGTTATCGTTGTGGAAGATGGAAACGGAAAGTCTTCTGAAGAACTTCCAACGATAAAACGAACCTATATGGAGAAGATGCCGGAAGACAAGGAATAACATTTTCATCTGCTTATGCGCACACTTATCATTCTTCTGCTCGCCCTGTTGCCCTCTTGTCTGCACGCCCAGACCTACGAGGGAAGGGTGGTCGATTCCAAAAAGAAAGGAATAGATGCAGCCAGTGTCGTTGTCTACGACGGCGCAGGCAAGACCGTTGCCTACACCTATACCTCCACGGATGGAAAATTCTCCATCGACGACGCAGAGAAGCGTGGCGCACAGATTGTGTTCACCTGTCTGGGCTATGCCAAGAAGAGCTTGCCCCTCTCGGATTTCTCCTCATCCCGAACCGTTGTGCTGGAGAAAACCTCTATCGTGTTGCAGGAAGTGAAGGTGCGTCCCGACAAAATAAAGGAGCGTGGCGATACTTTGGTCTATGATGTGTCGATGTTCAAGCAGGGACAGGACCGCAGCATTGCCGACGTGATAAAGAAAATGCCGGGACTGCAAGTGGCTGAAAACGGCCAGATAAGCTATGAGGGCAAGGCCATCAGCAAGTTCTACATCGAAGGAATGGATCTGATGGGAGGCAAATACGCACAGGCAAGCGAGAACCTGAAGGCAGACAAGGTAAAGAATGTGGAGGTAATTGAGAACCATCAGGAGGTGAAATCGCTCCGAGGCGTGGACTTCTCGGATCAGGCCGCACTCAACATCGTGCTCAAGGACGATGCTAAAAACACGTGGACGGGCGTGGTGGAGAGCGGCGTCGGCGTGCAGGACGCCCACGGCGCAGACAAAATTCTATACGACGGGAAGCTGATGGGGATGCTCTTTGGCAGAAAAATGCAGAACCTCTCGATGTACAAATGCAACAATTCGGGCAAGGAAATTGCCGTGGAAGTGAGAGATCTGGCTTCCCTTACAAGGGAGTTCAGCCGCCCGAGGGGGCTGGTAGGAGTGATAGGAATGGACGTTCCGGACATCGGACAGGAGCAAACCTACTTCAACACATCGCACCTTATTGCCACCAATCAGCTCTTCAAGACCAAGAGGGGAAACGACCTGCGCATTCAGGCAGACTATCTATGGAACAGGGAGAGGGCAGACCAGTATTCGGAAACCTCATACACGGACATCGACGCCGAGAAAACGATAGAGGAAAACTCGGTTTCTACCACCCAAAACAGGTTCAACGGCGAGATAAGCTACAAGGTGAATACCGACAAACTCTATCTTACGAACAACCTCTACGGCTCGCTCGATTTCAACCATTCCGTCGGTACAACCCTTTTGAACGGCAGGGAAATCACGCAGAGTGTGCGTCCGAGAAAGATGTATGCCACGGAGGAGTTCAACCTCATCAAGACCAATTCCTCGGGTGGGAAGTGGGGGCTGTCTTCCGCCACCACCTATGCTTATCTGCCCGAACGGCTGCTTACCGTTCTGGACGGAACGGAAAGACACAACATCTACACTTTCCAACACAAGGACAACGTTTCGTACCGCAAACGTCTGAAGCGTTTCAGCCTGAATGCCCAAACGGGCTTTTCCGCACTGTTGCAGCGAATGCAGATTCTCGGTTTGAGAGCCGACACTACGGAGAAATATCAGCAGTATGATTTCTACCTGACGCCCTCCGTGAGCTACGAACGCAGCAGCCTGAAGCTCAGCCTGTCTGCCAAGTTCAACACGGCATTGCGCTATTACGACGGAGAGAGCCGCGCCAGAGTGTCGCTCCAGCCCTCCGTCTTTGCCCAGTATGCCCTGAACAAGTTCTTCCAGCTCAAGCTGAACTACAACTATTCGGAAAGCTCCCGCTCGCTGCTGACGGTTTTCCGTACGCCGGTTTTCACTTCCTATCGCACGCAGCGGAGCTACGGAGGACAGATAACCGATGCAGGCTATCATCTGCTGAACCTGTCTCTATCCTTCAAGCAGCCCATCAAGCAGCTGTTTGCCGGAATCTCTACGCTATGGATGCACCGGCACAATGAGATGGTTTTCCAGAATCATCTGCTCAACAATGTCTATCTCAGCACGCCCACGGCGCATCGCAGCAATGCCAACACCTACGAGTGCAGCCTCTTTGCCTCCCATTCCCTCTATTGGGGCAGGACCACCATCGGCGCAGAGGTTTCGTTCGGGCGGAGCGACTACACGCTTCTGCATAAAGACGAACTGGAGGACTGGCATTTGAACACCGTTGATGCCAGTCTGAAAATGGCATCGCAGCCCTTCCGTGGCTTCTCTTTCGAGTTGAGTTCCGCGCTGCACGTCAGCAAGCAGATGCCTGCGGGACCTTCCGAATGGCAGAGTACGCGCATCTCCTATTACAAGCACCGGATTTCGGCAACGTTTTTCCCGTGGGCAAAGTGGGAGATAGGTGTGAAAAGCTCCATCTATCACTCTCCTATGAAGACGATGAGCAGCAATTTCCTCTTGGGAGCGTATGCCTCTTACAGAACAAAGTCTGTTGAGTATCAGCTTTCCTGTCGGAATCTGCTGAACAACACGCATTACAATCAATACTTTATCGAGAGCAACATAAACTCCTTCGTTTCCTATACATTGCGCCCGCGCGAATTTATGGCAAAAATCATATTCGACCTGTAACATCGGCAAAGAATAATTCTCTGCCCGGCAATTTGCAGATAAACCATCAGAGAGACATTTGCAGCAGATAGAAGGTGTGGGAAGTTTTGAGTTTTGTAAGTATTTGTAAATCAGTCGTTTGTAGGGTGTTCTGCAAACGTGCGAAGATTGCACGGCATTCTTCGTAAGAACGCACGACAAGTATGCGAAGATTATGCTGCGTTCTTCGCACAATTGAAAACTGTCTTTTTGATGATTGATTTGTACGGATTGTTTGTAGATTCGGAAGATTTTTCCGAACTTTGTATCGGAATTGTCTGCATCAGCGCATTGCCGTCCTGTTGGATTGGAATAAATCAAAGACAGATGCCGTTTCTGCTGTCAGCAATTTATAAACTTAATTCAACGAACAGATATGGATAAAATATTAGATACGCTCGGTATAGAACTGACCCCGATGCAGGAAGCATCGTCGGAAGCCATCTTGCATTCCGACAAGGACGTGGTGGTCTTATCAAGGTTACATCAACAACAGTAAACAGTCATCTGTACTGGAAACCCTTAATTGCTAAATGAAATTAGAGAAACTTAAAAGTCAAGTACTTAAAGATTTAGGTTGTGGGATCCTGTATTTTTTAGGTTTTATATTAATAGATATTCTAAGAAGCTTACCCATTTCCTTTATAGATGACCTTATTAAGGCAATATTAGTCGTAATATTCATTCGGGGACTCCTTATTCTCCAGGATAAATATATCGGCTGAATTTGATGACAAGCTGTACCAATCTCTATTGGTGCAGCTTGGTTTATTATTAATCGCCATCATTAAATTTTTATCGGCGCAGTTTCAATAGTCCGTGTATGTCTTTATCCACAATGTTGTAGAATTTGCTCAATAGAAGTTTTGCTATGTGCAGATGAAGTATTACCTTTGCACCATGGCAAAGAAAACTTCTTCGTTCGATTACAGAACCTTTGTGAGCTATTTGCTTCCCAAAGGTATTCTTGACTTCTTTGACGTAACAAAGGTTGAGGAACACACTGGTAAGAAAGATGAGACAGGACAGGAGATTGTGAACCTGCATATCCATCTCAAGGAACTCGACAACCGTGGCAAGGTGTGGCATGACCTCAAGCCTAATGGCTTTACAGAGGAGTGCTCGGTAACGGACTTCCCGATTCGCGACCATAAGGAGCAGTTTATAAACTTAATTCAACCGACGGATGGATAAAATATTAGATACACTCGGTATAGAACTGAACCCGATGCAGGAAGCATCGTCGGAAGCCATCTTGCATTCCGACAAGGACGTTGTGGTGCTCTCTCCCACGGGTACGGGAAAGACTTATGCGTACCTGATTCCGCTTGCTTGTCTGATGGATAAGTCGAAGGAAGAGGTTCAGGCAATCGTGCTCGTGCCGGGAAGAGAACTGGCAAAGCAGTCGGCGCAGGTGGTTACGGATATGAAGTGCGGCATCAGGGCGATGGCACTGTATGGCGGCAGGCCCACGATGGACGAGCACAGAATACTCCGCGAGACGAAGCCGCAGATTCTGTTTGCCACTCCCGGCAGGCTGAACGACCATCTGGATAAAGGAAACTTCGGTACGGAGAGCGTGCAATGGCTCGTTATCGACGAGTTCGACAAGTGTCTTGAAATGGGTTTCCAGAACGAAATGGAGCAAGTGGTGGGCAAGTTGCCGACGGTGCGCCACCGTATCCTCCTTTCCGCAACGGAAGCCGAGTCCATACCGAAATTCGTAAGATTGCAGAAGTCCGAAAGAATAGATTACAGAAGTTCGGAGGGTGGAAATCGGAACAGAATCCGGTTCTTCCAGTTGAAAAGCGAATCGAAGGACAAATTGGAGAGCCTTTCCAACCTCTTGCTGTATTTAGGCGAGAAGAGCAGCATTGTTTTCCTGAACTATCGGGACGCAGTGGTTCGCACGGCAACCTATTTGCAAGAGAAAGGTTTCGGAGTTTCGCTCTTCCACGGTGGTTTGGAGCAGAAGGAACGCGAGGCTGCACTCTATCGTTTTGCCAACGGTTCGGCAAACATCCTCGTCAGCACGAATTTGGGTGCGCGTGGTCTGGACATACCCGATGTAGACAGCATCATCCATTATCATTTGCCCGAAAGCAAAGACGAGTACGTTCATCGTGTGGGAAGAACGGCACGATGGGACAAGGAGGGCAATTCCTATTTCATTCTCGGGCCGGAAGAACAGATTCCGGAATATGTGGAACAGGAAACGGAAAGTTTCTCGCTGCCCGAAAGTCTGCCCGAGATAAAACAACCCACGATGGCTACCTTATATATAGGTAAGGGAAAGAACGATAAAATCTCGAAAGGCGACATCGTAGGCTACCTCTGCAAGAAGGGAGGATTAGCGTCTTCAGACATCGGTAAAATTGATGTTATGCCCCGTTTTACCTACGTTGCCGTTTCACGAACGAAAATTTTACAGGTTCTGAAACTGACGAAAGGAGAGAAAATAAAAGGACTTAACACCGTCGTGGAGGAAATACGATAGTGGAACTTACAAGTTGAAAGTCAAACACAGGCGTGTGCCATCACGTGTAAAAACAGAGCGAAACGAAATAAGTATATTAAAATATCGTTAAAAATTTGCAAGTGTCAAATATAAACCGTAATTTCGCAAACATATACTATGTGAGTGGTTACACTTTGGTAAGATAACATTAATAAATATACATAAACTTAAAAATTTTAATGTCATGATGAAGAAGATTAACTTTAATGCAGGTCCTTGCATTCTTCCCCGTGAAGTGATTGAAAAAACTGCACAGCAGATTTTAGATTTTAATGGTAGTGGTCTTTCTTTGGCAGAAATCAGCCACAGAGCAAAGGATTTCCAGCCGGTAGTTGATGAGGCAGTAGCTTTGATTAAGGAGTTGTTGAACATTCCTGAAGGCTATTCAGTACTCTTCCTCGGTGGTGGTGCTTCTTTGGAATTCTGTATGGTTCCTTACAACTTCTTGGAAAAGAAGGCTGGTTACCTCAACACAGGTGTTTGGGCTAAGAAGGCAATGAAGGAAGCTAAGTTGTTCGGTGAAGTTGTTGAAGTTGCTACTTCAGCTGACAAGAACTTCTCATACATTCCTAAGGGCTTTGAAGTGCCAGAAGACTTGGACTACTTGCACGTAACAAGCAACAACACTATCTATGGTACTGAAATGCGTTACGACTTGGATACAAAGGTTCGTCTCATCGGCGATATGTCATCAGACTTCCTGAGCCGTCCGGTTGATGTTGCTAAGTACGATATGATCTACGGTGGTGCACAGAAGAATCTTTCTATGGCCGGCGTAACATTCGTTATCGTTAAGGACGATGCTCTCGGCAAGGTTACACGTCAGATTCCTACAATGCTCGACTACCGTACACACGTTTCTAAGGGTTCTATGTTCAACACTCCTCCAGTAGTGCCTATCTACACAGCATTGGAGAACCTCCGTTGGGTTAAGGCTCAGGGTGGTGTTGAAGCAATGGCTAAGATTGCTAAGGAGCGTGCTGACTTGCTCTACGGCGAAATCGACCGCAACAAGCTGTTCCGTGCTACCGTTCAGGACGCAGAAGACCGTTCTTATATGAACATCTGCTTCGTACTCAACGACGAGTATGCTGACTTGCAGCAGGAATTCTTCGACTATGCTACATCTAAGGGTATGGTTGGTATCAAGGGACACCGCGACGTTGGTGGTTTCCGTGCAAGCTGCTACAACGCTCAGACAGTAGAAGGCGTTCAGGCACTTGTAGACGTAATGAAGGAATTCGAGGCAAATCATTAATTAAACCATATCAGGTTGCACGGAATGGGATAAAACACCATATCCGTGTAACCTGTATTTAAAATTTATTACTATGAAAGTTTTAGTTGCAACAGAAAAGCCTTTTGCAGCAGCTGCTGTTGAAGGTATCAGAAAAGAAATTGAAGGTGCAGGCCACGAACTTGCATTGCTCGAAAAATATACAGAAAAAGCACAATTGCTCGACGCAGTTAAGGATGCAGACGCATTGATTATCCGTTCAGACAAGGCTGATGCAGAAGTTCTCGATGCAGCTGCAAAGTTGCAGATCGTAGTACGTGCAGGTGCAGGTTTCGACAATATCGACCTCGCTGCTGCTACTGCTCACAAGGTAGTTGCTGAAAACACACCGGGTCAGAACTCAAACGCTGTGGCAGAGCTTGTAATGGGTATGCTCGTGTTTGCTGTTCGTAACTTCTACAACGGCAAGAGTGGTTCTGAATTGATGGGCAAGAAGATCGGTTTGCTCGCTTTCGGTAACGTAGGCCGCAACGTAGCACGCATTGCTAAGGGCTTCGGTATGGAAGTTTATGCTTACGACGCATTCTGTCCAAAGGACGTTATTGAGAAGGGCGGCGCAATCGCTGTTGATACTCAGGAAGCACTGTTCGAGACCTGCGACATCGTTTCATTGCACATTCCTGCAACTCCTGAAACAAAGCAGAGCATCAACTATGCACTCGTGAACAAGATGAAGAAGGGTGGTATCCTCGTAAACACAGCCCGCAAGGAAGTTATCAACGAGGAAGAACTCATCAAGCTGCTTGCTGAACGCGAAGACCTCAAGTTCGTTACCGACATCAAGCCGGATGCTGACGAAGAGTTCGCTAAGTTCGAGGGCCGTTACTTCACAACACCTAAGAAGATGGGTGCTCAGACAGCAGAAGCTAACATCAATGCAGGTATTGCAGCAGCAAAGCAGATTAACGCATTCTTTGCTACCGGCGATACAAAATTCCAAGTAAACAAATAATCATACACCTAATAGCCGTAGATTGTCAGGAACTATGCCACACAAGGCACAAGCCTTGGGAGTCTGCGGTTTTTTAATTTAATATTATGGCAATTATTAAACCATTCAAGGGCGTTCGTCCTCCAAAGGAGTTTGTAGAACAAGTTGAAAGCCGTCCTTACGACGTATTGAACTCTGAAGAGGCAAGAGAAGAAGCTAAGGGCAACGAAAAGAGCTTGTATAGAATCATCAAACCTGAAATCGACTTCCCAGAAGGAACAAGTGAATACGACCCACGTGTTTACGAAAAGGCAGCCGAAAACTTCCAGATGTTCCAAGACAAGGGTTGGTTGGTTCAGGACGAGAAGGAGCAGTATTACATCTATGCTCAGACAATGAACAACAAGACACAGTACGGTATCGTTGTAGGTGCTGCTTGTCAGGACTACGTTAATGGCGTTATCAAGAAGCACGAGCTGACACGCCGCGACAAGGAAGAAGACCGTATGAAGCACGTCCGCGTGAACAACGCCAACATCGAGCCTGTGTTCTTCGCTTATCCAGACAACGCTACATTGAAGGAAATCACTTCCCGCTATGCTGCAACAGCTCCGGAATACGACTTCATCGCTCCTATCGACGGTTTCCGTCATCAGCTTTGGGTAGTATCTGACGATAAGGACATCAAGACTATCACGGAAGAGTTCGCAAAGATGCCAAGCCTCTATATTGCTGACGGACACCATCGTTCGGCTGCTGCCGGTCTCGTAGGTGGCGAGAAGGCTAAGGCTAATCCTAACCATACGGGCGAGGAGGAGTACAACTACTTTATGGCAGTTTGCTTCCAGGCTTCAGAACTGACAATTCTCGACTACAACCGTGTGGTAAAGGACTTGAACGGTATGAGCTCAGAAGAATTCCTGAAGGCTCTTGACAAGAACTTCATCGTAGAGAAGAAGGGCGCAGCTCTCTACAAGCCGGCTAAGTTGCACGAGTTCTCACTCTATCTCGACGGCGAATGGTACAGTCTCGTGGCTAAGGAAGGCACATACGACAACAGCGACCCAATCGGTGTGTTGGACGTAGACATCTCAAGCCGTTTGATTCTCGACGAACTTCTCGAAATCAAAGACCTCCGTTCAAGCGACCGTATCGACTTCGTAGGCGGTCTCCGTGGTTTGGAAGAATTGAAGAAGCGTGTAGACAGTGGCGAGATGAGAGCAGCTTTGGCTCTCTACCCTGTAAGTATGCAGCAGATTATGGATATTGCCGACAGCGGCAAGATTATGCCTCCAAAGGCTACTTGGTTCGAGCCTAAACTGCGCTCAGGACTCGTTATCCATAAGCTTTCATAATCGTGGTGGCTCATTCGTGAGCCACTTCCATACAGAAAGATGACAGATAAATACAAGACTGTAAAAAAGAATATCATTGGCGAGGGATTTTACTCCGAGAAAAGGAGTAAATTCCTCGCCTTTGTGCATCATATAGAAACTGCCGACGAGGCACAGGAAATCGTCAAGGGCTACAAAAAGAAATACTACGACGCGCGCCATTGCTGCTATGCCTACCGTTTGGGTGCGCAGGGCGAAGACTTCCGGATGAACGATGACGGCGAACCTTCATCGACTGCCGGCAGACCTATCCTCGGGCAACTCGTCAGTGCCGAACTGACGGATGTGCTCGTCTGCGTGATTCGCTACTACGGAGGCGTGAACCTCGGCACCGGCGGCTTGATTGTGGCATACAGGAGTGCCACGGAAGATGCCTTGGAGCATACCGAGACGGAAGAAAAATTCGTGGAGGAACGCATACACTATTCCTTTACCTACCCAATGATGAACGACGTGATGAAGATAGTGAAGGATATGAATCCACGCATCATCGACCAGAAGTTCGACAACACCTGCGAAATTACCCTTTCCATACGCCAGAGTCAGGCAGAGGAGCTGCGCACACGGCTGAAGAAACTTTCCTTTGAATAACTCGGAAAGCAAATACAGAAAATTTCCTCGTTCAGCAATTTCCCTGCAACAGACTGAATTAAGCACAAGAAAAGATAAATCCCCCCGATTTTGCAGTATTTCCGTGGTATTTGTGAGCGATTTATCTGCTTTCTCATTCCCAATTCTGATAGTTGATTTACCCTTGTTTCCAAGCGTGCGAAGAATGCGTTGCAATCTTCGCAAAAATGCAAGGCAATCTTGCGAAAAACGGAATGCGTTTTTACGAAGATTGAAATTTAATTTTGTGATGGTTCTTAATTTGTTGTAAATCAATTATTTATAAATTGGCTTGAATGAAATGTCAAGTCTCTCTCACAGATTTCTCAGATCCACAGATTTACGCCTACTTTCCCGAACACAGAGAAGGCAAAGCCTTCAAGGATGGCACAGATGCCTGATGAAAAACGATTGGATATTCGGGCTGCAGTGCTCATTCGCACAAGACAATCTATGCCCTATCAATCTGTTCTTGCCGACAGTTGCAGCCTCCTTTTCTTTTTTGATTTATTATGTAATTTTGCTTTATAAGTAGGAATTTTATGTTTCTTTAAGTACTATGAATTAGAGAGTTAGGCCTTATTCAATGATAATAAGTATCTGATTTCCAACTGATAGATACAATTCCTTTGAATATTTTTATAGTGTTAAATAATGATAAAGTTAGGAAAAAGTCAGCCTTTAGTCGTTTATGTTTGACAAGTTCACTAATTTTGTTCATCGAAACTGAGTGCATACTTCAATTAGAACTATTAAATTTAGATAAATGAGGAGTAATATGAAAATAGTTAATTTGTTTGCAATCATTGCTATTGCATTATGTTGCTGTGCTTGTTCTTCTGACGATGATGGGGTTAGTGAGAAAGAGAAACCACAGCCGGAAGTAGAAGTGTCAAAGGATGAATATTATATTCGTTATGAAGTAACTTGCACGTCAGATAATCCCAAAAGTGTAAAAGAGATTAATGTAACAACGGGTCGTGGCAATAAGATTACGGAAATGCCTGAAGGAACGACATCAAGATGGCAAGCTATCTTCGGTCCTGTAAAGAAAGGATACAATGCAATTTTATCGTGCCATAGTGAAGACCCTAACGATAACAGTCGGTTCCACGCAAGGATTGAGGTCAGTAAGAATAATGGTCCTTTTGTATTTAAAAGGGAAGATCAAAATAAGGATATTTCATTGATGTATGTAATCAATTATTAACTTATTGAGCAGAAGAAAATGAGCGTGTTTTCTTCTGCTCTTTTTTTGCCTATTTAGGAAGCACATAGTGCTGCGACATTTTTCTCCATAGAGCGTGTTTGGCAGTAAGGAAAAGCGAAGAAACACGCATAAGCTGTTCCTCATAGATTGTATTTGATAATCTTTGAATTGAAGTTTTTTAAGTATTTATGTTTTGGACTTCCGTTCAAATACATTATATTTGCAGTTGGTTCACATATTTTCGCTCTTGATGAAACGATTTACGCTTATTTTATGTTCCACTCTCCTCGTGTTTTGCTCGGCATTTGCCGCGCCAAAGCTGAAGTGGAACCAACGCTTTCAGGATTATTTCGACCGGTATAAGGATATGGCTATCGAAGAGATGCTCAAGTATGGCATCCCGGCGAGCATCACGCTTGCGCAGGGCGTGCTGGAAAGCGGGGCAGGGCAGAGCGAACTGGCACTGAAGGGCAACAACCATTTCGGAATAAAATGCCACGGATGGGAGGGACGAACCATCTACCACGACGACGACCTTCGGGGAGAGTGTTTCCGTGCCTACGACAGCGTGATAGAAAGCTATGAGGACCACTCCCGGTTTCTCAGCGGCAGGCAGCGTTACAGCAGTCTTTTCCGGCTCTCAAGAACCGACTACCAGGGCTGGGCACACGGACTGAAGCGTGCCGGATATGCCACCAACCCCGTGTATGCCCAGAAACTTATTGACATTATAGAGGTCTACAAGCTCTATGAATACGACAAGGCAACGTCGAAAGGGCGTCGTCCACAGGCGTGCAACGAGAATCCTGTGGTGCAGCGGCAGCAGCCCGAGACGGCTTACGACAGTAATGCGCACGTGCCGAAGATATTCAATGAAAACTGCTATATCAATGTGCGTCAGGGCGATACGTTCAAGAGCCTCGGCAAGGAATTTAATATCAGTGCGCGGAAATTGGCGACATACAACGAGCGCAAGGTGGGCGACAGGCTGAATCCGGGCGAAATCATCTGGCTGAAGAAGAAGCAGAAGCGTGCGCCGAAGCAGTTCAAGAAGTGTCCGCACGTTGTGGGCAATTCGGAAAGTCTTTACGATATTGCCCAGAAATACGGCATAAGGCTCAAGAGCCTCGTGAAGAAAAACCGTAAGTTGGCTGAGGACGGATTGCGAGTGGGCGACAAGGTTAGGATTTATTGATGAGTGGACGAGGGGAAGAGTTTACAAGTGGACGAGTGAACGAGGAGACGAGGAAACAAGTTTACGAGTGGACAAGGCGACAAGAAGATAAGTTTACGAGGAGATGAGTTTGCAAGTCGATGAGTGGACGGGTTTGTTTGTGTAGTCTCCTTCTACTCTCTTCGCAACGCAAATCCCTTTGTAATTAAACAAACTTGGCAGAAGAATGAAACTACCCGACTGGTTGCAGAAAGAACAGCTCTACGAAATCATATTCGAGTCTGACACAAAGCGTGGAAAACTCTTTGACGAATGGCTTATCTTCGCCATTCTGGTAAGCCTTATCGTCTCGTTCGTGAAGAGCGTGGACACACTTCTGCCCGGAATAAAGGACGGACTGACCATTGCACAGGAATTGTTTACGGTGCTTTTCACATTGGAATACATAGCCAGAGTGTATTGTTCGCCACGCAAACGCGACTATATGCTCAGTTTTTTCGGCATCGTAGACCTGCTCGCCATTCTTCCTTCCTATCTCGGCGTGTTCTTCCCGAGTCTCGGCTATATGATTATCTTGCGTGTGTTTCGCTTTCTGCGTATATTCCGGGTCTTCAAACTCTTCACGTTCATCAATGAGGGCTATCTGCTGCTTGCATCCATTCGCAAGAGTCTGAACAAGATTTTGGTTTATTTCTTCTTCGTTCTCATCCTCGTTACCATCATCGGCACGCTGATGTTTATGGTGGAAAGCGGCGTGAATCCCAATTTCAGCAGCATCGGCACGAGCATCTACTGGGCGATAGTAACGATGACAACCGTGGGCTATGGCGACATTACGCCCGTTACAGGCGTTGGCAAGGTGTTGTCGGCGTTCGTTATGCTGCTCGGCTACACCATCATCGCCGTGCCTACGGGCATTGTTTCGGCAACGATTATCGACGAAACAAACAGGAAAGTGGTGGACAATGAATGCCCGAGGTGTGGCGAACGGGTGGAGAAAGGAGACAGATACTGTTCGCATTGCGGCGAAAAGCTCTGACACCGATTGGGCAGAGACGGCGCAATCCGTAGAATGATGCAGGCGAAGAACCGCCTTTGCTTTTCCATCTATGCGACAACTGCGATTATTTTTGTCGCCAACAATCGCCCGAATCCGAAAAACTTTGTTTATCTTTGTAGTCTTAATATAAAATCGTTTTATGGCAACGACCGAAAAAACAAAGAAGAAAGCTGCACCGACAGCGAAGAGAGCCACGGCTGCGACCAAGAAAACGGCTTCGGCAACGAAGAAAGCCACCACGCGCAAGAAAGGAGCGAAGGCCAAGAAAGCTCCGGTAAAGCGCGGAATATCGGACGAACTGATACCGATTGAGGAAGAAACGTGGCTCTTGCAGCCCATCGCCGTTACGATGATGCGCCACGACTATTCGCTCATTCAGGTGCGCATCCTCGTTTCCATCGTTGAAAATCTTCAGCAGATTCTTCACGGAATCCTCAACAACAAGCGGAATCCACAGCTCGATCTCTTCAAGACCGACGAACTGGACGAGGACGGCCGTATGCCTATCAAGCTGCCGTTCAAGGAGCTTGGCGTGGATCCGAACCATTATCCGCAGTTGCGCAACTCGCTGAAGATGCTTGCTGCCATCCCGGTGGAAATACCCTACAAGACGAAGTGAGGGACGAAAGTACACGAAGGCGACGAACCTCTGCGACGTTTATATTCCCGAAGACCGTTCCTATAACAAATATGCCATCCTGAAGCTCGACCAAAGCGTGGCAGAACGCCTTGTATCGCTCGATTTCGGCTATCACAGACTCGGCAAGCAGATTGTGTTTGCCTGCAAGAACCGCTATACGCAGCGCATTTATATGTTCATCGAATCGTGGGTGGAAAAAGGACGCACGGTAATCAAGACTCTGGAATTCAGGAAGATGCTGCGACTGGAGAACAACTACAAGAAATTCTCCGACTTCTGCCGGCGCGTGCTCGACCCTGCATTGCAGGAACTCAAGGAACTGGCCGACAAGGGCTATTGCGATTGCTACTTTGAATACGAAAAGAAATACGACCACGGGCAGCGTGGTGGCGAACCGACGAACTCATCTTCATTATCTACAAGGCGAAGGACAAGATGAATGCGCAGCTCGAAGAGATGAACGAGCGTCAGCGGCTGCAGTTCCAGCAGATGCTGATTACTTATTTCGAGTTTGCTCCGCAGAATGCTAAGGATATGGCGGTGCGCATCAATGCCGAAACCTATCCGTTGGCGATTCAGAAACTGATGGAACTGCGCGAACGTTTCAAGACTACGATGGTTAAGGACAAGGCTGCCTATACCTTCAAGAGTTTGGACCAGATGCTGAAAGAACGCGAGGTGCCCAACACGCACGTGGAAGAAATAGAATAGGTGTGCTGCTTTGCTTCTGCTTTGTCAGCCCGCTTGTTTGTGTGTATTCCTTTTAAATTCAATCATTTATCCCCATTATGTCGCACATTGCCATCATAGGTGGAGGGGCAGCAGGCTTTTTTGCTGCCATTGCCGCAAGGAAACGAATCCTCACGCAAAGGTAACTATCTTTGAGAAGGCCGGTCGTGTGCTGGCGAAAGTGGGCGTTTCGGGAGGTGGACGCTGCAACCTTACCAATTCCTTTGAGGAAATTACCGACCTGAAACAGGCATATCCACGTGGCGACAAACTATTGAAACGACTTTTCAAGTCGTTTGATCACAAGGATGCCTACCGATGGTTTGAGGAACACGGAGTGAAATTGACCACCCAGGCCGACCAGTGTGTGTTCCCTGTGTCTCAGGATTCGCAGACCGTGATAGACTGTCTTACGCACACGGCATCGAAACTGGGTGTAGAGGTAAAGACACACTATGCGCTGGAAGCTGTTGAGCCATTGAGCGATGGCAGACTGGAGGCAAGGTTCAAAGCGCACGGTTCGGAAACTTCGACAGAATAATCGTTACTACGGGAGGTTCGCCTCGTGCTGAAGGGTTGCAGTATCTGGCCAGTCTTGGGCATAAAATAGAAGCACCGGTGCCGTCGCTCTTCACGTTCAATGTCAGCGAGAAGGCTTTTTGCAGCCTGATGGGCACGGTGGTGGAGCCGGTTTCGCTCTCTATTCCCTCTACAAAGTTTCGCAGTCAGGGGCCGTTGCTCATCACACATTGGGGAATGAGTGGTCCGGCAACGCTGAAACTCTCATCCTATGCAGCCCGATACGTAAGCGAATGTGACTACGAGTTTCCCGTTTCCGTGAATTGGTTGAACGAGACAAACGCCTCCATCGTTGAAGAACGCATTACGGGCATCATTGCAAAGAATCCGAAAAAGCAGCTCGGCAGCGTCCGTCCCTATGAATTGTCAGGCAGAATATGGAATTATCTCATAGAGCGTGCAGGGCTGTCGCCCGAAAACGTTGGGAAGAACTGGGCAAGAAAAGCATCAACAAGCTGATAGAAACGGCTGACGAACGACACGCATCGGGTTTCGGGCAGGGGCACATTCCGCGACGAATTTGTTACGTGTGGAGGTGTCAGTCTGAAAGCATCAAACTCCAATACGCTCGAAAGCAAGCTCTGTCCCGGTCTTTTCTTTGCGGGAGAGATGCTCGACATTGACGCAATAACGGGTGGTTTCAATCTTCAGGCAGCTTGGACAACGGGTAAGTGGCAGGCAGCAATCGTTTGTGAGAGGATTGCCTGTATTCTTTGTAGGTCTGCATTACGTTTTTGCGAAGAGTTAAAAACGTTTTTGAATTTATTGTTTATCAGATGTTTATAAGTTTCTGTGTTTCGCTATCTTTGGCTTAATCTCTCATAGACTCACAGGATCACAAATATTCTTTTTACCTTCTCTGTGTTTGGGAGCTAAGAGAGAATATCTGTGATTCTGTGGCATCTGTGAGAGATTGTTATATTATTTCTGCCTCGGATTAAAGATTTTTGCTTTTCATCGGTTCGTTTCTATTTAACTAATATTTTCTCAAGATTGAACATATAGTGCAGCCGCTGCGTTTATCTTTGCAAACGTAACGGGAGGATGTAGGTGCTCTTAATTATGAGTCTGATTTAATCTATTGAATTAACCGAATAGTCTTAGATACTGTGCTGCCCGTTGTCAGGAATCGAAAGACTTATTTGCCTAAATGATTTGCAATGAACACAATTATTGAAAACGAGATGAAAAGCGTAAGAGATTCTGAAGTGAACGAGAAGGAAATGCAGAGAATGTGCCGTGAAAGAATGTTGGAAACCGTGGTGGCTGACTTCAGGAATCTGATAAAACGCAGTCCGGAGGAAGGTTTGGTATGGAAAGGAACGAAGTGCGACTTGGTGGAACTCTGTCATTCGGTGTGGGAAACGCAGGCCTTGCGCAATGAGCGGGGTGTGCCATTAGGCTTCGGAGCTATCGTGAACAGCATTTTCCACGTGCTGAATGTGGTTCCTCCGAAAGCACCTGCCGTAGTCTACTCGCATCTGGCCGACAGAAAGAATGTGCGTGTGTGCAGCATTACGGAACGTTACCTCTATTTGATGCAGCACGAAGCCGTGAAAGACCCGATGAAACTGGATATCAAACGGAAAAGGATGAGTAGGAGATGTGAGGTTTTTGAATGTGAAATGGAAGATGGGAGATGTTAAATGGGAAACGTGAAATGTTAAATGTGAGATGGGAAATGTTAGATGGGAAACGTGAAAAGTGAGATGTAAAATGGAAAATCTTTATTTCTTGTACGGGTGTAAAATGTGTACGCAAAATTTATTAAACTATGGTGAGGTAGGGAAGGCTAATAGTGCTGAGCTGTGTCGTTACCATCAGCCACTTTCCGTGCAAAAGTATAATCTATGCTTAACTTTTTCTCCTTTTCTCCTTTTCTCATTTCCCATCTCCCATCTCCCATTTAACATTTCCCATTATTTCCTCATAATGACACTTCCACTTGCTTGATGTGTAGCCAATACGAGCACTTCTGCAATTTGTACGTGTTCGGGAGCGCTTGCTGCATAGAATGTTACGTCGGCAATGTCGTCGCCGGTCAGAGGTTTGATACCTTTATATACGTTTTCTGCACGTTCGTCATCGCCGTGGAAACGGGTGTTTGAGAAGTTGGTTTGAACGAGACCGGGCTTAACGTTGGTAACACGGATGGCAGTATCGGCAACGTCGATACGAAGTCCGTCTGTTATGGTCTTCACGGCAGCTTTCGTGGCACAATATACATTGCCGTTTGCGTAGGCTGCATCGCCTGCTACGGAGCCGATGTTGATTACGTGACCGTGGTTGCGTTCCACCATTCCCGGTACGATATAGCGTGTCATAGTGAGCAAGCCCTTGACGTTGGTATCAATCATTATGTCCCAATCCTCGAAGTCGCCGTTGTATTCAGGATCTAACCCGAGCGCAAGACCGGCGTTGTTCACGAGTACATCTATCTTTGCCCACTTTCCTGTAAGACTTTCCACGGCCTTTTTGGCAGCTTCACGGTTGCGGACATCAAACTCCAATACACATACTTCTGCACCCAACTGCTCCAGTTCGGTCT